>NZ_RKHK01000001.1:647079-970618 GCF_003752405.1 Bogoriella caseilytica | reverse complement strand
TGGTGAAGAGGGCGTGCAGCAGGTGCTCCTCGTGCGCCTTGAGTGCCGCGGCGTCCTGCCCTGGCGGCGTGGCCCGGGTCAAGGTCCAGTCGCTCGCGCGACCTCGGCTGTCCGCCTCCGCCTCGGAGATGACCAGGTGACCCCGGGTGGCGAGATCGGTGAGCGTGGCTGAGAGCTGCTCGCTGCGTTCACCCTTGTGCCAGAGATAGCTGACCTCCGCCGGGCTCAGACCATCCGGTGGCGTGAAGGCCACCGTGGGCGGGAGCTCGCGGCTGAGGCGCTCGGAGGGGTGTTGGTCCTGCTGACCGGCCGGGGGGATGACACCCGGGGTAAGGCCGGAGAACTGGTAGTCCCGGTGGAGGTGGCGACGGCTCCACACGCCGGCGGCCATGGCAGCGAGGACGGCGATCAACGTCAGCGGCCAGAAGGTCACCAGCGCGGAGACCACCGGATCGGTCACGCGGGCCACGGACTGCTGCGTGGCGGTGAGTTCGCGATCCCCGCCCAGGCTCGCGATCACCCTGTCCTGCAGGATCGGGCCTGGGTCGGTGAAGGTGCCCGGCGGGTAGGCGAGCGCGACGGTGAGCCCGGCGCCGGGCTCGAGTGGACCGTCGGCGAAGGTGACGGTGGCACCGGCCTCATCGTGTGTGGAGCATTCCTGCTCGGAGCCGATGGGGCCGCTGAAGCACGCGGCGGAGGTGACTTCCTCGGGCCCGGTGACGGAGACGCTGACCTCCTCCATGGTCACGAGCGTCTCGTGACCGGTGGCGTTCCAGTAGAGCTCGTCCTGATCGGACACGTCCTGGTCACGGATGGCGTTCACGGCGCCGTCGATCGTGTAGCTGAGCACGTAGGTCTGCACGCCGCTGCGCGTCTCCTCTGACCCGTCGGGGGCACCGATGACCAGTTCGAGGTACTCGTCGTCGCGTTCGACCCACCACTGTGCCGGCGCCTGTGAGGGTGAGGAGACGGTGATCTCCTCGATGTCGAGCACGCGCACCATCGAGGGCTCGGGCTCCCAGTCCATCCGCTGCAGGATGTTGCGGTAGAAGCCCAGCCCATCCCGGTCACCGAAGTCCCATGCGTAGGTCTCGGTGATGTGCAGCGATCCGGTGGGGTCGAGCTCGGCCTCGATCTCCAGGGAGCGCACCACATCGTCGTTGACGTCGGCAGCAGCCGGTGCCGCCAGGAGCACTCCCGCGGAGAGGCCGACCACGGCCGCCAGAAGGGGCGCAGCTGTGCTCCAAGTCTTCACGCCCTGCACGGTACCGCGCCGCTCACCGCTGCAGGGAGGTGAAGCTCGACCAGCCGAGGCAGGTCACCGGAGATCGTGGCGTACACGCACGCAGGGAGGCCCCGCCCTCGGGCGGGACCTCCCTGTATGCGCGGTGGTCTGTCAGACCCGGGACTTGCGGCCGAAGGCACCCACGTAGATCGAGATGAACAGGACGGCAAGCAGGATGCCGACGATCCACATCACGAGGGTGGAGCCGTCGAAGAGCTGCTCAGCGATCCACCCGCCGGCCAGCGCCCCCAGTGCTCCGAGGACGATCGTCCAGATGATGCCGATGGGCTGAGAGCCCTTCATGAATAGGCGTGCGAGCGCTCCGAAGATGGCGCCCAGGATGACGAGTCCGATGAACGTTCCCACGGTGGTCCTTCCGTCGATGGTGAGATCTCAAGCGCGCTTGCGCTCAGTGCTCCGCAGCGTGGCATGGGCTGGGTGCGCGCGCATCCGGTACCACCCGGAGCGTGCCGATCAGCCGAGATGCGTGTGGCCCGTCAGTCGGCTAGGCGCGCCGGGTGGCGCGGAACCTCAGCGAGAAGGGATCCAGCGAGGGCGGGATGCGCTGCGCGGGGAACTCCCGGCCGCTGAAGTCGTGACCGGAGACCAGCCGGCTCAGCACCAGGGAGGAGACCATCAGCACCACGTTGCGTCCCGGGCACATCCCCGGCCCGCCCGAGAAGGGCACCAGGGGCCAATCGGCGTCGGTGCGCTCGCGCATCCACAACTCCGGGGCGAAGGAGTCGGCCTCGGCGAGGTGGTCCGGATCGCGATGGAAGAAGGGCGCGAAGATCACCAGGGATGACTGCGGCGGCAGGGTGCCCGAGGCCCACTCGGTCTCCGTGGTGGTCTCGCGGAGCACCAGGGGCGTGGTGGAGAACAACCGCAGCGACTCCAGGATGACCGCGCGCGAGTAGGGCAGGTCCGGCCGGCCCTGATCGGCCCCGGCCAGTTCCTCGCGTAGCTGCGTCACGACCTCCGGGCTGTTCGAGACCAGGGCGAGAGCACGCATGGTCGCCCAGGCGGCGGCGTCGAAGGCGAAGAGCCATTGCGGCACCTGCTGGTGCCTCTCCACCCCCGGCTCCGCCGGAACCGTGGCCACCATCTGCGCCAGGCTCCCTGGCTCGGCACGCTCGACGTAGTCCTGGATCGAGGCGAGCACCCTGGCGCGCAGCTTCTTGCGTGTGGGCTTCAGATAGCTCGTGTTGGCGTCCTGGCGCAGGCGAAGCAGCCCGTCGGTGGTGGCGGTGTCGTCCCGGGCAGAGGCGCCCAGGGTGATCTGGCGGACCATGCGCCACCAGGCGATCGCGAAGGGCCGCCAGCTCAGCCCGCCGGCGAAGTCCACGTGCCCCAGGAGCGCCTCGGTCTCGGCCTCGATCGCCGCGCTCATGGTGGCGGCATGGTCGTGCACGGGCTGGCGTGTCTGCAGTGCCGCTTCGTTCAACGGCCGCCGCTTGAGGCGCTCTTCGGGGGTGGAGATCAGCACTCCCTCGGGCTGGAAGTGCTCGAGCGCGCCGCGCTTCTCCTTGGTGTCCGGCCGGAACGGCTCGGGCGTGTTGTTCAGGATGTGGTGGACGTCGTCCGGGTCGAGGACGAGTGCCAGGCGGCGTCCCGGGGTGATCTGCACCGGCCCGGGCCCGTACTTGCTCCGTAAGCGGCGCATCTCGTCGATGGCGCCGGCGTCGAGGTTGAGCCGGTCCACCATGCGCATCATCGTCGGGCGCCGGGCGATCGCGCCCCCGGCAGCCATGGGGAGCAGGATCTTGGCGATGGCGCGTGTGGCATCGGTGGCGGCAATGGCCGGCATATCGGTCATCGGTGCGTCCTCACATCCCTCGTTCGGGTTCGGGTGTGGCTCTCCACCAGTAGACGGGACCGTGACGCACGCCGCATCTGGGGCGGCACAGTGGCCGCCGACCAGCCGCGTGGGCGAGGTGGCCGACCGGCCCGTGGACACGCCCGGGGCGAGGCGTCCCACAGGTTACGATTTGGCAAAGTGGTGAAGGAGTGGAGCTGATGTGAGCAGAGCTGCGGTACGGCTCGTCGACGTTGCCGAGCAAGCCGGCGTCTCGTTGGCCACCGCGTCGCGCGTGTTGAACTCCTCGCGCCCGTACGGAGTGCGCGCCGATTTGCGCGCCCGGGTGCTCGAGGCGGCGGAGCAACTCGGTTACGAGCCCAACCATCACGCCCGGGCACTCGCCGGCTCGGCCTCCATGACCATCGGCCTGGTGGTCCACGACGTGCGCGACGCCTACTTCGCCCTGGTGGCCGGGGCGGTGGTCAGTGCGGCCGAGGAGCACGGTCTCTTTGTCACAATCGTGAACACCTATCGCGACCCGGAACAGGAGACCAAGTACCTGCGTCTGCTCCGCGCCCAGCGCCCGCGCGCCATCATCGTGGCGGGCTCCGGGTTCCGCGGCGAGGCCGCTGAACCGATCCTTGCTGAGTTGAAGCAGTTCGAGGCTTCCGGCGGGGTGGTGGTCGCACTGGGCACCCAGCACGCCGGGCACAGTATTGATGTGGGGAACCACGACGGGGCGCGGAGGCTTGCGCACTCGTTGTGCGATTTGGGCCACCGTGAGTTTGCGGTGGTGACCGGGTCGGCTGCGATGAACACCGTGGCGGACCGCGTCGAGGGATTCCGCCAGGGGCTCTCCGAACGTGGCGTTGAACTGGGCGAATCCGCGGTGCATTACGGCGAGCCCACCCGAGAGACCGGCCGGCAGGCTGCCGAGCGGTTCGCGGCGGCGCGTGCGGCGGGAGCGCAGGTGCCTACCTGTGTCTTCGGTACCTTCGATCTGATCGCAGCCGGGTTGGTGGGTGGGCTGACCCAGGCAGGGATCGTGGTTCCGGATCAGGTCTCGGTGGCGGGCTTCGGTGACGTACCGCCGGCGGCGGACATGACCCCGGCGCTGACGACCGTGCGTCTGCCATTGGAGGACATCGGGCGACGCGCTGTGGAACTGGCTCTGCTCACCGAGGGCGACCGTCAGCTCGTGACAGTCGAGCCCGAGGTCCTGCTCCGCCAGAGCACCGCTGCACCGCGGGAGCGCTGAGCGTTCCCGCGGTGCAGCGAGTCAGACCCCCGACATCACGTTGCGGATGGCTTGCCGGTACTCGCTGGACTGTGCCTCGTTCAGATCGCCTCGCACGTCGAACTCCTTGGCCACGTGCCCCGGGGCGCGGAAGACGGCCACGCGGTCGCCCACGGTGACGGCTTCCTCGATGGAGTGGGTGATGAAGACACCGGTCTTCCCCTCCTCCTTCACGATGGAGGCGAACTCGCTGCGGAGGCGATCCGCCGTGAGTTCGTCGAGCGCGGAGAAGGACTCGTCGCAGAGGATGATGTCCGGGTTCAGGGCGAAGCAACGGGCGATGCCCACACGCTGGCGCATGCCGCCGGAAAGTTCGTAGGGGTAAGCCTTCTCGCGGCCTTCCAGCCCCATGCGGGCCAGCCATTCGCGGGCCCGCTCGAGACGTTCGGCCTTGGGTACGCCCAGGTACTCCAGGCCGAGCGCGGCGTTCTGCTCGGCGGTGCGCCACGGAAGCAACCGGCCGTCCTGGAAGACCACGGCGATGCGTCCCTTGAGGGCCTCGAAGTCCTTGTGCGGGTCCATGCCCTGCACGGAGACCGTGCCGGACGTGGCGTCGTAGAGACCGAGGAGCATGTTGAAGGCGGTCGACTTCCCGCAACCGGTCTGCCCGACGATCGCCAGCATCTCGCCGCGCGCCACCGTGAGATTGAGGCCCTGCACGGCACGCACCTTCTCACCCTGGCGGGTGATGAAGGTCTTGGACACGTTCTCGAAGATGATCGAGGGCTCGGATGCTGAGCGGGTCACCGGCGTCTCCTGGTAGTCGTGCAGGGTGCTCATCGCGAGCTCCCGCCGCCGAAGGTGGTGGGCGAGGTGCGGTCTGGCGTGCCGGCATCCGAACCGGCCGGGCCACCCACGGGCTGGAGCGGCTGGTCCGGCTGGTCCGCGTCGGTGGCGGTGGCCGTGTTCGCACCGGGGCGGTAGCGCAGCAGGTGCCGTTCCACGCGCTCGATCAGCCACTGGATGATGAGCACGAAGATCACCAGCGAGGCCGTCCACGCGAGGATGCCGTCCATGCGCAGGAGCGCCTGCTCGCTGCGCATCTGGATGCCGACTCCGATGGTGGTTCCGGCGTACTCGGCGATGATCACCACGCGCGTTCCCAGGCCGAGGTTCACGCGCCAGGCGGTGAGCAGGCCGGGAGTGATGGCAGGCAGGGTCAGCGTGCGGAACATGTCGAGCCGGGAGCGGCGCGGCCGCAATGACTTCGCCATATCGCGCAACTCCTGCGGGATGGCCTGATAGGAGTCGCGCGTCTGGAAGACGAAGCCGGGCAGGGTCACCATCAACATGAGGAACCAGATGCGCACCTCCGCCTCGGTGAACCACGTAGCGGCGATGAGCACCCAGGCCAGAGAAGGGATGCCCTGGATAATCTGCAGGTAGGGCATAAGGATATTGGTCAGCCGCTTGGACTGTGCCATCAACAAGCCGCCGACCACCCCGACGACGAAGGCCGAGACCAGGCCGAGCATGACCCGGCCAATCGTCACAAGCCAGTTCCACCGCTGGTCAGCATCGGTGAAGACTTCGATGACGCGGGCGATGGCGACATCCAGCTGCGGCAGGACGAAGGGCGGGGTGACGTGGGCGAGGATCACCCACAGCACGGCACCGACGGCCAGAGCGGCCACAGTCTCCCAGGCGGGTAGCCGCTTCGCGGAACGCGCCAGCCGGCGCTGCCAGATGCTCTCGGCCCTCGTCGTCGAGGGGTTGGCGTTCATGGGTTGAGGCTCTCTCAGTTCTCTGGGATCAGGGTCAGCGAGGGGGCGGTGTCGAAGTAGTCGATGTCGACCCCGGCGTCGAAGACGGCCTGGATGCCCTCTTCGATCTCGCTGGCTGGGCGCACGTTCAGCCCGAGGCGGTCGTTGTCCGCGATGAGGCCGGTCAAGGCCTCGACATTGTCGCTGCCCATAGCCTCGGCAATGATCTCCGCCGCTGCCTCCGGGTTGGCCAGGGTCCACTCCGCGGCGTCCTCGTAGACGCGCTGCAGGGCTTCGGCCTCGTCCGCGTGATCATCGAGCCACGCACGGTGCACGGCCACGCCGAGGAAGGGGATGTCCGAGGTGCCGAATTCCTCTTCCCACAACTCGAAGGGCAGCGGGATGTCGGTGACATTGTCCAGCTCCTGCGACATGAGGTTCGCGTAGGCCGGCTCCCAGAGCTGAACGGCGTCCGTCCGGCCGGTCTGCGCCTGGCTGCCTAGAGCGCCGGTGTCGTGCACCTCGACCCCGACGTTGTCCATGTTCACTCCGGCTGCCTGGGCGAACCACAGGAACATCGCGTAGTTGGTGGAGCTCGTCGCACCGGAGAGGGTGTGGCCTTCGAGGTCGGTGATGTCGGTGATCTCGTCGGTGGTGGAGACCAGGCCGCCCCAATAGTCGTGCACGTTGAAGAGGTAGACCACGTCCACGCCCTGGTCGAGGCGGCGAGCTTCGGACATCAGCGAGCCGGAGGCACCGATCTGGTACTGGCCGACCGTGAATTCCTGGTTGTAGACGTCCGGCGGTCGCTCCACGAAGGTGATGTCCAGGCCGTGCTCTTCATCAAAGCCTTCGGCCATGATCACCGAGGGCAGGAAGGCGCCCAGGGACGGGTGCTGGAAGCCGACGATCTCGAGCTCGGTGAGCTCCTCCGGTGCGGCGCCGTCGTCACCCTCGTCGGTGTCGGTGTCGGTGTCGGTGTCGGTGTCGGTGTCGGTCGTGTCCGGGGTGTCGTCCCCGTCGGTGGTGCCGCCGTCGTCGTTGCAGGCTGCGAGAGTGAGGGCGAGAGCAGAGGCCGCCGCGGCAGCCATGAACTTCTGGTGACGCATCATTGCGTTCTCCCAAAGGGGTGAGTTGGGCGTTCGGTAAGCGCTTACTAAGAGTGCACCCGGGTCCGGAGGGAAGTCAAGGAGGGGCGAGTGCTTCCGCCGACCGTGCCACTTACTCGCTATGGCGCTACTGGTGGGTGCCCGTGAGTGGCGTGCTCACGAGTTCGTGGCGCGTTCGCGAGAGTGCCAGCCAGAAGCCCTTACGCCGCCCGGGCGGAGCGGGCCCGGCCTCCGGCGGTGGCCGCCGCCAGGACGTACAGCGCGACCAGTGCCGCCCACGCCCAGGTGTAACTGCCAAGAGCGTCGACGATCGCGCCGACGCTCACCGGCCCCATCGCGAAGCCGAGGTACATCCCGAGGGCCACCAGGCCTGAGGCGCGACCGACGGCCTCCGGGCCGACGACCCGCAGCACGTCGACCATCACCACGACGTTCGCGGAGATGCCCGTGGCACCGAGCAGGATCGCCCCGGCCCAGACCAGACCGGGATGGATGTGCTGGGCGAGGAGGATCAACGACATCGAGACAGCGCCGCCGAGGGAGACGATCACCAGTGCCGTCGTGCCGCTCAGGCGCGAGGAGAGCGCACCCCAGCCGATGCGGGCGATCACTCCGACGGTGCCCACCACGGCGGCGAGCAGACCCGCAGTGCCCAGTGGGAGACCGAGTTGCTGATAGCCGTAGAGCGGGAGGTAGAAGTTCACGCCCTGCAGCGCGGCGCCGGTGAGGAAGAGGAAGGCGGTCAGCCACCACACCGGGGCGGGCACGTGGGTCCCGGCCGACTTCGGGAGGCGCGCGGCCGGAGCTTCATGCGGGACGTAGCGCGCCACCAGTAGCACGCCGATGAGCAGGCAGCCGCCCGCGATGACGGCGAAGGCTCCGCGCCATCCCGCCAGGACGGCCAGGGCCGGGAGTGCGAGTCCCGCGGCGGCCTGTGACATCTGCACGCCGGATTGTTTGACCCCCATGACCATGCCGCGATGCGGCAACGGGATCCGGTGGGCCGCCAGGCGGTTGGTCACCGGGTTGGACAGGGCCGTCAGGATGCCGGAGGCGGTCACGGCCATGAGCAGGACGGCGTAGCCGGGCGCGGCGGCCGCAGCCAGGACCGCGCCGGCTGCTCCGAGGATGAGCCACCACATGATGACCCGGACGCCGGTGGTGTCCACGATGCGTCCTGCTTGACGTGAGGCGAGGGCGGCGGCGGCGAAGTTGATCGTGGCCAGCGCGCCGTACTGAGTGCTGCTCAGGCCGAGGTCGCGCACCAGCACCGGGCTGAGTGTGGAGATCGAGTAGACGATCAGGGGGCCCGCTCCCATGGCCACCGCCATGGCGGCGGCGAGCCCTGGGACAGATCGGACCGGGGGAGTGGCGCCCTCGTGTGGCCGGGCAGGCTCGTCGTCAGGCGCACGGGGCATGCCCGACAACCTAAGGCATGCCCGCACCGGGTCAGTGCGCCGGTGGGCTCGCCGGGGCGCGGCCTTCCCTCGCCGCTCGAGGTCCACTGACGAGGCGTTCGGCGAGCAAGTACAGCGCAGTCAGCACCGCGAGGAGCACGGTCACGTGCAGCAGGAAGGCGAAGGCGATGCCGGTGATGGCGCCGGCCGCCCAGAGCCGCCCCCAGGTCAAGGACAGGAGTGCCGGAATGACGATGGCGGCGCCGGCCCCGATCAGCAGATCGGTCCAGAGGTGCTGCTGCCCCAGCCAGGGCAGCAGACTGGTGACGCCCAGGAGATCCAGTGTGGACAGCGTGCCCAGCGTACCGATGGTCGCGAGCACCCCCACGAGCGGGAGGCGCCAGCCCCAGCGGCGGGAAGTCCACATGGTCGCCATGACCACGGCGGCCCACATCATCCAGGCGCGCACGCGGCCGGTTCCGAGCACGATCATGGCCTCGCGGAAGATCTGGTCGGACTCGATGCGCTCGATTCGTGGGCCGCGGTAGTGGCCTCCCACGTGTGCGTCATGCAGGAGAGCTGCCGGAGTGAAGATCCCCGCTCTCGGAACCAGCCAGGTGAAGATCTTGGGTACCGACGCCAGATCGGTGCTGAAGGTGGCGAGGTCGTCCGGGATGACCCAGGGTTCGGCGAAATCGGCGCTGCGATAGGCAAAGGGGCGGAGCATGGTGAAGTCCCGGCCGTCCACGCTCTGCAGCTCCACACGCAGAGGTCCGCCGTCGCCGATGTCGTAGAAGCTCCCCCGAGGCATGTCTCCGAGCCTACGAGGTCGAGCCCGGCTGATTGGGGAGACAAAGTGTCACCAGGCGCCACTTTGTCTCCCCGCTGAGGCGTGTCGGGGTCGTGGCGGGCGGGAGCTCCGAGTGGCTGCTCCGAGTGGCTGCTCCGAGTGGCTGGGCTCGGTGCCCGTTCGGAAAGTCAGGAGAGAGCGGCCTGGTAGGCGGCTTCGAGTTGCTCCATGACAGAACCGGCTCCCTCCGGCCGGGCGATCCCCAGGTGCAGCTCGCGCAGCTCATCCATGAAGTCCGCCCACATGGATGGCCCGCCTGCGCCCAGGATGGTCGCCCGGATGCTCAGCTCGGGAGTGGCCGGTAGATGTGCGGCCCCCCAGGCTCCCAGGGCTGCCAGTACCGGCACGAGCTGGATCGAGGCTTCGGTGAGGCTGTAGATCTGGCGCTGGCGATGGCGAGGGTCGGGCGCCTTCGACAGCAACCCGGCGGACTGCAGGCGGCGCAGGCGGTCGGTGAGGATGTTCGAGGCGATGCCTTCCTCGGAGGCGGTGAGGAGTTCGCGGAAGTGCCGGCGGTTGCCGAACATGACGTCACGGATGACGAGCAGGGACCAGGTGTCGCCGATGACCTCGAGGGAGAGATTGATCGGGCACCCTGAGCGCTGCATTGCTGCCACGTCCTTCTCCTGACTAGAAGGTGCTGCCGGAAGGGCCGCCTCCCCGTGGCTCCCTGCCGGCCAGACCAGTTGCATTCTACCTCCGGTGAGCGCTATGGTGCTGAAACCAGTTGCATAACGCAATCAGTCGATGGGTTGATGCGGACGGCTCGTCCGTCTTACCGTGACGTCCCTCAGGAGTTCCGATGTCTCACTCTCCCGTGCTGTGGCACGTGACCATGTCGCTCGATGGGTACATTGCCGCACCCGGTGATGACATGAGCTGGGTCTTCGACTTCGTCGACGCGTCGGATCCGGGTGGTGACGGCGTGGGGGAGCGGACGGGCGCCGTGGTCGCCGGACGACGGAGCTTCGAGGTGGGCAGCCGCGATGGCCGCGATGTACTCGACGGCGCGTGGTCCGGCCCGCAGTTCCTGCTCACCCATCGGCCAGTCGAGGTCCCGGAGACCATCGCGGTCCGCTCCGGCGACGTGCGCCCGGTGATTGCCGAGGCGCGTCGCGCCGCTGCGGGGCACGGCGTGCTCCTCATCGGTGCCGACGTCGCCCGGCAGTGCCTGGAGGCAGGCCTGATCGACGAGATCGTCGTGCACATCGCACCGGTCCTGCTCGGTGACGGCGTGCGATTCCGCGGCGCCACCGGCCGCCACAACCTCCACCTCACCGACGTCAGCCGTCACGGCGACCTCATCACCCTGCACTACCGCACGGAAGGACGATGATGACTGAAGCGACCCACCTCCTCATCCACCGCTACCGCCCCGGTACGGGGCCGCAGCCGGGCAGTGCCGAGCACGAGGAGGAGATGCGGCAGTGGGCGGCGGTCGATGCCGAGCTCCGGAGCTCCGGCGTTCTGGTCGGCGGATACGCCATCGCGGATCGCGGCGTCCTGGTCGGGGCGGCCGTGGGCCCCGATGGCGAGCGAGCCTGGGCTCCGGGCGAGGAGATCCTCTTTGCCGTCCATGCCATCGCCGTCGAGAGTGACGAGGCGGCCGTGGCGCTCGCGCGGAACATGCCGACCGCCGAGTACGGCAGCATCGAGGTGCGCCCGGCGATGGACGGATGACTCTGCCGAGCGACGTCCGGCGAGTTCTTGAGCAGCCGGTGATTGCGGCGCTGGCCACGGTCATGCCGGACGGCGCGCCCCACAGTGTGCCGCTCTGGGTCGGCCTCGAAGGTGAGTACCTGGCATTCCTGACGGCCCCGGGATCGCAGAAAGCCGTCAACATCGCCGCTGAACCGCGGGTGGCGATCTCTGCGACCGACCCCCGCGATGCCGCAACGATGGTCATGGTGCGCGGCACGGTTGTCGAGAGGGTGGACGGTGCGGCGGGTTGGGCCGTGATCGATCGGATTGCCCAGAAGTACCTGGGCGGCCCGTATCCCCTGCGCACCGATCGGGTCGCCTTTCTCGTGCGGCCCGATCGTGCGATGCGTGCGAGCTACTGAGGCTCCGTCCCAGTCTCTGCGGTTCCACCGGGGTCGTCGCCGGGTTCGCGGCGCAACGGGAAGACGTCGATGTGGGCCCGGACGCGCCGCCGGCCGTCGGTCTCGCCCGCTGCCCGTTTGTCGCGGGCCGCATCGATGTGGCGTTCGGCCACCGCAGTCAGCTCTTCGGACATCGCGGCCATCTCCTCGACGGTCAAGTGGGCCGAGAGCATGCTCATGCGAGTGGCCTGGGCCCAGGCGACGGGCTCGTCGCTGATCCGCTCGAGGAGGTCCTGCAGGCCCAGTGCGCGGTTCGCGATCGACTGGTGCGCCATGATCTGGAACGACGGGTCGCGTGCCAGTGAGGGCACGGACTCCGGCGTGGTGCTGAACCCGACCATCTTCCACCAGCGCTCGCGGCCGGTGCCTCGGCCCTCGATCTCGGTGATGACGCCGTGTCTGGCGAGCTGTCGCAGGTGGTAGGACGTCTGCCCGGTGGACTCACCCAGCTCCTTGGCGAGGGTGGTGGACGTCGCCTCCTCGTGGTCGGTGAGGTAGCGGATGATCTCCTGGCGCAACGGGTGTGTCAGCGCTTTCAAGCTCTGCGCATCGAGGGTGGGCGCGAGCGGCTCCGATCGCCGCCGACGTGCTGTATCGGATGGGCTCGCCCCAGGGGGCGGTGCGTCCGAGGGGGCGGGGGTGACGTCACCGGTCATGTCAGGGCCACTCTCCCGAGCAAGGTTTCCAGAGCATTCTTTGCAGAGTGTACCCAACCCCCTTGCCAAGACTGATCTGCAAAGCTATCTTTGCAACATGCATACAGAGATTGCTTTGCAACTAGTTCTTGGTAGCGATCGCGGCGTCGCCGCGTCGACGGAGGGAGTCGCGGCATGGGAAAGCAGGAACAGCGGCCGCCGCACGGTGGCTCACGGTCCGGAGCGCACGGGGGTGCGGCGCTCGATGTGGCGGCGGGCGCCGGTGGTGGCAGCATGAGCGCGGACGCGCAGAGACTCCCCGGTCCCGCTGAGCCGGAGATCGCCACGACCTCCGCTACGGCCGGGAAGGTCGACGACGGCGGGCCGCTGGGGCGCCCGTTCCGGGTCTCGCTCAGCTCCTTCGCCTTCACCGCGGCGGCGATGGGCGTCTTCATCGCGGGGGTGCCGCTGATTGCGGCCTCGCTGACCGACTCCCCGCAGGAGATCTCCTGGATCCGCACGGCCATGGCGCTCCCCGCACTCCTCTTCGGTGT
Organism: Bogoriella caseilytica; assembly: GCF_003752405.1. NCBI lineage: Bacteria > Bacillati > Actinomycetota > Actinomycetes > Allobogoriellales > Allobogoriellaceae > Allobogoriella > Allobogoriella caseilytica. The sequence continues at coordinate 957,888 of NZ_RKHK01000001.1, read as the reverse complement.
GGTGATCGGATTGATCGTGGATCGCACGGATCGGCGCCGCGCCCGTCTCGTGGCGCTGGTCGCGCGGTCGGTGCTGCTGTTCGGCGGCGCGGTGCTGGCCCTGGTGGGAGGGTTGAGCATCTGGGTGCTCGTGCTCTTCGCCTTCGCCTTCGGCACCATCTCTGAACTCTCCACCACCGCGGCGCGGACCATCACCCCGCAGCTGGTCCGCCGCGAGCACCTGGCGCGGGCGAACAGCCGTGAGGAAGCCGTCGGGCTGGCCTTCGCCGAGTTCGTGGGGGCGCCGATTGCTGCGGCGCTGGTGCTGCTCGGTTCGGTCTGGCTGCTGGGTGTGCCTGCCGCGCTGACCCTCGCGGGGGCGCTCGTGCTGTGGCTGGGCTTGCGCGGCCGTGACTTCCGGGTGCCGCCCTCGGAGGAGGTCGGCACGGAATCACGGTGGGCCACGCTGACTTCCGGCTTCCGCTTCGTGCTCACCCACCGTGCGCTGCGGCCCGTGATCATCATGGCGATGATTGCGAACTTCGCTTCCAGTGCCTACCTGGCTGTCTTCGTGCTCTGGATGGTGGGGCCGGAGTCGCCGGTCGGCGTGACGGCGGCGCAATTCCCCTTCTTTCTCACGGCGCAGGCCGTGGGTGCAGTTGCGGGAGCGCTGTCGGTGGGCAGGCTGAAGCAGGTCATCTCCGAGGTGCCCTTGGCCTACCTGGGCTGGGGTTCACTGTCGGTCGCGGTCGTGGCGCAAGTGCTCTGGCCCACGTGGTACGTGATGGCCATGAGTCTGGCCTTCCTCGCCTTCGGCAACATGGTCGGCAACATCACCTTCATGACGATCCTCCAGCGGCTCACCCCTCAGCGTGTGCTGGGCCGGGTGATGGGTGCGCTGAGCACGCTCGGGTCCGGGCTCGCGCCGGCCGGCGCGCTGGTCGGCGGAGTGGTCGCCGAGGCCTGGGGGCTCTCCGTGCTCTATCTCGGTGTCGCCGCCGCGGTGGCCCTGGCCGTGCTGTACCCGACGCTCACGGTCAGCCAGCGGCTGGTCGATGAGTACGAGGCGGTCACCGGGGAATGAGAGCGCGGGCCTGGCCGCTCCGAGGGGGCGGGCCGGTACTGCCGACACGGGTGATCCGGGGCGTCAGGTTATAGTAGAGAGAAGTCTCTATTATTGTGGTGTAGTCCGGGAGGGGCCCATGTTCTCCAGCGAGGCACAAGAGCGCGCCGGCCGTCTGCCGTGGGTGTGGGGCGCGCCCGTGGCGGCCGAGGCGCTCGCCGTCACCGAGCCCATGGGTGGCCGTGAGGTGCGCCGGGCAACACGTGCGGTGGTCACCGGTGCCGAGCCCTCGGCGCTGTTTCTCTGGTTGTGTCAGTTGCGGCGCGCCCCCTACAGCTATGACTGGATCGACAACTTCGGGCGGCGCAGTCCCCGCCAGGCGGACCCGGAGATGCAGGATCTGGCGATCGGCCAGGAGTTCATGACGATCTTCACGCTCACGGCGTACGAGCCGGGCTGGGCGTTGACTCTGCGGATGAACCCGGGCTGGCCCCGGCGGGTCTTCGGTGACCTTGCCGTGACGTACCGGATCACGCAGGTGGGCAGATCCCTCTCTCAGCTCAATGTGGTGCTGTGGTTGCCGCTGAGCGGGCATGGGTTCGGCCGCCTGCGAAGGTATCTGCTGGCCTGGGGCGACGTGCTGATGATGCGCAAACAACTCCATGTCCTCCGCCGGCTCGCCGAACACGAACCATTCGCGGGTGCTCCTCTCGCGCACCACAAGCGGCGTGACAGCTGAGATGGGACGGACGGCCAAGTACACCGACCAGGACATTCTCGATGCGGCGCTGGGCCTCACAGCGGAGGGTGGGGTCCAGGCGGCCACCGTGGTCGCCATCGCGAAGCGCATCGGCGCACCGTCAGGGTCGATCTACCACCGGTTCGCCTCTCGCGACCTGATCCTCGCCACCCTGTGGATCCGGACCGTCAGGCGCTTCCAGGGCGGGTTTCTCGAGGCGCTCGCCCTTGAGGAGCCAGTCGATGCCGCCCGCCGAGCGGTGTCCCACACCCTGCAGTGGAGCGCGAGCCACCACAGCGAGGCCCAGGTCCTGACCATGTACCGGCGTGAGGATCTCCTCGAACTGTGGCCTGAGGAGCTCGGACCCGAACTCGCCTCGCTCAACGACGAGGTCAGGAGGGCCATGGTGAGGTTCACTGCCGCACAGTTTGCCGTGGTCAATGCCGAAACGCTCGGGAGAGCGCGGTTCGCACTGATCGAGATTCCCACGGTGGCCGTTCGCCAGATGATGGGCAATGGGCCACTCTTGCCGTGGCTGGAGCGCACGGTGACCGACGCTGCGATGGCGGTACTGCGCAGCACGCCGTGATATAGATGAGACGTCCACACGGGGGCCCTGAGAAGGGCTGAGATCGAGCTGAGGCTCGGGACCGTTGAACCTGATCCGGTTGATACCGGCGTAGGAAGTGAGGAGCACAGCTATGTCTGCGTTCGTGCCTCAGGAATCCCGCCTCGAAGAGTCCGCGCCTGCGGACACCGAACAGCATCCCGCCCACCGTCTGGGGTGGGTGGAGGATCCCGATCACGGCGTGCGTGTGCCGGTGACGGAGGTTCACCTCGAGGAGTCTCCCGGTGGCCAGCCCAACGCGCCGGTGCGGGTGTATCGGACGATGGGTCCCGGCAGCGTGCCGGAGGAAGGATTGGCCCCCGCTCGGGCCGAGTGGATCGCGGCCCGGGATGACACCGAGACCTATCAGGCCCGGGGGCGCCAGCTCCTGGACGACGGCCGGGCGGCGGTCCGCCGTGGCGCGCCCTCCCAGCTGTGGCAGGGACGCCGTCCCGAACCTCGGCGCGCCAAGCCGGGAGCGCGGGTCACGCAGATGCACTACGCGCGCCGCGGGGAGATCACCCCGGAGATGCGCTACGTCGCCCTGCGCGAGCAGTGCGACCTGGAACTGGTCCGTAGCGAGGTGGCAGCCGGGCGGGCGATCATCCCCGCCAATGTGAACCATCCGGAGTCCGAACCGATGATCATCGGCAAGGCCTTCCTGGTGAAGATCAATGCGAACATCGGGAACTCTGCGGTCACGAGTTCCATTGCCGATGAGGTCTCCAAGCTGCACTGGGCAGCGAAGTGGGGCGCGGACACGCTGATGGACCTGTCCACCGGCAATGACATCCACACCACCCGTGAGTGGATCATTCGCAACGCTCCGATTCCCATCGGCACCGTGCCGATCTACCAGGCGCTGGAGAAGGTCGATGGTGACGCCAACGCGCTGACCTGGGAGATCTACCGGGACACGGTGATCGAACAGTGCGAGCAGGGGGTGGACTATATGACGGTCCACGCCGGGGTGCTGCTCCGATACGTGCCACTGACCGCGGAGCGCGTCACTGGGATCGTCTCGCGCGGCGGGTCGATCATGGCCGGCTGGTGCCTGGCTCACCACCAGGAGAACTTCCTCTACACCCATTTCGACGAACTCTGCGAGATCTTCGCGGCCTACGACGTCGCATTCTCCCTCGGGGACGGGCTGCGGCCCGGTTCGATCGCCGACGCCAACGACGCAGCCCAGTTCGCCGAACTCGACACCCTGGCCGAGCTCACCAGACGCGCGTGGGCGCATGACGTCCAGGTGATGGTCGAAGGCCCCGGGCACATCCCCCTGCACAAGATCCGAGAGAACGTCGAACGACAGCAGGAACTCTGTGACGGCGCGCCGTTCTACACCCTGGGCCCCCTGGTGACCGACATCGCTCCCGGTTATGACCACATCACCTCCGCGATCGGCGCGACGGAGATCGCCCGCTACGGCACGGCCATGCTCTGCTATGTCACGCCCAAGGAACACCTGGGGCTGCCGAACCGCGATGACGTCAAGACCGGGGTGATCACCTACAAGATCGCCGCCCACGCCGCGGACATCGCCAAGGGGCACCCGGGCGCCTCTGCTCGCGACGACGCCTTGTCCAAGGCCCGCTTCGAGTTCCGTTGGCGCGATCAGTTCTCCCTCGGCCTCGACCCGGTCACCGCCCAGGAGTTCCACGACGAAACCCTGCCGGCCGAGCCGGCCAAGACCGCTCACTTCTGCTCGATGTGCGGGCCGAAGTTCTGCTCGATGCGCATCTCCCAGGACATCCGCGACACCTACGGCAGCGCCGAGGCGCAGGCTGCGATCGCCGGTATGCAACGCAAGAGCGAGGAGTTCCTCGCCTCCGGCGGGAAGGTCTACCTCCCGGAGCCGACGGTGGGACCGTCGCAGGCGTGAGGCGCCCGCGCTGCGAACGGCGACGTTCCCGCACCGGTCGGCAATCCTTTTCGGCTGCCCGCCCGTAATGTCTCAGTGGTGGTCTTGATGGGAGCGGATGCAGCAGACGATGCTGCGCTTCTGGCTGCCTTCGCCGTGGGGGATGAGTCCACCTCGGCAGCCTTCGTGCGCCGCTTCCAGGGCAAGGTCTACGGGCTGGCCCTGTCGATCATCCGTGACACGGCCATTGCGGAGGACATCAGCCAGGAAGTCTTCGTCCGTGCCTGGCGGGCGGCGCAGAACTACGACCCGCGGCGCGGCACGGTGCTCACCTGGTTGCTGACCATCACCCGCAATGCCGCCATTGACGTCATGCGGGCCCGGCGCCTCATCCCGGCCGAGGACGAGATCCTGGACCATCTCCTCCACGCCACTGTCGACGGCAGCACGACCACGGAGGACCTCGCCGTCCACCGGGTCGAGGTCCAGTCCGCACTGCGGTACCTGCAGGGGATCTCGCGGGAGCAGGCGCGCGCCGTCGTCCTCGCCACGATGGGTGGGTGCACCGCGGCGGAGATCAGCCGCCGCGAAGGGATTCCTCTGGGCACCGCGAAGACGCGGATCCGTGATGGCCTGCGCCGGATCCGCCAGCATCTGGAGACTGCACATGACTGAGAACCTGCATCCCGACGAGGACCGTCTGCTCGACGTCGTCCTTGGTCGCGCCTCGGCTCAGGACAGCAGCCAGATCATCCGACACCTGGGGGCCTGCGGGCCGTGCCGCACGGCCTACGATGAGCTGTCCGCAGCCCTGGAGAGCCTCCTCCCGGCCGTCCCCGAAGCCACCGCCCCCGTGGGATTCGAGTCCCGCGTGCTCGCACGCTTGCACCCACCGTCAGCGTCCCCCGCCGTCAGCGCGCCGCCCCGGCGTCGCCATGCTGTGCTGGCGGCCGCGGCCGTGTGGGTGCTCGGCGTGGTGGCGGGCGGTGTCGGCATGTATGCCTACGGGCTGGGCGACGCTGAGGAGGCGACGCAGCCGTCTGCCCAGGCAGAGCGCTCGGCAGATCTGGTCACCACGGAAGGGGACACCGTCGGCTGGGCAGCGGCCGGGTACGACGCCGAGGGGCCTGTGCTGATCCTCGCGGTGGATGATGCCTCCGCCGGCACGACCTTTGCCTGCCGCGGAGTCTTCGAGGACCAGAGCACCGAGATCCTCGCCGAATGGACGGTCTACGCCGACGAACCCAACTTCTGGATACTCGACGATGCTGAGCGAGCCTTGACGGCACTGGAACTCGTCGATGACGCCGGGCGCGTCTGGGCGGTGGCGAGTTGGTGACCATCATGCTGCCGCGGCAATCTCTTTCGGCACCTCGCCCGTAGTACCTCACATGACGCCCGCTTCGTTGTTGCTTGCCGCCCGGATCGCTGCGATCCTCACCCTGGCCTTCGTGGGGGTGCTCTTCGTCTCGGCAGGCCTGCTCGTCCAAGAAGCTCGCGGCCTGGATGTGCACGGCATCGGAGCGATCGCGATCCACGTGTCCTCCGGGCTGCTCGCCGCGCTCCTCACAGTGCGTGCCTGGCGCACGGGTTCAGGGCGTACCGCGGCCGGGGTGGCGATCGTCCTGTTCGGGGCGACCTTCGCGCAAGCGGCGCTGGGGGACTATCTGACGCTGGCGCTGCATGTGGTCGGGGCACTGGTCGTGACCGTGCTCGCCACAGGGCTTGCCGTGTGGGCCTTCACTTCACCGAACAGGACGGCGGCCGCCACGCAGTGAGCGTGGCGCCCAGCGGCCTTTGATCCGATCAACCATTCCATCGAAGGAGAACCTGATGACCCGCACCCAAACGCGTATGCGCCGACTGCTGACCGCCCCGCTCATGGCGGCCGCGCTGGTGGTTGCCGCCGGATGCTCCGACGACGCCGGTTCGAGCCCGGAGTCCGACGAGGACACCGGCGCCGAGCAGGAGGACGGCGCCGGCGACCTGGACGAAACCGGCGACGAGGACGGCGCCGACGACCAGGAAGAGAGCGGCGACGAGGGCGCGATCACGCTCGCGGAGGTCGAGGAGAATGACTCTCCTGACTCGTGCTGGGCCGTCATCGACGGCACGGTCTATGACCTGACCGACTGGATCGGCCGGCATCCCGGGGGAGCTGACCGCATCGAGCAGCTCTGCGGTACGGATGCCACCGAGCTGTTCACCCAGCAACACGGCGGGAGTCAAGGGCCCGAGGGGCAGCTGGAGAACTTCGAGATCGGCACGCTGGAGGGGTGAGGAAGCCTGGCCGGCGTGCTTCGCCTGCGCAGTGACTACTCCTGGACAGTCGTCCCGCAGGTGACCTCCTCGCCCGGAGCTGGTGACTCTTGCTCGTCGACGACTTCGCCGTCGACGAGCACCGTGCAACTGAGGACCGCCCCGGGTATGGCTGCTGCCGTGATGGAGACCGAGTCGCCAGATTGGGCGAGTGTCTCGTAGCTCACGGGAAGAGCGGCGGCTCGGGGTACGGTTTCGCCAACAGTCTCCTGGTCGCCCAGGCCCCACTCCCGCCCGAGGTATTCCACCCGGACCGGCTCGTCATCGACGTCGCCGGCCACGTCGACCTCATAGGTGATCGGCAGCGCCTCCTCGAAGAGGCTGCATGCGCTGAGCGCGCCCACGGCGGTCAAGCAGGCTGCTGCACCCAGGAGGCGGCGAGCGTTGCTGCCGGCTGGGGTGGAGGGTGGTGTGCTGATCGTCGGGCTGGGCATCGGTCAATCCTCATCAGTCGCTGGACGGAGTCACTGTGGGTTTCCACGCGGCTGGTGCGCTCGCGCCCCCACAGCTCCAGGCTGGCAGCGCGAGCGTCTCGGCACATCGACCGCCAGGAGGATCTCGCCCTACGCCGCAGGCATGACACCACTCACGAGACTGGCCGTCTCCTCCCAGAGCACCTTCGCTCCGCCGGCATCCCGGGCGGCGGCGGAGGCCCGGCCGATGACCGGGAAACCTTTGATGCCCCCGAGGCCATCCGGGCCGACGTAGGACCCGCCGGGCACGTCCTGGGTCGCCGCAAACAGCGTCGGTAGCGCGCCGTGCTCGACGTCGTTGAGCAGCGGGCCGAGGGAGTTGACGCGCCCGAAGATGGATGGATCGTGGGCGACGAGCGCGGTGCGGGCGATGCCGGGATGGGCCGTGATCGATCGGACCCCGCTGCCCGCGTTGCTCAGCCTTCGCTGCAGTTCGTTGGCGAACAGGACGACGGCGAGCTTCGAGTCGGCATAGGCAGCAGCGGGGCTGTACCGGTGCGTGGCGTAGTTCAGGTCATCGATCCGCAGGCGGCTGGTGCGGTGCAGTTGTGAGGAGAGTGAGACGACGCGGTCGGTGAGGTGCGGCAGGAGGGCCTGGGTGAGTGCGAAGGTGCCGAAGTAGTTGGTGGCCATCTGCAGTTCGAAGCCGTCTTCGGTGTACTGCAACGGCATCAAGCTGATGCCCGCATTGTTGATGAGGACGTCCACCGGTCCGGTCCAGTCCTGTGCGAACCTGCGGACTGATGCCAGGCGGGAGAGATCGAGCTGGCGCACCTCGATCACGCCACGGGTCTGACCGATGCCGTGCACGACGCGGGATGCCTTGGCTTCATCGCGAACCGCCATCACCACCCGGGCTCCGGCCCGCGCGAGTTCGCGGGTGGTCACTTCACCGAGCCCGGCCGTGGCGCCGGTGACGATGAAGGTGCTGCCGGTCAGGTCGGGAAGTTCTGCTGCTGTCCACTTCTGGCGCATGACGTGCCTTTCTCTCAAGGGTGCGGAATGCCCAGAGTCGCCGGTGTCTCTCCAGTCCTCCAGGCCGCGTTCATCAGTGACCTGACAGGTCCTGTTTCCGGAAAGGGCGAGCGGGGAGAATGGCCGGTATGGACCGATCTGCGCTGGCGAGCTTCCTGCGGGTGCGCCGCGAAGCGCTGCGCCCGAACGACGTCGGGCTGAGCCCGGGCATTCGCCGCCGCGTTGCGGGCCTACGCCGGGAGGAAGTCGCTCACCTGGCGTCGATGTCGGTGGATTACTACAGCCGTCTCGAACGAGGACAGGGCGCCCAGCCGAGTCAGCAGATGCTCACGGTACTGGCTCGCGTGCTGCACCTCTCCCTCGATGAGCGCGACTACCTGTACCGTCTGGCCGGGCATCATGCGCCGGACCGGGCATCGGGCGATGCACATGTGGCGCCACGACTGCAGCGCATCCTGAATCGGCTGGCGGACACTCCCGCGCTCGTGCTCTCGGACCTCGCGGAGACCCTCAGCCAGAACCACCTTGCCGCCGCGCTCTTCGGGGACGTGGCGGGGCTCCGCGGGCTGGAGCGTAGCGGGGTGGCCCGATGGTTCCTCCAGTCCGAGCACGAGCGACGTGTCTATCGGGAGCAGGACCGCAACCGCCAGGGGCGCGCTCTGGTGGCCGCACTGCGCGCGACCGTCGGCCGCCGCGGCCCGGCCTCGCCCGCTGCCGAGCTCGCCGAGGAACTGCGCCGGCGAAGTGAGGAGTTCTCCCGGTTGTGGGATCTACAGGAAGTCGGTACCCGCTACGAGGACCACAAGGTGCTCGTCCACCCCGAACTCGGCCCGATCGAGCTCGATTGCCAAGCGCTGTCGACCGAGGACCAGTCGCAGACTCTCCTGGTGTTCACCGCTGCACCGCGCAGCGCTGCCGAGGAACAGCTCGCGCTGCTTTCCGTGCTCGGCAGGGCCCGGTTCGCGGCGGCACCGGGCGACGATGGTGGGTTCATGGCTCGCTGAGGCTTCCGGTGAAGCGCTGGGCCAACAGGGCCAGCGCCCGACGCTGTGCCTCGGTGTACGTCTCGGCGCCGTACTCGTCGAGAAGCTCGGCGGCTCTGCCCAACTCGATGACCTGTCCCTGGGGCGTGAGCGCGGTGAGCACGTCCGCCAATGCGGTCGCGAAGTCCCCGACCAGATCCGCGATCTGTTCATCGCTACTGTTCTCGCCCAGAGCGTCGAAGCGCCGGGAGAAGTCTGCGGCGGCGCGGACCACATCCGGTCGGCGGCTGAGCTGCTCGTAGAGCGCTGACAGGTAGGCCTTCCCTGACTCACCGGAGAAACGACTGAGCAGCACTGCCTGGTCGCGGTCCATCTGGGCCACGCGCTGGGGATATCCCGCCACCGCGAAGAGCCCGAAGAAGGGGGCCAGCTCCGTCGGCATGTCGGGGGATGCTCCATGACGGCGCAACTGGGCGATCAGCTCGCGCTGCTGGGCGAGGCCCTCGATCTGCCGGTCGAGTTCCCGGTCGAGCTCATCCAGGAGCTGCGCTGCACTCTCGCCATCGCCATCGCCATCGCCCAGGAGGGCGGGCATCTGACCCAAGGTCACCCCCAGCCCGGAGAGCTGTCTGATGCGCAGGACCTGGACGAGGTCGCGGATGCTGTACTCGCGGTACCCGTTGGAGGCACGCGGGGGTTCAATCAGCACGCCGACCTGGTGGTAGTGCCGCAGCGTGCGCACGGTGATCCCCGCGAGGCGGGCGAGCTCCGCACTGCGCATCTCAAGCCTCCTGGAGCTCCTCGGGCGGGGATTTCTCCAGCGTACGGAACGCCGACGCGAAGAGACCGTAGATCACGAAGAGCACCCAGATGCTGACGATGATCAATGCCGCAGCCCCCAGGCTGAGGAACTCCACCATCACCGCAGCCCCGGCAATGCCCGCCGGCGCCGCTGCAGGGACCAGGGCGTTCTGAGTTCCCAGGATCCTTCCGCGCATCTCGTCGGGGATGCGCTCGATGTTCAGTACCGAGATCAGCGCTCCGAACAGGGCGTTGAAGAAACCCAGGACGAAGGCTCCCACGAAGACCACCCAGATCTCCGCCAAGCTGGCCACGACCATCAGACCCACGGCGCTGCCACAGATGCCGAGAACGAACCAGACACGGCGCCGGCCTCGCGCCCCGGTCACGGTGTAGGTCAGGCCACCCAGCAGGGAACCGGCTGCCAGGGAGGTGAGCACGAAGCCGAGCAGCTCCGGCGAGCCCTCCGTGGTGAAGTAGACGGGCAGGATCAGGCCCTGCAGTGACGCGACGGTCACCAGCGCTGCGATCATCAGGAGCGTCACACCGACCAGGAAGCGGCTCGTCAGCAGCGCCTTCCACCCGTCCTTGAGCTGGGACCATCCGGTACCCGCCAGCTTGGGCATCTCACCGTCTGCGGCAGCGGATCGGCCGACCACCGCTGGAAGCATCAGCATCATGACCGCCGCGACCAGGGACGTCGCGGCGGTGATCCACAGGACCGTGGTTCCGTCGAAGAATCCCATCAAGGTGCCCGCCGCGGCAGGTCCGAGCAGCAGAGCGATCGTCGTCATGGTCTCCCGCAGGCCCATCAGTCGCTCAGCGGAGATCCCCCCGTGGCGGACGATCGCCGGCAGCAGGGTCTCCCGGGCGGTCACACCTGGCCCGTCGCCGAGAGCGGACAAGGCGCCGAAGAGCATGAACCAGCCGAGGTTCAACCCGGTGATGAGGTCGATGATCGGCAGCGCGGCGATCGCCGCCGCAGAGATCAGGTCCGACATGACGGCGGCCGTACGGCGGTTGATCCGATCCAGGACCACCCCCATGAACAGGCCGGCCAACAGGCCCGGGATAGCGGTGGCGGCCGCCACCGCACCGGTGCCCAGGACACTGCCGGTGGTGGTCAGCACGATGAGCGGCAGGGCGATCGCGGCGATGGATTGCCCCAGGACCGCCAGGGTGATGGAAGAGAGATAGAAGACGACGACTCGGCGCATGCCCTCTATTCAGAACTATGACGTCGCGTCGGGGTCAAGCGGTCAGTGTGTGACGGGCGGGAAGGGCCCAGCGGTGCCCCCGCTAGGGGTGCTCTCACTCGGTCGAAACAGCCGGAGACGCCTGGGCGTTGGCGCTCAAATACGACGTCAGCGATGCGTCGATCGACTCGAAGCGCGCCGCGCGGGATCGAACATCGTCACGAAGAACTGCGATTCGCTCGAGGAGCTCCGGGCATGCCGCCTCGGCCTTCTCTCCCACCGTGCATGGCAGCACATCCTTCACCAATGCGGTCGGCAGGCCGATATCGAGCAGCGACCGGATCGTCTGGACCATGGCCACCGCATTGGCCCCGTACTCCCGGTAGCCATTCGACTGGCGCTCCGACGACAGCAGTCCCTGCTGCTCGTAGTAGCGCAACGACCGAGGGCTCGCTCCCGTTCGCGCACTCAGTTCACCGATACGCATGGCGTCCCCACTCCTTGACCTTGACACTGATGTCAAACAATACGGTCCGTGGCATGACCCAGTTGACGCGCATGCGACTCACCGATCCTCTCGCCACCGCACCTGACCTCACCGGGCGCCATGCCATCGTGACGGGCGGTGCCAGCGGCCTCGGGCTGGCCAGCACGCGCTCCCTCGCGCTCCGCGGTGCCACCGTCCTGATCGGCGCCCGAGACCTGGAGCGAGCCAACACCGTTCGCGACCGCCTCCTTGAGGAGAACCGTCTACCCGCCGAGCGGATCGCCCTCGCCCCCCTGGACCTCATCGACCCTGAGTCCATTCGGCAGTTCGCCCTTGGCGCGGCACATCGCTCAGTGGACCTCCTGGTCCTCAATGCGGGGATCAGCAGCGTCCCTCTCCGACATGATCGCGCCGGAGTAGAGAGCCAGTTCGCCACGAACCACCTGGGGCACTTCGCTCTCACCGGAAGACTCCTCCCTTCCCTCGGGCGCGGCACCGCAGCCCGCGTCGTGACGGTGTCTTCGGCCCTCTACGTGCGGGCCAGGATGGACCTGGGCGATCTCGCCTCCACCGGCCACTACTCGCCCGGTGGCGCCTACGCTCGGTCCAAGCTCGCCAATGCGGTATTCGCGGTCGAGCTCAACCGTCGCCTCGCGGCCTCCGGAAGTCCCATCCGCAGTTTCGCGGCTCACCCCGGAATGGCGCGCACCCCTTTGCACACCACGTACCCCTCGGCCGCCACTCGACTCCTGACCGGCGCCATTGCTCGCGCCATCGGCCGCGAATCTGACCCCGCCAACGTCGGCGTCATGACCGCAGCCCTCCATCCGAATGCCGACCCAGGTCTCTTCTGGGGGCCTGTCGGCTCCAAGACGGCGCCCGATGCCCTCGGCGAACCGTTCAAGCCCATCGCCACCGACCTCGCGACGGGGACGGCTCTCTGGAACACGTCCGAGCGGCTGACCGGTATCCGCTTCCTCAGTTGAGATGAGGTCACCAGGATCCGGGGCTGCCTGCCTTCCCACAGCTCCAATCTGGTAGCAGTGGTGATCGAGTCTGGCGTCCGGATCGCCCTGGGTGCCCGCGCGTAGAGCGACGTTTCGGTGCCCCCCGTGGGACTCGAACCCACGACCCTCGGATTAAAAGTCCGGTGCTCTACCAACTGAGCTAGAGGGGCACAGACGATCCTAAGGGTCTGCCCGTGGCTCCGTCGCTGAGGTGCCGGTGGCGGAACCGTCGGCTCCGTCACTCTCGCCGTCAGCGTCGCCGTCGCCGTCGTCACCCTCGTCGTCGTCCTTGTCCTTGGGGCTGCGCACGATCAGGTACATCGCCCCCATGGTCAGGAGGCCGGCCGCGACGGCGGCGGCGATCGCGAATTCCTCACCCACCAGGTCCTCCAGGAACGTTCGGAACTCCGATTCCGGATCGATCAGGGCAATGATCACGAAGGCCGCCACCACCACCGTGGCCAGCACCTTGCCCAATAGCGGCAACCAGGGCGAGGAGCCCTTGGACTGCAAGGATTCACCCGCCCGGGCCACCTGCTTGGCGCGCAGTACCCGAAGGGCTCCGACACTGCGGACCAGCCGCAGGATCTGCATCGGTCCGAAGCTGAAGACGACGCCGAGGATCACCAGTGCGGTGAGTCCCACCAGCCACCAGTTGCGCTTGAGCCAGTCGACCTTCTTCGGCGAGACGAGGAAGAGCACCACGACCTCGACCACCAGCACAGCACTGGTGATCCAGAGCCCGATGTGCCCGATCATCTCCCAGGGTTCATCCAGCAGGGTGAGGAAGACGGCGGGTACGGAAATGACCGCTGCACCGAGCACCGGCCAGACCAAGCGCCGGTCCCAGCGCTCCTGCAGCTCCTCGGCTCGCTCTTGTGAAACCTGGCCGGATGAGGTTTCCCGGAGCTCCTTGGCAGCTGAGGTCGCCTGCGCCTTCCGGCTCTGCGGCGAGCGCTCGCCGGCGGATGATGTGCCCTCGGAACTCATGCTGTCAGGTTAGGGGGCGCGGACCGAGTGCGCCCGGTCCGCGGCGGGGAGTACCGTGCAAGGACGCGAGTGAGGAGCACCCCATGAGTGAGCAACGACGACACCGGCGGCCGGCCATGCTGGATCCGGCCGAGGCCGATCAGATCGAGGGCGATGAGGATCCGGCTGTGCGCTCGGAGATCGCGCACAGCACTGCCCATGCCATGGTGACCGGCGGGCGCCAGAACGCTTCCGACGCCGCCATCGTCGAGCGGCTCGTCACCCTGGTGGACACCGAAGGTCTCGATGCCGTGGCCACCCTGTGGTCCCGCAGCCCGCACACCACGCTACCCGGCACGCTGTGGCGGCTGTACCTCCTGCGGGAGTGGGTCAAGCTCGGACCGGATATCGTGGCTGATCGCTACCGTCGCGGTCTCGAACGCGCCGAGGTGGCCGGCGTGATCGCCGGCGTGGCCGACGCCCCAGGGCCGGAGGAGATCCGCCGCGCCGTGGACCAGGTGCTCACCGGAGTCTACGACGGGGACTTCGCCGTCACCCTCGAACGTGCCGGCGCCTTCCTGCGCGTCCTGGCCACGGGATCGGCCATGGACGCTGACTGGATCGAGGACGACGATCACGATCTCGCCCACGTGGTGACCCGCCGCGCCGGTGCCCTCCTGGCCACCGCCGAGGAACTGGAAGAAGCAGCGGCCTTGCATCGCCAGGGCCGGCTCAGCTGATGCCGGCGGGCACGCTCACCATCGAGAACCACCTCAGCCGGGCCGATGCCCACGCCGCCTTGGCGCTGGCCACGATGATCGACGAGCACGACGGCGTGAGTGCGTTCAACGATCAGAGCCGCGTGGTGCTGCGCAGCCAGCTCACCGGCGGTCCCGCCCCGGAGGCTGAAGGCGTACGACACGTCCTCCTGCGCGCAGGCGATGCCCTCGTGGGCTATGCCCAGCTCGATGTCGCGGGGCACTCCGGCGAACTCGCGGTGCACCCGGAACGCCGCAGGCAGGGCCACGGCCGTAGCCTGCTCGACGCCGTCCGCACCGAAGACCCACGCGCCGCCCTGTGGGCCCACGGTGACCTGCCCGGTGCCCGAGCGCTCGCCGCCTCCGCCGGCCTGCAGCCGCAGCGCACCTTGCTCAAGCTCGCCGCGAGCCTGCCCGAAGCCATGGCGGTCGCCGGTGTACCCGCCGATTCGAGCCCCGCCGCGCACGGGCTGCCCCAGGCCCGGACCTTCGAGGACGACGATGCGCAGGCGCTGCTGGAGCTGAACGCCCGCGCCTTCGCGACCCACCCGGAACAGGGCCGGATGAGCCTCGCCGATCTGCGCGCCCGGCAGCAGGAGCCGTGGTTCGACCCCGGGGAACTGTGGCTGGTGCCCGCCGAGTCCCTCGAGGTCGCAGCTGAGCCTTCGGGGTCCCCGGCCCCCCGGCTTGCGGCCTTCCTGTGGCTCAAGATCGAGCCTGGCGCCGATCGTGCCGGACCGCAAGAAGGAGAGATCTACGTGCTGGGAGTGGATCCGCAGGAGCAGGGGCGGCGATGGGGATCGCGCCTGACCTCTCTGGCCTTGGCCCGCCTCGCCGCCCGTGGCCTGCGGCACGCGGCGCTCTACGTCGAGGCCGACAACATCGCCGCGCGCCGCACCTACGAGCGCAAGGGCTTCGCCACCGCAGCAGTGGACACCCAGTTCGCGTGACGAAGAGTCCGATGATCGTGAGGACGCACGGTGGCCCGACGCGGCCCGGCTTGGTCACTCATTGGTCACCTGGGGATGACACCATGACCTCATGACCGCTGACTCCACCGGCCACAGCCAGCCGGACGCCCGCGACGAGGACGCTCTGGCCGCTCAGGCCCGCTCCATGGCGCAGGACACCAGCGCCACCAGCCCCGCCCACGCCAACGGCGTGGCGACCGGCTCCCCGGCGCCGGCAGCAGCCGAGGAACGACCCCCGGCACAGACCCCGATGCCGCTCGCGACGCCACAGGCGGCGGCTCCGATCGCCTCCCCGGCCTCACCGGACGCCGCCCCACACGACGATGAGCTGCCGGACGACCGCTTTGCCGACCGGGAGCTCAGCTGGCTCGCCTTCAACGAACGCGTGCTCGAGCAGGCGGAAGACCCGGCACTGCCGATCCTGGAGCGCGCGTGGTTCCTGGCCATCTTCGCCTCGAACCTCGACGAGTTCTACATGGTGCGCGTGGCCGGACTGAAGCGCCGGATCGCCGCCGGGATGGCGGTCACCGGCGCCTCGGGGCTGAGCCCGCGCCAAGTGCTCGAGGCGCTCTCGCACCGCGCCCGGGAACTGGTCGAGCGTCACGCCCGCACCTTCGCCGAGGACGTCCAGCCGACGCTCGTCGAGCACGGGATCGACATCCTGCACTGGGACGATCTTGGCCACAGCGACCAAGAGCGGCTGAAGAAGTTCTACCGCAAGCAGATCTTCCCCGTGCTGACTCCACTCGCCGTCGACCCGGCCCACCCCTTCCCGTACATCTCGGGACTCTCACTGAACCTGGCGGTGCTGGCGCGCAATCCCGCCACCGGCAAGGAGCACTTCGCTCGCGTGAAGATCCCGCCCCTGCTGCCGCGTTTCATCGCCGTGGACGCCGAGGGCAAGCCCTACCGTCCCGAGGACGTGCCCAGCGACAAGGCTGGGCGCACGGCGTATGTGCCCCTCGAGGAGATCATCGCCCACCACCTCGACGCGCTCTTCCCGGGCATGGAGATCGTGGAGCACCACACCTTCCGTGTGACCCGCAACGAGGACGTCGAGGTGGAGGAGGACGACGCAGAGAACATCCTCAAGGCCCTGGAGAAGGAGCTCATGCGCCGCCGCTTCGGCCCGGCGGTCCGCCTCGAGGTCGCCACCGGCGTCTCCAGTCACGTGCTCGACCTGCTCATGCGCGAGCTCGGCGTGGGAGAGCAGGACGTCTTCCACCTGCCTGAACCCCTGGACCTGACCGGTCTGAACGTCATCCACGATCTCGACCGCCCTGAGCTGAAGTACCCGAAGTTCGTGGGTGTGACCGCCAAGGGCCTCGCTGAGGTCGAATCCGCCAACCCTGCGGACATCTTCGGCCGGATCCGTGAACGCGACATCCTGCTGCACCACCCCTACGACTCGTTCTCGACGTCGGTCCAGCAGTTCATCTCCCAGGCCGCAGCCGACCCCCATGTGCTGGCGATCAAGCAGACCCTGTACCGCACCTCGGGGGACTCGCCGATCATCGATGCCCTGATCGATGCCGCCGAAGCCGGCAAGCAGGTGCTCGCCGTGGTGGAGATCAAGGCGCGCTTCGACGAGGAAGCGAACATCACGTGGGCCCGCAAGCTGGAGCAGGCCGGCGTGCACGTGGTCTACGGCATGGTCGGGCTCAAGACCCACGCCAAGCTCTGCCTGGTGGTGCGTCAGGAGACCGATGGGCTGCGCCGCTACTGCCACGTGGGCACCGGCAACTACCACCCCAAGACCGCGCGCGGCTACGAGGATCTCGGCCTGCTCACCTGCCACCGCGACGTCGGTCAGGATCTGACCCGGCTGTTCAACCAGCTCTCCGGCTACGCCCCGTCGACCAAGTTCCACCGGTTGCTCGTGGCGCCGAAGTCGGTGCGCACCGGCCTGGTGGACCGGATCGACCGCGAGGTGGAGAACCACCGCGCGGGTCAGCCCGCATGGGTGAAGATCAAGATCAATTCCCTCGTGGACGAGAAGATCATCGACGCGCTCTATCGTGCCTCCCGCGCCGGAGTGCCGGTGGACATCGTGGTGCGCGGTATCTGCGCCATCAAGGTGGGTGTACCCGGATTGAGCGAGAACATCCGGGTGCGCTCCATCCTGGGGCGCTTCCTCGAGCACGCCCGGATCTTCGCCTTCGCCAACGGCGCCACGGTGCCCGAGGGGTCGCGCTCGCCGGCGGAAGAACCCGAGCTTCTCCCGGAGGTGTGGATCGGTTCGGCCGACCTCATGCACCGCAACCTCGACCGCCGCGTCGAGGCGCTCATCCGGCTGAGCGACCCGGCCCACGTGAGCGAGCTGATCACGCTCATGGAGATGTCCATGGCCGAGACCACCGCCTCGTGGCACCTCTCGCCCGAGGGCTGGGAGCGTCATGCCGCCGTCGACGGTGAACGCCTGGATGACCTGCAGGAACTGCTCATGGATCGCGCCCGTTCGCGCACGGCGGCCTCCCGCTCGCGCTGATCGACGGTGATGTCGCGAGTGTGCACCCGAGCCGAGGAGGCAGGGCATTGAGCAGTTCGAGTTCCGAGGTCCAGGCCGCCGGCGGAATCATCTGGCGCACCTCAGGCCGCCGTCTCGAGGTGTTGCTGATCCATCGTCCCAAGTACGACGACTGGTCCTTCCCCAAGGGCAAGCTCGACGCCGGGGAGTCCCTGCCGCAGTGCGCGGTGCGCGAGATCGCAGAGGAGACCGGTCTCGACGTCGCCCTGGGGCAGCCGCTGCCCGCGGTGCGGTACCGGGTGGCCGAGGGGCGGCGCAAGGTCGTCCACTACTGGGCAGCCCAGGAGACCGCCCCGCCCGCGGAGGCTGCGGAACGTCCCGAGGACGACGAGAACGCTGGCGGACCACGCCACCGCGCGGCCGGCCCACTCGACCTGACCGAGGTCGACGAGACCCGCTGGGTGGAGGCACGTGCCGCATGGTCCATGCTCACCAACGCCCACGATCGGGCGCCGCTGGAACACCTCATCGATCAGTGGCGCGACGAGAAGCTCCGCACCTGGACCCTGGTGGTGCTCCGGCACTCCCGTGCCATGAAGCGATCCGCCTGGCGCGGCGACGAGGACACCCGGCCGTTGACCGGCGGCGGCTCCCAGCGGGCCCAGCACCTGGTGCCCCTGCTCGTGTCGTATGGCATCAACGAGGTGATCACCTCGCCATGGGAACGGTGCGCCGCGACCGTCCGGCCCTTCCTCGAAGCCACCGGGGTGGGTGCCTCGCTCGCCGAGGAACTCACCGAGGCCGCCCATAAGGCGCGGCCCAAGCTGGCACGCCGCCTCATCCGGCATGAGCTGATCACCCGTGATGTGCCCGTGGTCATCTGCACACACCGGCCGGTACTGCCCACGCTCATCGAGGAGATCGCCGCGCGCACCCCGCATCGGCTGCGCAAGCGCCTGCCCCAGGACGATCCCTATCTCAAGACCGGGGAGATGCTGGTGGTGCACGTGGCCCAGCGCACCGGCCGCGGTGCCACTGTGGTCGCATTGGAGAGTCACCGCTCGCCCCGCTGAGTGTGCCTAGAGTGAGCCCGTGGGTTCTGCCGTTCGTCTCCCGTTCACTGCCCGATCCCGGGCCGCACTGCTGAGTGCAGTCGTCCTCGCGCTCGGGGTGGGTGCGTGCACGC
This sequence comes from Bogoriella caseilytica, assembly GCF_003752405.1. NCBI lineage: Bacteria > Bacillati > Actinomycetota > Actinomycetes > Allobogoriellales > Allobogoriellaceae > Allobogoriella > Allobogoriella caseilytica. The sequence goes on along the minus strand of NZ_RKHK01000001.1, from coordinate 939,044 downwards.
CGGCCGAGCAGTCCGGTGTCGGGGGGCCGCTCGCCGGCGCCGGATCCTCGGCGCAGGAGGTGGCGATGACCGCCTGGGTGGCCGGCATGAACGATTCCCATCCCGACCTCCTGCTGTCCTACGACCCGGTGGGTTCCGGGACCGGGCGCGAGATGTTCCTCGAGGGCGCCACCCATTTCGCCGGCTCCGATGCCTCACTGAACGAGTCCGAGGTCGAGCGGGCCAGGCAGCGTTGCTCGGGCGCCGAGCCCATCGAACTGCCGCTGTACATCTCGCCGATCGCGGTGGCGTACAACCTCCCCGAGGTCGAGGAGGAAGTACAGCTCACCCCCCAGGCGCTGGCCGCCGTCTTCGCCGGCGAGATCACCGCCTGGGACCACCCGGAGATCGCCGAGTCGAATCCCGGCCTGGACCTGCCGGATCTGGCGATCATCCCGGTCAACCGCTCGGACGACTCGGGCACCACACAGAACTTCACTGAGTACCTCGCTGCGGCCGGTGGCGAAGCCTGGCCCTACGAGCCCAGCCAGACCTGGCCGCGTGGGGGAACGCAGTCCGCGCAGGGTTCCAGTGCGCTCGTACAGACCATCCAGGCCGCCGACGGGACCATCGGCTACGTCGATGCGGCCCTGGTCAGTGACGAACTCGAGACGGCGGCGGTGCTCGTGGGGGAGGGCTTCGTGTCCTACGACGCGGCGGCGGCGGCCGCCGTCGTCGACGCCTCGCCGCCTGCCGAGGGGGCGAGCGACCTGCGCCTGACGCTCGATCTCGCCCGGGACACGGACGAGGCCGGGGTCTACCCGATCGTGCTCGTGTCGTATCTCATTGCCTGCTCGGCGTACGAGTCCGAGCGAGAGGTCGCCAACGTGCGCACCCTGCTCGAGTACGTGGCCTCACCGGAGGCTCAGGATCGCGCAGCGAGGCTGGATGTGGCGGGTTCTGCGCCCATCACCGAGAACCTCCGGGAGCAGGTCCTGGAAGTGGTGGCGCAGATCCACGTGGTGGAGGGCGACTGAGTCCCCGTGGATGACGCCCAGGATCGTGCTCGGTGTGGGGCACGCAACAGTGGTTGTTCACCCGTCGTTCACCTTGCGCCTTTCTTATGGGTACCGGCCCTCCCTGGCGCGCGGGTGGCCGCATGACGTGACCACCGCGCCGCTCGCCGCCAGTGACCGCCGAACTGCCCTGAGGAGGAGCCGTGGCCTCTGCCGCACCTGAGCCGCGCCGTGGCGGTCCGGTGACCGCTCTGCGCGATGCCCCCGGGCGCGTGGGCAACGTGGTCTTCTCCGGGATCTCCACCGGTGCCGGGATCGTCATCCTCGCCGTCCTGACCGCGGTGGCTTCCTTCCTGCTCTACCGCTCCTGGCCGGCCCTGACCGCAGCGCGTGAAGACTTCGCCTCTGTGGGCTTCATGCGTGGGCAGGGGCTGGCCGAGTACATCGCACCGCTGCTCTTCGGCACGCTGCTCTCCTCGGCGCTGGCGCTCCTGATCGCCGTGCCGCTGAGCATCGGCATCGCCCTGTTCATCTCCCACTACGCGCCACGGCGCGCCGCGCAGGGTCTGGGCTATCTCATCGACCTGCTTGCAGCGATTCCCTCTGTGGTCTACGGCATGTGGGGTATGGCGTGGCTGGTGCCGCAGCTCAACCCCTTCTTCGCGTGGCTCTCGGGGAATCTCGGCATGATCCCGCTCTTCGCCGGATTCCAGGCACCGGCACGCAACATCATGACCGTCGGGGTCGTGCTGGCGGTGATGATCCTGCCGATCATCACCGCCACCACCCGAGAGGTCTTCCTCCAGACGCCCCGCCTGCACGAAGAAGCCTCGCTGGCCCTGGGGGCCACCCGCTGGGAGATGATCCGTCAGGCGGTGTTCCCCTTCGGTCGCTCGGGCATCATCGCCGGATCCATGATCGGCCTGGGGCGGGCACTGGGGGAGACCATGGCCGTGCTGATGATTCTCTCGCCCGGCTTCGCCATCAACGCCTTCCTCCTTCAGCCCGGCCAGCACCAGTCGATCGCAGCGAATATCGCCGCCCAGTTTCCCGAGGCGTACGGGCTCGGTGCCGACGTGCTGATCGCCACCGGCCTGGCGCTCTTCGCGGTCACCCTCGTGGTGAATTTCCTCGCCCGCTGGGTCATCTCGCGCCGCGCCGAGTTCTCCGGAGCCAACTGATGGCCAGCAAGACGGACCTGTACCCCAGCCCGCGCAGCGCTGGGACCGGCGTCTCCCCGCAACTGGCCCACCAGGGAATGCTCCCGGCGTGGGGGCTGTGGGCGGTCGCCGCCGGCTCCCTCGCTCTCGCCCTGCTCGTGCTGACCCTGGCCGGCCGGCCCACACCCGTGGCCACGGCGGCGCTCACCGGACTGTTCTTCATCGCCGGCTCCTGGGCGGCCTCGCGAGCTGTCGAGGGAGCGCGCCGGGCCCGCGACCGCCTAGCCACCTCCGTGGTCACCGCAGCCTTCGTGATCGCCACCATCCCGCTGATCTCGCTGGTGTGGACCGTGGTCTCGCGGGGGATGGACATGATGTCCTGGGAGTTCCTCACCAGCGACATGAGCGGCATCTACGGTCAGATGCGCGAGGGGGGCGCCTTCCACGCCATCATCGGCACGATCATCGTCACCGGACTCACGGCGGCGTTCTCGATACCGCTGGGGCTCTTCACCGCCATCTACCTGGTGGAGTACGGGCGCGGGCGCCTCGCGCGAGCCATCACCGTGCTGGTGGATGTGATGACCGGAATCCCCTCAATCGTCGCCGGCCTGTTTGCCTTCGTGCTCTTCACCTCCTACGCGCCCCAGTACCGTTCGGCATTCATGGGCGCCATCGCGCTCTCCGTGCTGATGACCCCCGTGGTGGTACGTGCTTGCGAGGAGATGCTCCGTCTCGTGCCGAACGAGCTGCGCGAGGCCTCCTACGCCCTCGGTGTGCCCAAGTGGCTGACCATCGTCAAGGTGGTCCTGCGCACCTCCGTGGCCGGGGTGACCACCGGGTGCATGCTGGCGATTGCGCGAGTGATCGGTGAGACCGCCCCGCTGCTGCTCACGGTGGGCTTCATCACCAACATCAACTGGGATGCCTTCGACGGACGCATGGCCACCCTCCCGGTCTACGCCTACCGCTCCTTCGTCCAGGGTGGCGTCGGGGTCGAACGCGCCTGGGCGGCAGCGCTGACGCTGGTGGCCATCGTGATGCTGCTCAACCTGACGGCGCGGCTGATCAGCGCCTACTTCGCCCCCAAGGGAGCCAAGTGATCTGCTCTGCTCCCCGCCAGACCTGGAGGACCCGTGTCTAAGCGCATCGATGTCAGGAACCTCAACGTCTACTACGGCGACTTCCTCGCCGTGGAGGATGTGACGATGACGATCGAGCCCTGCTCGGTGACCGCTCTCATCGGGCCATCGGGCTGTGGCAAGTCCACCTTCTTGCGCACCCTGAACCGCATGCACGAGGTCATTCCGGGGGCGCGCGTGACCGGTGCCGCCCTCATGGACGGGCAGAACCTCTACGGCCCCGGCGTGGATCCCGTGCAGGTGCGGCGGCAGATCGGGATGGTCTTCCAGCGGCCGAATCCCTTCCCGACCATGTCCATTGCCGACAACGTGCTGGCCGGGGTGAAGCTGAACAACCGCCGGCTCGGCCGTGAGGAGTCGCAGGACCTGGTGGAGCGCTCGCTGCGGGGCGCGAACCTGTGGAACGAGGTCAAGGACCGGCTCGACCGCCCCGGCTCCTCCCTCTCCGGCGGCCAGCAGCAGCGCCTCTGTATCGCGCGGGCGATCGCGGTCAAGCCCGACGTCGTGCTGATGGATGAGCCGTGCTCCGCGCTCGACCCGATCTCCACCCTCGCCATCGAGGACCTGATCTATGAGCTCAAGAACGACTACACGATCGTCATCGTCACCCACAACATGCAGCAGGCAGCCCGCGTCTCGGACAAGACCGGGTTCTTCAATATCGCCGGCACTGGCAAGCCCGGCAAGCTCATCGAGTATGCGGCGACCGACAAGATCTTCTCGAACCCTGCCAACGAGCAGACCGAGCGTTACGTCTCCGGGAAGTTCGGCTGAGTGCCCGGGATTGCCTGAAGGGCCGCGCAAGCGACCGCGTGGGCGGTGGTGCGGCCGTTCGTTCGGCTGAACGACCGCGTGGGCGGCCGAAGGGAAAGCGCGCTACTCGCTCCGCTCAGGTGCCGGAGTTCTCCAGTGAACCGCTCACCGGCTCGCTGACGAGCAGGCAGAGGCTGGTGCGGTCGTCGGCGTTCTCCCAGGACTCCTGGGTGGGGCTGACCACGTAGTACTCGTGCGCGGACTCTTCGTACGGCACGCCCACGAAGCTCTGGAACTCGTAGTAGCAGTGCTCGTCGGCCTCGTCGAACAAGTCCTGCAGTGCGGGCGCCGTCTCGCTCTCGGCGTGCTCCAGGGAGCCGAAGACCTCGCCCGTGTGCTCCTCGGTGCAGTCCACGGTGTCGACCGTGCTGACCTCGTCGGCGCCCTCCAGGGCGGAGGCGTCAAAGCAATCACCGACCTCCAGGTCCATGACCCCGGTGCTGCAGGCACTCAGCGGAGCGATGGCGAGCAGGGCAACAGCGGGCAGTGCGAGACGGCCCATCCGGTAGTGCCGAGACATGGGGGACCCTTCGACGTGGCGCGGGGCCAGCAGGCATGCCCCCTGAGCAAAGCAAGGACGCCGGGCCGAGAAGCGCCAGTCGGCGCGTAGGCCGCTCGTAGCGGCTGAGGGTGGAGCCCGGGGCATTCTCGGCCCGACGTCGTGATCGAGTCTACGCCCGTGCTTCGGTCTCGCAAAGCCCTGGGCCCTGAGCGCCGCGGGCGGGGATCAGGAGCTGGCGGCCTCGCGGCTGCGCAGATCGAAGCGGTAGCCCACGTTGCGCACCGTGCCGATGAGATGGTCGTGCTCGGTGCCCAGCTTGGCCCGCAGACGCCGCACGTGGACGTCCACGGTACGCGTGCCGCCGAAGTAGTCGTAGCCCCAGACCTCCTGGAGCAGCTGAGCGCGCGAGAGCACCCGGCCGGGATTGGTGGCCAGATGCTTCAGGAGCTCGAATTCCTTGTAGGTCAGATCCAGAACCCGCCCGCGCACCCGGGCGGTGTAGGCCTGGGCGTCGATCACCAGATCGCCGGCTTCCAGACGGTCGGGCGCGGGAACTGTGATGGCCTCTTCTCGGGTGGACTCGGCCATCATGCGGAGCCGGGCCTCGACCTCGGCCGGTCCGGCCGAGGTCAGGATGACGTCGGCCGCACCCCAGCTGCGCGAGACGGCAGTGAATCCACCCTCAGCGAGGACGAGGAGGACTGGAGGTGATTGCACGGGGCCGGCCAGGATCTTGCACAGGCTGCGCGCGCCGACCAGATCGTGGCGTGCATCCAGGACCACCGCGGTGGCGTGCTCGTGTTCCACGAGCGCGGAGGCTGACGGGGCCGCCACGTGCACGTGGTGGCCCAGCAACGTCAGCGAGGGCAACACCTTGGTAGTGCCACCCGGCTCATTGGTCAGCAACACGAGTTCCGACACGGAACTCCCTTCGTACGGGTGGCCATACTCTAATGCGATCCCGGCCCTGTGCCCGACTCCAGCCCTGCGGTGAGACACGAGGGCACCGGCGCCCGTGCCAGAATCGCCGGGTGGCCCTCGACGACGCTCCCTCAACGACCACCGGAGCGGTGGCGCGAGCGTCCGTCACGGCGGTCGCTGCCGCCGCGATGGCCACCTCCGGTTATCTCGGTGCCCACGGCATCGGCGTGGTCGTCCTCCTGATGGCGCTGGCCTTCGCGGCCGGCTGGCCCAAACTGCTCGGCCTCCCCACCGCGCACGGTGGCAGCGTGGTGATCGCGCTGAGCGCGATCGCGGGCGTTGTGGTGGTCCGGGTGCTGTCGTTCAGTCACCTGGCCATCGTCATCGCGCTTGCGGTGATCGCCGGGGTGATCCATCAGATGGTGCGTCGCGATGGCCGGCCGCGCCTGGTCGAGTCCCTGTCCGGGATCGTCACCGGAGCGGTGGTGGCGATCTCCGCCGCCGGGTGGGCCGCCACCGAGACGGACGGTGAACTGGTGGTGCTGGCCGCCGCGACGATCGCCACGGCGGCACTGGTGACCTCCCTGCCGCTGGGGGCGGGTCTCACCGGCATTCTCGCCGCCGTCGCCGGTAGCCTCATCGGCGCCGGGGCGGGGTTCGCCTTCGAGCAGATCGGTTGGCTGCCGGGACTGCTCATCGGTATGGCCACTGGAGTGCTCACCGCCGCCTGCCATGTGCTCTACGGCCGGTTCCCGGGTGCCGGTCACGGCCGTGCCGCCCTGGCCGCGGGCCTGGTGCTGGTGCTGGTGCCCGGGGTGCCGGTGTACCTCGTAGGCGAACTGCTCGACGGTCGCTTTCTCGGTTTCCTCGGCTGAGTCCTCGCCGGTGCTCTCCTGGAGACCGGCCCGGCCGATACCCTGATGGGGTGGCTTTGACGATTCCTGATGACCTGGCACCCGAGTGTTACCCGCTGGCATGGCTCGTGGGGACGTGGCGCGGTTTCGGCCAGCTGACCTATCCCGGCATCGAGGAGTCCGCCTTCGTGCATGACCTCGTCTTCGATCACGACGGCGGGCCTTACCTGCGTGCCTCCAGCACCCTTCGGGTGGCCACCGGCGAGGTCAACCCGGAGCAGAGTGGCACTGCGGGTGCCGCCGGCCTCGACGCCGGTCAGATCTGGTCCTCCGAGACCCAGTACTGGCGTCCGGTTCCCGGGGCAGCGGACACCGCCGAGGCGACCTCGGAATCCGATAACGGCCCGGCGCCCACCGAGCTTGAGGTCCTGGTGGCCAACCCCGCCGGGCACGTGAGCGTCTACGTCGGCCAGGTGCGCGGCCCGCGGATCAATCTGAGCACCGATGCCGTGGTGCGGACCACCTCGGCGGCCGAGATGACCGGCGCCACCATGATGTACGGCCTGGTGCAGTCCGATCTCATGTGGGCCCAGGATCTCGCCGCCTTCGGCCATGAACTGCAGACCTACGCCTCAGGGCGCCTGAGCCGGGTGGACGGCTGATGGGCTCGCCACTGCTGACCACCACGGGAGCCGTCGAAGCGGGCGCCCCGGACGCCGGGGTGGCCCTGCACTACGGCGACCCGGTGCGCGAGCAGCGCGCGCTCGCCCGCGGCGACGGCCTGGTCGATCTCTCCCACCTCGGCGTCGTGACCATTGCCGGCGCGGACCGGATCACCTGGCTGAACACGCTGTCGTCGCAGTTGCTGCTGGATCTCGCGCCCGGGGTGTCCAGCGAGGTGCTGCTGCTCGACGTCCACGGCCACATCGAGCATGCCCCGGCCGTGCAGGACGACGGCGAGACGCTCTGGCTCATCACCGAGGCGGCCAGCGCGGAGCCACTCGCGGCGTTCCTGGACTCCATGCGCTTCACCCTTCGCGTCGAGGTCGCCCGGCGGGAGGACGTCGCCGTCCTCGGCACCCACGCCGGGGGCTGGAGCCGGCTGACCGACCACGAGGCGCATCTGCTCACCTGGCAGGATCCGTGGCCCCGCGTCGGTGCCGGATCGACGAGCTACGGCCCGGAGGAGGCCGAGCATCCCGGCATCGAGTTCCACCGCGCGTTCAGCCTGGTGCGCCGCGAGGCACTGACCGCCGTGGTGGCCGCCGCGCAGCAGGACGGCGCCCGCTTGGCCGGCGTCTGGGCCTGGGAGGCGCTGCGCATCGAGGCGCGCCGCCCGCGTGTGGCACGGGAGGTGGACGAGCGCACCATCCCGCATGAGCTGGACTGGCTGCGCACCGCCGTGCACTTGGACAAGGGCTGCTACCGCGGCCAGGAGACCGTCGCTCGGGTGGTCAACCTCGGCAAGCCACCTCGGCGGCTCGTGTTCCTGCACCTCGACGGCTCGGACCACCTGCTCCCCGAGGCCGGCGCCGAGGTCACGCTGGGGGAGCGCACCGTGGGGAAGCTGACGTCCGTGGCGCGGCACGAGGAGCTCGGGCCGATCGGGCTCGCGCTGATCAAGCGCAATGTGGACCCGGAGGCCGAGCTCAGCGTCAGCGGTATCGCTGCGGCCCAGGAGGTGGTGGTCCGCCCCGATGGCGTGACCGACGTCCGTCCGGCCGAGCGCCCCGGCGCGGGTCTGCGGCGCCGCACGATCTAGCGTGGTGGCGCTCCCGGCCCCTCCTGCGGTCGCGCCTGGAGCTCCAGGGAGGCCGCGGAGCGTTCCATCTGGCCGGTAGGCTCATCGGGTGATCGGCGGCCTGCAAACGCTCATTTTCCTCGTCCTGGCCTTGGCACTCTTCGGTGTCGAGGTCTGGGCCCTGGTGGACGCGGCCCGGCGCCCGGCCTCCGCCTTCGTGACGGCAGGCAAGCGCACCAAGACCTTCTGGCTGATCCTGACCGGCGTGGCCGCGGTCATCGGCTTCCTCACCCTGCCCCCGCCGGTCGGCGTCGCGCAGATCGGCGGATTCTTCATGTTCATCGCCGTCGTCCCTGCCGGGATCTACCTCGCCGACGTCCGGCCCGCGGTGGCTCCTTACTCCCGGCGGCGCCCCCCGTCGTCTCCCGGGAACGGCTGGTGAAGGCGGTCCTGCAGCGGGTCACCCGGGCCTCGGTCACGGTCGACGGCGAGGTCGTCGGGGCCATCGAGCGGCCGGGAATCCTCGCACTCGTCGGGGTCACCCACGATGACGGCCCGGCCCAGGTGCAGGCGCTGGCCGGCAAGATCGCGGGGCTGCGCATCCTGCGCGAGGAACGCTCGGTGCTCGACGCCCACGCCCCCGTGCTGGTCGTCTCGCAGTTCACGCTCTACGGGGATGCCCGCAAGGGCCGCCGCCCCACGTGGGCCGCCGCCGCCCCAGGTGCCGTGGCCGAACCACTCATCGACGGGCTCGTGGTGGCGCTGCGGGAGCTGGGCGTGGAGGTGGCAACCGGGAGCTTCGGCGCCGATATGGCGGTCGAACTGGTCGGCGACGGGCCGGTCACCCTGCTGCTCGAGGTGTGACGGCGGCACTGCGCCGCCGCCCAGGCGATCACGCCTGAAGCGAACACGGGCAGATATGGCCCCCTCGCGCCGTTAGCCTGGACGAACCGCCCAGACCGGTCGCTGCCGGGGTGACCAGGCCGTGGCGGAGCCAGTGAGGAGTGCACATGTTCGAACGTTTTACCGATCGTGCCCGACGCGTAGTTGTCCTCGCCCAAGAAGAGGCGCGGATGCTCAACCACAACTACATCGGCACCGAACACATCCTCCTCGGTCTGATCCACGAAGGCGAGGGGGTCGCCGCCAAGTCCTTGGAGGCCCTCGACATCTCGCTCGAGGCCGTGCGGGTCCAGGTCACCGAGATCATCGGCGAGGGCCAGCAGTCCCCCTCCGGGCACATCCCCTTCACCCCGCGCGCGAAGAAGGTGCTCGAGCTCTCCCTGCGCGAGGCGCTGCAGCTCGGCCACAACTACATCGGCACCGAGCACATCCTGCTCGGCCTCATCCGTGAGGGTGAAGGCGTCGCCGCCCAGGTGCTGACCAAGCTCGGGGCCGACCTCAACCGCGTGCGCCAGCAGGTCATGCAGCTGCTCTCCGGCTATCAGGGCAAGGAGCCGGCCACCGCCGGCGGTCCGGCCGAGGGGCAGCCCGCCGGCTCGGCAGTGCTGGACCAGTTCGGCCGCAACCTCACCCAGGCAGCCCGCGAATCCAAGCTCGACCCCGTCATCGGCCGCACCATGGAGGTCGAGCGGGTCATGCAGGTGCTCTCCCGGCGCACCAAGAACAACCCGGTGCTCATCGGTGAGCCCGGTGTGGGTAAGACCGCCGTCGTGGAAGGCCTCGCCCAGGACATCGTGCGAGGCGATGTGCCGGAGCTCCTGAAGGACAAGCAGCTCTACACCCTCGACCTCGGCTCGCTGGTGGCCGGTTCGCGCTACCGCGGTGACTTCGAAGAGCGGCTCAAGAAGGTGCTCAAGGAGATCCGCACGCGCGGCGACATCATCCTGTTCATCGATGAGATCCACACGCTCGTGGGTGCCGGTGCCGCCGAGGGCGCCATCGACGCCGCGTCCATCCTCAAGCCCATGCTGGCCCGCGGTGAGCTGCAGACCATCGGTGCGACCACGCTTGAGGAGTACCGCAAGCACATCGAGAAGGACGCCGCTCTTGAGCGCCGCTTCCAGCCCATTCAGGTGGCTGAGCCCTCGCTGCCGCACACCATCGAGATCCTCAAGGGCCTGCGCGACCGCTACGAGGCCCACCACCGTGTCTCCATCACCGATGAGGCGCTGGTGGCCGCGGCCAACCTGGCGGATCGCTACGTCTCCGACCGCTTCCTGCCGGACAAGGCGATCGACCTCATCGACGAGGCGGGCGCGCGCCTGCGCATCCGCCGCATGACGGCGCCCCCGGAGCTGAAGGAGCTCGACGAGAAGATCGCCGAGGCTCGTCGGAACAAGGAATCGGCGATCGACGATCAGGACTTCGAGCGCGCCGCGAGCCTGCGGGACGACGAGAAGCAGCTGACCGAACGCCGTGTCGAACGGGAGAAGGCCTGGAAGGCCGGCGACCTGGACGCCGTCTCCGAGGTGGACGAGGAGCTCATCGCCGAGGTGCTGGCGATGTCGACGGGCATCCCGGTCTTCAAGCTCACCGAGGAGGAGTCCTCGCGACTGCTGCACATGGAAGACGAGCTGCACAAGCGCGTCATCGGGCAGGACACGGCCATCAAGGCGCTCTCGCAGGCCATCCGGCGCACACGGGCCGGCCTGAAAGACCCCAAGCGCCCCGGCGGCTCCTTCATCTTCGCCGGCCCGACCGGAGTGGGAAAGACCGAGCTGGCCAAGGCGCTCGCCGAGTTCCTCTTCGGTGACGACGACGCCCTCATCCAGCTCGACATGTCGGAGTTCTCCGAGAAGCACACCGTCTCTCGGCTCTTCGGTTCTCCCCCCGGATACGTCGGCTACGAAGAGGGCGGGCAGCTCACCGAGAAGGTGCGCCGTCGTCCGTTCTCGGTGGTGCTCTTCGACGAGGTGGAGAAGGCGCACGCCGACATCTTCAACTCCCTGCTCCAGGTGCTGGAGGATGGCCGGCTGACCGACTCTCAGGGCCGGATCGTCGACTTCAAGAACACCGTGATCATCATGACCACGAACCTCGGCACCCGGGACATCGCCAAGGGACTGCTCACCGGGTTCCAGGCGCAGGGCGAGCTGTCGAACTCCTACGACCGGATGAAGACCAAGGTCAACGAGGAGCTCAAGCAGCACTTCCGGCCCGAGTTCCTCAACCGTGTGGACGACGTCATCGTCTTCCCCCAGCTCACGCAGAACGAGATCATCCGGATCGTGGATCTGGAGATCGCGAAGCTGGACCGCCGCCTGCGCGACCAGGACATGCTGATCGAGCTGACCTCGGCCGCGAAGGAGCTGCTCGCCGAGCGCGGCTACGACCCGGTGCTCGGAGCCCGTCCGCTCAAGCGCGCCATCCAGCGCGAGATCGAGGACGTGCTCTCGGAGAAAATTCTCTTCGGGGAGCTCAAGGCCGGGCAGAAGATCGTGGTCGACGCCGAGGGGGAGGGCCTGTTGGGCAACTTCACCTTCGCCGGTGAGGAAGCAGGCGAGATCGAGAAGCCGGAACCGGTGGCTGTCGGCGCGTCCGGTACCACGGTGGAGCAGCGTGACCTGCCGACCGCCCCGCCATCTGGTGGCGCCGGCGGCGGCGGCCAGCTGCAGCCCGGTAACTGAGGTCTGCTCGCCAGGCTGAATAGCCACACGGTCGCGATATCGGGCCCCTGGCTCCGGAACACTCCGGGACCAGGGGCCCGAGTCATGCCCGGCACACCTGCCGGGCGCTGCCCCCTCTCCACCCCGCCCTCCCCCTCTGACGATTGTGGTCAGTTGGTGCCGCTCTGGGGCCGCACGAGGCATGGAAACCGGCACCAACTGACCACAATCGCGGGTGCCGGGTGCCGGGTGCCGGGTGCCGGGTGCCGGGTGCCGGGTGCCGGGTGCCGGGTGCCGGGTGCCGGGGCTAGCGGGCGAGCACGGCGCGGATCTGGGCCACCGCTCGCGTGAAGCCCTGACGTGCGTCGTCGCGATTGAAAAGCAGCAGCGTCCAGCCTGCGGCGATGAAGGCGTTGTTGCGCGCCTGGTCCTTGCGAGCCTGTTCGGCAGCAAAGTGTGTCGCGCCGTCGTACTGCATCGCCACTCGGTGCCGGCGGTAGCCCAGATCGGCCCGCGGTGACCAGGGATCGCCTTCGGTCGCGGGCACCTGCAGCTCCGGCTCGGGCAGGCCGGCGTCGAGGACCGCGAGCCGCAACGCCGTCTCCTGTGGGGAATCGACGCCGACCCGCACCAGCGGTAGCGCCGCACGAGCCTTCTTCACACCGTGCATTCCTGCGGCTTCGCTCACCACAGCGCGAAGGCGTTCGATGCCCGTCCAGGGATGGGATCTCGACTCGTACTGGGGGTACGGATGCCGGACCAGATTGTCACCGAGAGCGATGAGCTCGGTGTACTCCAGTGAACTCGCGAGCTCCAGCCAGGTCAGTTCGGGCGTGCTGATCCTGGCGCCGTCGTAGCGCTCCAGTCGGCGCGGAGCCTTCGTTGCGCGATGGCATTGCACACGGTCGAGGCGGGTGCGGGTGCCCCTCAGCTTGGGCAGCGTGAGGTGCACGGTCTCAACGTCGTGGAGAGCCGTGGGTAGCCACCATCCACGCAGGACAGCGGCAGTGGTGTGGGAGATCCAGCAGCCTTCTCGTGCGCGGGCGAGGACCACAGCGCGCTGACGGAATCGCTCGGTCGTCTCGGCCGGCACGAGTTCGCGCTGGAGGTTGATCCCTCGAGCCAGCGGGGTGATGTCACGTCGGCGCAGACGGCTTCGGTGGACGCCGGCTTCGTGCAATGCCCGCGGCGTCAGGGTCTTCCCGGCGAGGGCGGAAGGTAGCGGCTGTGGCGTTCTCATGACGCCGGATCGTCGCAGTTCGCCAGGCGATCGGGCAGAGTTTTTCCACAGTCTGGGGACAAGCTGGTGTTTGCTGCTACTTCTGCGAACACCCCGCAGACTCGGCCACCAAACCCCGCAGCGTCGGCGGCCCGCACCCCGCAGCGATTGTGGTCAGTTGGTGCCGCTCTGGTGGCGCGAGAGGCCCGGATAGCGGCTCGAATTGACCACAATCGGCCCGGGGCCCGGGGCCCGGGGCCCGGGGCCCTGGGCCCCGGGGGCAGGGAGAGCCGGGGGTCCGGATGCCCCGGGGCAGAGGCGAGCCGGGGCGCAGCTCAGGCGGCAGCGGCGGGGCGTTCGCGGTAGCGCTGCACAAAAGCGTGCAGCACGGCGTGTGAGGACTCGACGTCGGCGGTGGCCACAGCCGCGATGATCCGGTCGAGCTCTTCCTCACGGAAGTAGCCCTGGCCGCGGTACGCCTGCAACCGGGTGATGATCGAGGCGCGATCCAGCTCGGGGTGGAACTGCGTGACGTAGATGTGCGCGCCCAGCCGGTACATCTGCACCGGGCAATCGGTGGAGGTGGCGAGCAGTTCCGCGCCTGGCGGCAGCACGGAGCAGGCCTCCTTGTGCCCCACGAAGGCGGTGAAGCGGGGCGCGACCTCTCGCAGCAGTGGATCGTGCTGACCAGCCTCGGTGAGCTCGACCTGCACGGCGCCGGGCTCCTCGCCATACACACTGTCGACGACGCCGCCGGCGCTACGGGTGAGCGCGCCCACGCCGTAGCAGAGCCCGAGGAAAGGGAGGTCCTTCGCGCGGATCTCGCGCAGGATCCCGCTCAGCTCCAGCTCGACCCGGCGCTGCAGCGCGGTCTTGTCCTCCCACGGCACCGAGACGGTGAAGGGGCTGCCGCCGAGGATGACGCCGGCGTAGTCGTCGAGGTCGAGCGCGGGGAGCGGACCGGCCTCCATCCGCATGCGCACCAGCTCGCTCTCCGCGAGGTCACCCAGCCGCAGCAGTGAGGAGTACTCCTCATCTGCGACGTGGTCCTCGGCACGGGAGGCCAGGAGCAGGAACGGCTTGCGCATGAGACCAGTGAACGCCATCGCCCGCGTCAGCGCTGGCAGGACAGGCCGCTCGTCCCAGATGGCGGACGCGTTGACCTCGCGACAACCGACACCGCCCCCAGCTGGCGCCGTGACCGCCGGCCCAGAGCCAGCATCGCAGCGGCTGGCCCGGGGCGCGCGGCCCGGGCGCTGCCAGCGGATGCGAGGTGGGGGTCGAGTGTCTACGGTCGTGAGGTACGTGATCCCGACCAAGAGGAGGTCGTTATGGGGACCGACGACAAGGCGCGCAACAGCGCGCAGGAGAACAAGGGCAAGCTCAAGGAAGGCGTCGGCGACGCCATCGGCAATGAGCAGATGCAGGCCGAGGGCAAGGCCGACCAGTCCGAGGGTGCACTGAAGCAGGCCGGCGAGAAGGTCAAGGACGTCTTCAAGTGAGCTGAGCTTTTCGCACGATCGTCAGCGCCCCCGCGAGACATCGCGGGGGCGCTGTTGTGTGTCCGGGCATCGCTGCAGCCAGGCGCCGCCCGGCACCACCTGGGCCGTGCCATCGGGCCCGGCACCTCCCGGACTGGACCACCCGGGTGCTCCACGCCCGGCCCCGCCCGAAGGTCTGAGTGTCTGAGGTCACACCTCACCGTGGAACACCAATACGAGACGGACCGTTTCGAATATAAGAACGCATCCTCTCCCTCGATACTGGAGTTCCCGTGGCCTCTCTCCTCCATCGCCTCGGTCTGCTGGCCGCCCGGCGCGCCAAGACCGTCATCACCGCCTGGCTGGCCCTGCTGGTCATCGCCGTGGGCTCCTTCGCGGCCTTCGGCGGTCAGTTGAGCGACCAGATCACCGTGCCGGATATGCCCACCACCGCGGTGGCGGACCGTCTCGCCGAGGAACTGCCCGGCGCCTCCGGCGGCACCACGACCGTGGTGTTCCGCACGCTGGACGACTCGACCTTCACTGCCGCACAGCGCGAGGAGATCGCTGAGCTCGCCGAGCGTGCGGAAAACCTCGACGACGTCGACACCGTCTCCGACCCCTTCGTGGCGCAGCAGGAGATGGACGACGCCGCCGAGGAACTCGACGCTGCCCGCGCGGAGATCAGCGAGGGCTGGGCCGAGATCGAGGAGGGGCGCGAGGCGCTGCAGGCCGGGCGCGCCGCACTCGAGGAGCAGGAGGCGGTGCTCGACGCCGCACAGGCTGAGATCGACGCGCAGCGCGAGGCGGCCGAGGAGGCGGGCACGCTGGAGCTGGTCGAACCGGCACTCGCACCGGAGCAAGAACAACTCGACGCCGGCCGGGAGGAGCTCGAGAGCGCTCGGACGGAGATCGAGGAGAGCGACGCTGCACTCGACGAGGGCACCGAGGAGCTCGCCGGCGCCGAAGCCGAGCTCGATCGCGGTGCGGCGATGCTGGAGCTGTCGGAGGAGTTGCGGCTCGTGTCCGAGGACGGCACCACGGCCGTGATGATGGTGAGCTTCTCCGAGCCGCTGGAAGCGATGGGCGCGGAACAGATCGGCACGGTCGGGGATGTCTTTGCCGAGGCCTCGATCGACGGCGTGGACATCCTGCCCTCGTCCGAGCTCAGCGCCGAGGCGTTCCACTTGTTCTCTGTGGGGGAGGTCATCGGCCTGGCGGTGGCCGCGGCGGTGCTGATCATCATGCTCGGCACCCTGATCGGCGCCGGCCTGCCACTGGTGAACGCCCTGGTGGGCGTAGGGATCGGCGTGACCGGCGCGCTCGCCTTCTCCGGTGCCGTCGAGATGATGGCGATGACGCCCATCCTCGGCCTGATGCTCGGTCTGGCGGTCGGCATCGACTACGCGCTCTTCATCCTGTACCGGCACCGCAAGCAGCTGCGCGCGGGCATGGGCGTGACCGAGTCCATCGCGCTGGCCAACGGCACCTCCGGCAATGCGGTGGTCTTCGCGGGAGCCACTGTGGTGATCGCCCTCGTGGCGCTCAACCTCACCGGACTGCCCTTCCTGGGCCTGATGGGCACCGTCGGCGCGATCTGCGTGGCGATCGCGGTGCTGATGGCGGTCACCATGACGCCGGCGCTGCTGAGTCTGGTCGGTGAGCGCATCCTGCGCCGTTCCGAGCGCGCCGAGGCCGCATCGGCCCAGGCGGCCGGCCACCGCGCCGAAGAGAAGATCACCACGCCGATGGGCAACCTCAAGGCGGCCGGCATGGCCCTGGGTGCCGTCGTGCTGCTCGCCGCGATGGCCATCCCCACCTTCTCGCTACGCCTGGGCCTGCCCGATGCCAGTTCCCAGTCGGAGGACTCCAGCTCCTACCAGGCCTACGCCGCGATCGACGAGGCCTTCGGCCAGGGCATGAACGGGCCGTTGCTCGTCGTGGCCGATCTCGAGCCCGGTCTGGACGAGGGTGGGGCCACCGATCTGCAGATCGAGGTGGCGCGCGAGCTCGCGACGCATGACGACGTCGCCGCCGCGGTGCCGGTCGGCCTGAACGAGGACTTCGACGTCGCCGTCTTCCAGCTCGTCCCGGAGGAGGGGCCGGCGAGCGAAGCGGTGGAGGCGCTCGTCCACGAGTTGCGCGGCGGCGAGATGCTCACCGGCGCCGAGTTCAGCGGGGTGGAACTGTCCGTCGCCGGCCTGACGGCGGCGAACATCGACATCTCCGACTTCGTGGGTGACGCCTTCCCGCTCTATCTGGTGGTGGTCATCGGCTTGTCGCTGGTGCTGATGACCATGGTGTTCCGCTCCCTGGTGTTGCCATTGATCGCCACCGCGGGCTTCGTGCTCTCCTTCGCCGCCGCGCTCGGTGGCGTGGTCGCAGTTTTCCAGTGGGGATGGCTCAGCGGCCTCTTCGGGGTGACCGAACCCGGCCCCGTGCTGAGCTTCCTGCCCATCGTGATGGTCGGAATCCTCTTCGGGCTGGCGATGGACTACCAGCTCTTCACCGCCTCCGGCATGCGTGAGGCCTATGCCCACGGCTCCGCGCCGCGGCTCGCGGTGCGCCAGGGCTTGCACGCCGGCCGGGCGGTGGTCACCGCGGCCGCGCTGATCATGGCTTCGGTCTTCGGCGGGTTCATCTTCGCCGGCGATCCGATGGTGTCCTCCATCGGGCTGGCCCTGGCGCTTGGGGTCCTGCTGGACGCCTTCGTGGTGCGGCTCGTGCTCGTGCCGGCCTTGCTGCACCTGGTCGGTCCGGCCGCCTGGTGGCTGCCCTCGTGGCTCGACAAGCTTCTGCCCGACGTCGATGTGGAGGGCGCCAGGCTCGAGCGCGGCTAGTTGCGGGGCTCGATGCCCTCGAGCACGGTGCGCACCAGGGCGCGGCCCCATTCCTGATCCGGCTCGCCGCCGGCGATGATCCGGAGGATCACCGGGTCGATCAGGGCGGCGGCGGCGGCCCGGGGGTCGGTGTCGGGGTGCACCGAGCCGGTTGCCAGCTCGGCGCGGATGCGCTCGGTCAGCGCGTCCTGGTCCCAGACGCGGTAGTCATCCAGCATTTCCTTGGCGCCGTCCCCGGAGTGGAGCAGCGCGGACAGGAGTGAACGGGCCATGGCCAAGGCGCTCTCGGTGAAGCCGATCCGGAGGGCTTCGGCCATCCAGTCGTAGAGATCTGCGCGCAGATCTCCGGTGTGGGGCACCGAGGTGAACTGGCTCTTGACGTCTCCCGAGAGAAAGGCCTCGAGGATGACGGCCGACTTGTTGTCCCACCAGCGGTAGATGGTCTGTTTGCCCACGCCCGCTGCGGCCGCGATGCCCTCGACGGTGATGTCCTCGAAGGGCACCTCTTCGAGGAGCCGCGCGGCCGCGACCAGCACGGCGCGGTGGGAGGCTTCGCTGCGGGGACGCCCCCGCCGGGGTGCCTCATCTCCAGCGACATCGCTCATTCAGTCAGTCTAGGAGGCAGGGGAGCCCGGCACGCACGAGTCGCATGACAGCTGTCATACCCAGGTGGTGACCGCGGGGGATCGTGGCCGCGGCCGCCGTGACGACAGGCTGGATGCATGATCAGTACATCAGCGAGCGAGGCCGTCCACCTTGACGGCGTCGTCAAGGAGTTCGGCCGCGGCAGCCATCGGGTACGCGCGGTCGACGGCGTGGACCTGTCCATCGGCCGCGGAGAGGTGGTGGCCTTCCTCGGGCCGAACGGTGCTGGCAAGACCACCACCCTTGACATGGTCCTCGGCTTGACCGCACCGAGTGCAGGCACCGCCAGGGTGCACGGACTGTCGCCGCGCGAGGCCGTCCTGACCGGCCGGGTCTCGGGCGTGCTGCAGTCCGGTGGCCTGCTCCGCGACCTCTCCGTCGGCGAGACCGTGACCATGATCGCCTCGACTTTCCGGAACCACGCCCGAGTCGCGGAGGTCATCCGCCGAGCGGACCTAGAGGGTATGGAGAAGCGCAAGGTCTCCAAGCTCTCCGGTGGCGAGCAGCAGCGACTGCGTTTCGCCCTGGCGCTGCTTCCCGATCCGGATCTCCTCATCCTCGATGAACCCACCGCCGGCATGGACGTCTCCACGCGGCGACAGTTCTGGGACACCATGCGCGCCGATGCCGACAACGGCCGGACCGTCGTCTTCGCCACGCACTACCTCGAGGAGGCGGACACGTTCGCCGAGCGCATCATCATGATCGCCGGCGGACGGATCGTGGCGGATGGCAGCACGGCGCAGATCCGTGCGCGCGCTACCGGGCGCACTGTCACTGCCCGGCTGGACGGTCCCCATCGCGCCACCGGCCTGCGGCGGCTCCGCAGCCTCGACGGCGTCTCCGCCGTCCATGAAGAGGGCCCGCGCGTACGAGTCCACGCCGCCGATTCCGATGCCGTGGCGCGTGCCCTCCTGGGTGAGCTCGGCGGCAGCGATCTGGAGATCACCACCGGATCGCTCGATGACGCCTTCACCACCCTGACCTCAGCGCCTGGCGCTGGCACCGTCTCGCAGATCCCGGCCGGGGAGGCCTCGCGATGAACCTCACGTACACCGTGATCGAACTCAAGCGGGTCAGCCGCGACCTCACCTCGATGTTCTTCATCGCCGTGCTCCCGGCCCTGCTCTTCCTGATCTTCGGCTCAGTCCAGGACTACTCCGACGACTCAGCCGGAAACGGCAATGTGACCCTGTATGTGATGGCCTCGATGGCTGCCTACGGTGCCGTGATCACCACCACCGGAGTGGGCGGCGCCGCGGCCGTGGAACGCATGCAGGGCTGGGGCCGCCAGCTGGGCCTGACCCCCATGCGCGACGGCGGCTACGTGGCGGCGAAGTCGACGGTCGCCCTGGTGATCGCTCTGATTCCCATCAGTTTGATCTACCTGCTCGGCTATCTCACCGGCGCCGAGGGCACCGCGGGGGCCTGGGTGTTCTCCGCCCTGATCGTGGTGGCGGGCGCCGGGGTGTTCTCGCTGTACGGCCTGGCGGTGGGCCTGATCTTCCGCTCCGAGGCCGCCGTGGGTGCGGCGAGCGGCTCGCTGGTGATCCTGGCCTTCCTGGGCAATCTGTTCTTCCCGCTCTCGGGAGTCATGTTGACCATCGCCAAGTTCACCCCCTTGTACGGCTTCGCCCAGCTCGCGCGCCGGCCCATCACCGAGGGCGCGCTCGTGAGCGTCGACGCCACCGGTCCGCCCGAGTTCGAGCCCTTGTGGGTCCCCCTGGTCAACCTGGGGGCCTGGACCCTCGTCTTCGCCGTGGCGTGCGTGCTGCTGGTGCGCCGCGGCCGCAGGCGCCAGTAGCGCCGGCCGCCCGACACGCCCGACACGCACAGGAGAAGATGGGACCGTGACCCCGTCAGCACCCGCTCCGACCGAGGAGCAGCGGATCCCCGCCTCGCCGTGGGACAAGTTCGGCTGGCTCATGGGTGTGGTGTGGCTGGTGTTCCTGGTCTTCCCCCTCCTCGGGGCCTGGGAGCTTGACCACCCCCTTCCACGCTGGACCGGCATCGCGCTGGTGGCGGTCTTCGCCGTGCTCTACGTCGCGGGCTTCTCCCGCGCTCTGGCAGACACTCCCACCTCACGCCGCGTCGATCGGATGATCCTCGCCGGGCTGGTCGTGCTGTTCGCCCTGACCTACGCGCTGGTGGGGATGGAGGCCGCCGGCATGACGAACTACCTGATCGCCTTCTCGCTGTTTCTCAAACCCACCCGGGCGGCCTTTGTCCTCGCCGGGACCTGGCTGCTGGTCACCACCGCCCTGGTGCTCGCCTCAGGCGATCCGGGCCGGTGGTGGTTCTACATCGTGATCAACGTGCTGACCGGGGCTTTCCTCACCCTGATCGTCGTCATCGGGAACCGGCAGGAACAGCACGATCAGGTGGTCAACGATCGCAACGTCATCGCCGAACGGGAGCGGGTGGCCCGCGATGTGCACGATGTGCTGGGTCACAGCCTGACGGTGGTGACGGTGCGCGCTGAGCTCGCCGAGCGCCTCGTGGACAGTGATCCCGAAGCCGCCAAGGCCGAACTGGCCCAGTTGCGGGCGCTCACCCGCGAGGCGCTCGGCGAGGTGCGAGCCACGGTGGCCGGTCTGCGAGTGGTGCGCCTGTCCGATGAGCTGGACAGCGCCCGGCTGGCACTGCGCGGAGCGGGGATCGAGGCGCAGCTGCCGGAGGGGCCCGACGCCGTCGACCCGCGCCGGCGGTTGGTGCTGGCCTGGGTGCTGCGCGAGGCCGTGACCAACGTGCTGCGCCACTCCCAGGCGAACCGATGCCAGGTGGTCTTCCACCCCGAGGGCATGGTCGTCTCCGACAACGGCGTCGGTTGCGGGCCCGGAGACGCCGATTCCACAGGACTGCGGGGCGTACGCGAACGTGTGGTGGGCGCCGGTGGCCAGGTGAGCATCACAGCCGCCGACCCCCACGACCCGGAGTTCCCGGGAACCCGATTGGAGGTCAGCTGGTGAACGCCATCCGGCTCCTCATCGCCGACGACCAGGCGCTGGTGCGCGGGGGATTGGCCGCGCTGCTGAACCTCGAACCGGATCTTGAGGTGGTCGCCGAGGCCGGCCGTCACGACGAGGTACTGCCCGCGGTACGTGCCCATCGCCCCGATGTGTGCCTGCTCGACATCGAGATGCCCGGGGCCTTCGCCGGCGTGAGCGACGGAATCGACGTCGCGGCCCTGCTCGCTCGGGAGGAACCGCAGGTGCGTTCGCTGATCGTGACCACCTTCGGCCGGCCCGGCTACCTCCGCCGCGCCATGGAGTCCGGCGCCGCCGGCTTCGTGGTCAAGGACACCCCGGCCGCCGAACTGGCCGAAGCCGTGCGCAAGGTCCACGCCGGCCAGCACGTGGTGGATCCGGTGCTCGCCACCGAGTCGCTCGCCGGGGGCGCCAACCCCCTCACCGCCCGGGAACAGGAGATCCTGCGTGTGGCGCTCCGCGGAGCTCCCGTGGCCGAGATCGCCGCAGCGGTGCACCTCTCCCAGGGCACCGTGCGCAACTACCTCTCCTCGGCTATCGCCAAGACCGCGACCGCGAATCGGATCGAGGCGGCGCGGGCTGCCCAGCGACACGGCTGGATGTAGTTCCCGATCAGCGCACGCTGCTCCGACCTCTTCCCTCCGTTATCAATATGTGACATTTTAGTGAGGCCCCTCGGTCACTCATGAGGCCGGGAGGCAGACATGGCGCAATGCCGCGCCGGACCATTCAGGCGGCCCTGCGGACCTCGCGGGGTCGCTCCGGGAAAGAAGTCAGGGGGACTTCATGACCACATCATCACCACGCCGCGTGCGGATCACCGCCGGTGTCGCCGCAGCGGCCGCCACGCTCCTGATGGGCAGCCAGGCAGTCGCCGCTCAGGAACGCGTCGCCGAGGTACCCGTCGTCGATCGCCACACCATTGCGACCCCGTTGTCCGCTGCCGCCTCCCAGTCGTGGAGCGCGGAGCGGATGGAAGCCGCCGTCCCCCGTGATCTGCCCGAGACCGGCGGCCAGGTGACCACTGAGGTGGCAGTGGGAGACCCGCTGGTGATCCTCGGCGAGACGGCAGAGCCCGAGGTGCGGGCCGAGCTGCTCGAAGAGGCCGCGCTGGATGCCGGCATCGCCTCGGAGACGCCGGTGTCGCACATCGGCAAGGTCTTCTTCACCATCGCCGGCGTGGACTACGTCTGCTCAGCCAACTCGGTCGTCTCCGACAACGACGCCACCGTCGCCACGGCGGGCCACTGCCTGAACGACGGCGCCGGAACCTTCGCCAGTGACTTCATCTTCGTGCCCGCTTACGACAACGGGCAGGCTCCCTACGGCCAATGGCCTGCCGTGGATCTGATCACCGCCAGCGCATGGAGCCAGCAGGAGGACATCAACTACGACATCGGCTTCGCGGTGGTCAGCAGCTCCGATGGCGCCAGCCTCACCGAGGCTGTGGGGGCCTCGGGAGTGGCCTTCAACCAGCCCCGCGGACAGAGCTACACCGCCTACGGCTACCCGGCGGGCTTCCCCTTTGATGGTGAGACGCTCGAGACCTGTGCCGGAGTGGCTCAGAACGACACCTTCGGCGGCACCCAGTCCATCGGGATCCCCTGCGACATGACCGGCGGTTCCTCCGGGGGCCCGTGGCTACTCGGCTCCGGGCCCACCGGGGTGCAGAACTCCGTGAACTCCTTCGGGTACCACGCCCTGCCGGACGTCATGTTCGGCCCCTACTGGGGAGAGGTCGCCGAGGCGGTGTACGCAGCCGCGCAGGAGTAGGTTCCAGCCAGGAGCTTGACGGTGCGGCCGCAGCTGCCCTCGGTGAGATCACCCCGCAGTCATCGCGATGAGCATGCGAAACTGCGCGGGTGACCACCCTGAGCGCTGAGGACGTCATCGCTGAACTGCGCACCGCCGTCTCCGGCGAGGTTGACGCCTCGCCGCGGCGTCGCGCGGAGTACTCCACTGACGCCTCGAACTACCGGGTGGCGCCTCAGGTGGTGGTCGCTCCGCGCGACGCCGATGACGTCCTCGCCGCCCTGGACGTCGCGCGGCGCACCGGCACCCCGGTGACCGCCCGCGGCGGCGGTACGTCCACTGCGGGGAACTCCATCGGCCCGGGCATGGTGCTCGACTTCTCCGTGCACATGAACCGCGTGCTCTCGCTGGACCCGGAGGCCCGCACCGCCGTCGTCCAGCCCGGCGTCGTCGAAAGCAGCCTCCAGGCGGTCGCGAAACCGCACGGGCTGCGCTTCGGCCCGGATCCGTCCTCCCAGAACCGCGCCACCATCGGCGGCATGATCGGGAACAACGCCTGCGGCCCGCACGCGCTGTCCTACGGCCGCACCGCCGACAACACCCGCCGACTAGACGTCGTCGACGGCCTCGGACGGCGATGGCAGGCCGGGTCAGGATCGGGCGCACTCGCGGCCGTCCCGGGCCTGGAGGAGCTGGTCCGCGCCCATCTCGCCACCATCCGCACCGACCTCGGTCGCTTCAAGCGTCAGGTCTCGGGCTACTCCATGGAACATCTGCTCCCGGAGAACGGCTCACACCTCGCCCGCATGCTGGTGGGCACCGAAGGCACGCTTGTCACCGTGCTCGAAGCTGAGGTGGACCTGGTGCCGCTGGCCACCAAGCCGGTGCTCGTCGCCCTGGGATATCCGGACATGGCCACGGCCGCCGACGCCGTGCCGGCCCTGCTGGATTTCGACCCGCTGGCGATCGAGGGCCTGGACGCCAAGCTCGTGGACGTGGTGCGCCGGCACAAGGGCGACGCCGCGATCCCGCCGCTGCCCGCGGGCGGCGGTTGGCTGATGATCGAACTCGGCCCGCGTGAGGGCGAGGACGCCGAGGACGTGCTGGCTCGCGCCGAGCAGCTGGCCGCGGCGGGCCAGACCGAGGCCCGCACCATCCTGGCGCCGGGCCCGCAGGCCGACGCGCTCTGGCGGATCCGTGCCGACGGCGCCGGCCTGGGCGGGCGCACCCCATCGAACGCCCCCGCCTGGCCCGGGTGGGAGGACGCCGCGGTGCCCCCGGAACGCCTGGGGGACTACCTGCGCGACTTCCAGGACCTCATGGACCAGCGCGGAGTGGACGGGCTGCTGTACGGGCATTTCGGCGACGGCTGCGTGCACGTGCGCCTGGACCTACCCCTGGACACTCCCGAGGGGATCTCTCCGTCGCGGGAGTTCCTCGAGGCCGCCGCCGATCTGGTGGCCGGCTACGGCGGCTCCCTGTCTGGTGAGCACGGCGATGGCCGGCAGCGCTCGGAGCTGCTGCCGAAGATGTTCCTGCCCGAGACCATCGAGCTCTTCGGTCAGGTCAAGCGGCTCTTCGATCCGGAGAACCACCTCAATCCCGGCGTACTGGTCAATCCGATGGCCTTGGATGTGGATCTGCGCCGGCCCTTCGCTCGCTCGCTGAACGACCAGCGCGGTTTCGCCTTCCTCGAGGACGGCGGCGACTTCACCACGGCCGTGCACCGCTGCACCGGCGTGGGCAAGTGCCGGGCGGACACCTCCGAGGCCGGCGGATTCATGTGCCCCAGCTACCTGGCCACCAAGGATGAGAAGGACGTCACCCGCGGCCGCGCCCGCGTGCTGCAGGAACTGACGCGCTCACCCAGCGCCGGTGGGCCCGATCTGGTGCGCGGCTTCGACGATCCGGGTCTGGCCGCCTCCCTCGACCTGTGCCTGTCCTGCAAGGCCTGTGCCTCGGACTGCCCCACCGGCACCGACGTGGCGAGCTACAAGTCCGAGGTGCTCTACCGCAAGTACCAGGGCAAGGTCCGCCCGCGCACCCACTACCTGCTCGGGCAGCTGCCCCGGTGGTCCGGGCTGGTGACCCGGGTGCCGGGCTTGGCGCGCCTGGTCAACACCGCGGCCCGCCTGCGGCCCCTCACGAAGCTGATCATGCGTGCCGGCGGGATGGATACCCGGCGGCAGATGGTGCGCTTCGCCGAACAGCGGTTCAGTTCCTGGGCCCGCAGCCCGCAGGGTGAGCGCGCCGGGCGCCAGGGCGACGGACCGGCAGCGAGGGGTGAGGCGACCGGTGCCATGGCGGCGGACCGCCCCGGCCACCGGCGCGTGGTGCTCTGGGCCGACTCCTTCTCCGAGACCCTTGATGGCAACGGCGCCCGTGCCACCCTGGCCGTGCTGCGTGAGGCCGGCTACGACGTCGTCCTGCCAGACCAGCCGGTCTGCTGCGGGCTGACCTGGACGACGACCGGCCAACTCGATGGTGCCCGCGCACGGCTGCGGACCCTGCTCGATGTGCTCGGGCCCCTCGCCGCCGAGGGCGTGCCGATCATCGGCGTCGAGCCCTCGTGTACTGCGGCTCTACGCTCCGACCTCGTGGAGCTCCTGCCCGACGATCCGCGTTCGCGTGAGGTGGCGGGATCGGTCCGCACCCTCGCCGAGCTCCTCACCGCGCCGGCGCCGCAGGGGCCCAGGGAGGACTGGCAGCCGCCGTCGCTCGAGGGCGTGGAGGTCGTGGCTCAGCCGCACTGTCATCACCATGCCGTGATGGGCTGGGACGCCGACGAAGCGCTGTTGACCCGTGCGGGTGCGAGCGTGCAGCGACTGGCCGGCTGCTGCGGTCTGGCCGGGAACTTCGGCATGGAGGCCGGCCACTACGAGACCTCGGTGGCCGTGGCCGAGAACAGCCTCCTCCCGGCGCTGGCGGGGGCTGGGCTGGAGTCGGTGTACCTGGCCGACGGCTTCTCCTGCCGCACCCAGGCCGAGCAACTGGCCGGGCGCCGCGGCGTGACCCTGGCCGAACTGCTGCTGCGCGACTAGCGCACGTAGGTGCGCACCCAACGAGCGAGTTCGGCGTGCGCGCGGTCGCGCACCGGTTTGGCGGAGAGCATCACATCGTGCACGGCGCCATCGAGGCGCAGCAGCGTCAGGTGCGGGCCGAGCTGGAGGGCGCGGCGGCGCATCTGCTCGACGTCCAGCACCACATCGCTCTCACGCATCTCGGGCGACCACTTAGGAGTCAGCACGGTACGGCCCGAGGTCATCACCAGCACCGGGCAGGTGATCTCCAGGCCATCGGCAACCTGGGCATGGCCGTCCAAGACGGCGCGGAGCCAGCCGGCCCGCACGATGGCGCGCTCCAGCCGCCAGGCCGGATCGGGGTTCCACCCGACGATGAAGGGATCGTCGTCAGGGCCTTCCGGGCGTGGGCCCTGCTCTTCATCCCAGCCGGTGAGGGTGCGCTGATAATGCGAGCCGCCACCCACCGGAAGCGCCGTCTTGGGCTGGGCCTTGGCCAACCCGCTGGTGACCGGTTGGGCCAGGCCGCGCATGATCGCTGAGCCCTGGAGCTCCAGCCACGGAGAGTTCAGTATCAGCCCGGCCAGGGCCCCGGGGTGGCGGTGCGCCCAGAGCGCGGCCGTGAGCCCACCTGTGGAATGGCCGCCCAGGACCAGGGGGATGTTCCGGCCATGCTCGCTGCGGATGAGGCGCAGTGCGGCGTGGAGATCCTCGTCGTAGGTGTGCAGCGACTCCATGTAGCCGCGCGTCTGGTGGGCGCGCAGGGATCGGCCGTACTTGCGCAGATCGAGCGCGTAGAAGGCCCCGCCGAGCTGGGAGAAGCGCCGGGCGATATCGGCCTGGTAGAAGTAGTCGTTCCAACCGTGCAGGTAGAGCACGGCGAAGGAGCCGGGTGAGCTCGGGGTGTCCCGGAAGGCCTGAGGGTCATCGGCCGGCCGGTGACGGACCACGGTGGCGTCGACGGGGCCCTCATCGTCGGCGAGCAGAGGCAGGGTCTGGGCCTCGAAGCCCGCGCCGAGCACATCGGGCGACCAGCGCCCGGCCGGAACCGGCTCCGGCAGCGGGATGTCGGCAGCCTCGGGGCTGGTGGTGGTTGGTGCCGAGGGCGCAGAAGGAGCCGAGGGTGCCGAAGGCGTCATCTCTCCATGATGCTACGAATGCCCGGCCCTCGCCCCCTCCGCCGGCCGCCAGCCGCACCGCCCTCTCCGCGATTGTGCGCGCCCGCGCTCTCCGCGATTGTGCGCGCCAAACGTCGGAATAGATGCACGCCGGGGCGCCCAGAGCGACATCTAGTGAGCACAATCGCGCCGGGGTGGCGGGCCCCCGGTGCTGGCTCTGCGGGAGCGGCTAGCGCTGAGGGGAGACCGCGCGGAGGAATCGGCCGAGCAGTGCCTCCACCTGCTGGCACTCGATGAGGAACCCGTCATGACCGTAGGGCGAGCGCACGGTCCCCACCGGTCCGGCGCCAGGGATCGCGCGTGCGATGCGCTCAGACTCCTCCGGGTAGAACAGCCGGTCGGAGTCCACCGCGAGCACGAGCGCCTCGGCGGTGATCTGCGCGAGCGCGGCCTCCACCCCGCCGCGATCACGGCCGACGTCGTGAGTGATCATCGCGCGGGTCAGCGCCACGTACGAGCCGGCGTCGAAGCGCTCAGCCAGCTTCGCCGCATGGTGATCGAGGTAGGACTGCACCGCCAGGCGCCCGCCGTGCAGCGGCTCCTCGCCGCCCTGAGGGAAGCGGCCGAAGCGCGCATCCAGCTCCGCGGGGGAGCGGTAGGTGGTGTGCGCGATCGACCGGGCGAGGCCGAGCCCGCGGTGTGGCCCCTCTCCCGGCGCTGCCTGGTAGTAGTCACCACCCCGCCAGCCCGGGTCCAGCTCGATGGCGGCCAGCTGCGTGTGCGCCCAGGCCACCTGTTCCGCGGTGGTCTGGGCGCCGGTGGCGATGGGCGCGATGGCGCGCACGCGCTCCGGGGCGGTCACCGCCCACTCGAGCACGCGGTTGCCGCCCACCGAGGCGCCGATCACCGCCGCCCACTGACCGATGCCGAGCAGGTCGGTGAGCTCCAGCTCAGCAGCCACCTGGTCGCGCACGGTCAGGTGCGGGAACCGTGAGCCCCACGGCGTGCCGTTCGGCGCAGGGGAGGCCGGACCGGTCGTCCCCTGGCATCCACCCAGCACGTTCGGCGCCACCACGAAGTACCGGTTGGTGTCGATAGCCTTGCCCGGGCCGACCAGCTGCTCCCACCATCCCGGCGCATCCTCGGGCCCGTGCGACGCCACATGGGACTCACCGGTCAGGGCATGCAGGATCAGTACCGCATTGTCGCCCGCGGCGTTCAGCCGGCCCCAGGACTCGTAGGCGATCGTCACCGCGGGCAGTCGCCCACCCACCTCCAATGCCAGGGATCCGATCTCGGCGAAGCTGCGGTGGCCGGGGTCATCCCCGGGCCGCCAGGCGCCGGTGGCGGGAAGGGAGTCGACGTCGATCACCCGACGGCGCGGCCGGCCTGGCTGGCTCGGCTGCTGGCCGGGAAGCGCCCCACTGTGCTGGTGGTGGGCGCGGCGGTCGTTCACCTCAGGCCGCCTCGGAGCTTTTGGTCGCACCGCCGGTGGCGGTAGCCGCCGCGTCCAGACCGACCCGCAGGTCATCGAGGATGTCGTCGATGTGCTCGATACCCACCGCCAGGCGCACCAGGCCCGGGCTGACCCCAGCTGCGGCCAGACCCTCGGCGTCGAGCTGGGAGTGCGTGGTGGAAGCGGGGTGGATCACGAGCGATCGCACATCGCCGATGTTGGCGACCAGGGAGTGCAGCTTGAGGGCATCCACGAAGGCGATCCCCGCGTCGTAGCCGCCGGCCAGCTCGAAGGCGAGCACGGCTCCAGCGCCACGGGGCACGTACTTCTGGGCCAGTTGATGCCAGGGGGAGGAGGCGAGCCCGGCGTAGGCCACGGAGGTGACCTGCTCCTGGGCCTCTAGGAACTCGGCCACCTGCTGGGCATTGGACACATGCCGCTCGAGTCGCAGGGAGAGCGTCTCCAAGCCCTGGGCGATCAGGAAGGCGTTGAAGGGGGCGACGGCCGGGCCGAGGTCGCGCAGGAGCTGAACGCGTGCCTTGAGGATGAAGGCCGGAGCGCCGAGATCCTTGAAGACCAGCCCGTGATAGCTCGGGTCCGGGGTGTTGTAGTTGGGGAAGCGCTCCGGGTTTGCGGACCAGTCGAAGCGGCCGCCGTCGACGATCACGCCCGCGATCGCGGTGCCGTGCCCGCCGAGGTACTTGGTGGCCGAGTAGACCACGATGTCCGCGCCGTGCTCGAGCGGTCGCAGCAGGTAGGGGGTGGCCACGGTGTTGTCCACCAGGAGCGGCACCCCGGCCTCATGGGCGACGCCGGAGACTGCGGCGATGTCGAGCACCGAACCGGCGGGGTTGGCGATGGTCTCCGCGAAGAACAGCTTGGTGTTGGGCCGGACGGCGTCGCGCCAGGCCTGCGCGTCGTTCGGGTCCGCGATGAAGGTGGTCTCGATGCCGTACTTGCTCAAGGTGTGCTGCAGCAGGTTGTAGGTGCCGCCGTACAGGTGGGAACTCGCCACGAGGTGATCGCCCGCCTCGGCGATGTTCAGGATCGCCAAGGTCTCTGCGGCTTGGCCGGAGGACACGAGCAGCGCGCCGACGCCGCCGTCGAGGTCCGCGATGCGGTTCTCCACGGATTCCTGGGTGGGGTTGGTGATCCGGGTGTAGATCGGCCCGAGTTCGGCCAGGGCAAAGCGGTCGGCCGCCTGCTTGGTGTTCTCGAAGACGAAGGACGTTGTCTGGTAGATCGGCAGGGCGCGTGCGCCGGTCGCCGCGTCGGGCTCCTGCCCGGCATGAATCTGTCGGGTCTCGAATGCCCAGTTCTGCTGTTCGCTCACGATGTCTGCTCCATAGTCCGGCGGTGGGGTGGAGCGGGGCGCCGATCTCGGCTGCCACGTGTCCGCTCCTGAAGGGGGGTCGAAGAACGCCGGCGCGCTAGCTGCCCGGGCCGCACCGGGTGCGGCGGCAGGGGCGTGCCGGTCAGCTGGGCATTCGACGGCGGAACATGCCTCGGACGGTACGCGGGCAGCATCGGGGGCACCAGAGGCCGGATGGGAAATCTCGAAATGTGGAACTCTGGGGCCGATGGGACGGATGTGAACAACGGGAATAAGGTGACCAGTGTTCCCATAGGGGTAATCGTCCGCTAGTGTGACGACGTCACGAGACTGATTCGTGACTCCGTATCCCTTTCTTCCGGAGGCCCCCGGTGCGAGTCCCCTCCTATCGCGCCCCCCGTACCGCCCCCGCGGTGCGCGGCATCGCTGCCACCTGCGCGCTCGCCATTGCCGGCGCCCTCAGCCTGCTGACCCTGCCTCAGGCCACTGCTGCGCCGAGTGAGGACGAGATCGAGCAGTCACGCGAGGCGGAACAGAGCACGGCCTCGGCCATCGCTGCGCTCGAACTTGAATTGGCCGGCGTGACCTCCCGCGCCGAGCAGGCCGAGAACTCCGCTCAAGCGGCCTATGCGGAGTACGCGGATGCCCAGGTGGCACTCGAGGCGGCCATCGAACATGCCGAGGACCTGCAAGAGCGCGCCGACGCCGCCGGTGCCGAGGTGGAGATCGCGCGCGCCGAACTGGGCCGCGTGGGCGCGGCGATGTACCGCGAGGGTTCAGCGTCGCTGGCCACTCTGGCTCCGTACATGTCGGTGGAGTCCTTCGGCGAAGCGGCGTCGCGGCAGTACGCGCTGGAGCAACTGGGCTCGCGCACCGCCGGCCAACTCCAGCACTTCGAAGCCTTGGAGCAGGTGCACTCGACCTTGCAAGCCCGCGCGGACGTCGCCGTCGCCGAGCAGGAGGAGGCCACGGAGGTCTTGGCCGCAGCGGCCGAAGAGGCCGAGAGTGCCGCGTGGTCAACGGAGAACCAGCTTCAGGAGTCTCTGGCGCAGCGCGAGGAACTGATCACTGAGCTCGCTGCGCACCGGAACACCACGGTGGATCTGGAGCGTGAACGTCAGGACCGCTTGGACGAGGATCGCCGCGAGCGTGAGACGCGTGCGGAACAGGCCGAGGCTGATCGCCAGCCGGACACCCAGGCGCCCGCAGCCGGTGACTCCCAGCCCAGCAACGGGAGCGGATCGAGCCAGCCTTCCGCGCCGAGCCCGGGCACCTCGCCGAGCCCGACGCCGTCCAGCCCGAGCCCGTCGCCATCGAACCCGAGCCCGAGCCCGTCGAACCCGTCACCGAGTCCGAGCCCGTCGCCCAGCCCGAGCCCGTCGAACCCGTCACCGAGCCCGAGCCCGTCGAACCCCTCGCCCAGCCCGAGCCCGTCGCCGACGCCTCCTCCGGCACCCAGCCCGTCGCCGAGCCCGACGCCCACACCGCCCCCCGCGCCGGCTCCGCCGCCCACACCGGCCCCGCCGACCGCGCCGCCGGACCATGGCCGTGGTGCCCAGATCGTGGCGACTGCCTATCAGTACACGGGCATTCCCTACGTGTGGGGCAGCATGAACCCGAACGTCGGCTTCGACTGCTCAAGCTTTGTGAAGTACATGTATGACTCCGTGGGGATCCACGGAGTCCCGCAGTCCTCCGCCGCTCAGCGCTACGCCGGCATCCAGGTTCCCGCACACCAGGCACGCCCCGGCGACATCGTCTGGGCACCCGGCCACACCGCCATCTACATCGGCAACGGTCAGGTCATCGGTGCATGGAACCCGAACAGGCCCTCCGGCACGGGCCCGATCAGCTGGTTCACCAGCACTCCGATCTTCATCCGCCCCGGCGTCTGAGGTCGACCCCAGGGCCTCCCCCGAGTCGGGGCGACCCTGGGGTCTCTAGTCGTGGTGTCACCCGAGTCGGGGCCACCCTCCCTGGGCGATCGTGATCACCTATCGTCGCTTCGGGCGCCGATGATCGGTGCCGAAGCGACGTTTACTGAGCACAATCGCCGCGGCGTCGGTTCGGCCGCGGCGTCGGCATCGGGCCCACACCCGGCCGTAGCCGAGCTAGCTCAGTGGCCGTTGTCCTTCAGGCGCTGATAGGAGCGGCGGATCTCCTCCTCGGCGGCCTCGCGGCCCACCCAGTGCGCTCCCTCGACGGACTTGCCCGGTTCCAGGTCCTTGTACACCTCGAAGAAGTGCTGGATCTCCAGGCGGTGGAACTCCGAGACGTCCTCGATGTCGGTGCGCCACGAAGCGCGCTGGTCGGCTGAGGGTACGCACAGCACCTTGTCGTCGCCACCGGCTTCGTCGCGCATGCGGAACATGCCGAGCGCACGGCACTTGATCAGGCAGCCGGGAAAGGTCGGCTCCTCGAGGAGCACCAGGGCGTCCAGGGGGTCGCCGTCCTCACCGAGTGTCTCCTCGATGAAGCCGTAGTCGTCCGGATAGCGGGTCGAGGTGAAGAGCATCCGGTCCAGTCGGATCCGCCCGGTCTCATGATCGACCTCGTACTTGTTCCGGTTCCCCTTGGGGATTTCGATCGTGACGTCGAACTCCACGTCTTCCCTTCCTTGTCCCGTACCCACCGGGCCCTGCTGGCACGCCCACGAGCTCCGATGCCGTGGGGCTCATCCGGCTAGGGTACGGGTTCAGACGGGTGGACACCCCAGGAGTCGACACGTCACCGACGGTGCGCATGCCCGCAGCCTGATTCCCAGGAGGAGCACGTGAGCGAACCTCAGCGTGAGGACGCGGCACTCCCTGAGCCCGCTACCACCTCCTCGCCACCACCGGCCACGGCTCGTCGTCGCCGCGTTCGGCGGGCCCGGTTCGTCGCCGTGACGGCAGTGCTCGCGCTGGTGGCCGGTTACGGCACGCTCGATGCTCACGACCTCGTGCCGGGCTTCGTGACCCTGGAGCCGGAGCCGCCAGCCGCGCAACCTTTCCCCGGTCTTCGCCCTCCCGCAGATCCGGTCGCCCCGGACATCGCCACCGTGGTGGACGCACAGGTCGACCAGGCGCCGATCCCGGAGCCTGCGGTGTTCGAGGCACTGCTGGCGGACTTCGAGGATGACTGGCGGCGTACCGGCGGCTTCTCAGCGTTGTTCGTCGATGCGCTGAGCGGGGAGGAGGTCGCCGCCTACAACCCCGGCATCGCCCGCACCCCCGCGTCTTCGTTGAAGGTGGTCACGGCAGCCGCCGCACTGGCCACCTTCGAGGCCGGCCGGACGCTGCGGACCGAGACCGTCCTCTCTGGCAGCACGGTCACTCTGGTCGGCGGTGGGGATGCCATGCTCGCCGAGGGCGCGGGCAATCCAGACTCCGTCTCCGGCCGGGCGGGCCTGGCCGATCTCGCCGAGCAGACCGCTACGGCGCTGCAGGAGCGCGACATCTCCGAGGTTGCCCTCTCTGTGGACGACACCCTCTTTACGGGCCCGACCCATCACCCTGACTGGCATCCGCTGGACTACGAGTTCGTGATGGGTGTCCAACCACTGGCGGTGAACTCCGGCCGCACCTCCAATGGCCATCGCGAGGACCCCGCCGCCCACGCCGCAGGCGTCTTCGCAGAGGCGCTCCGCGAGCACGACATTGCCGTCTCTGGGCCCACACGGGCCTCCGCGCCGCCGGAGGCAGAGGTGCTGGCCTCCGTGGAGTCCGCGCCCATCGGCGCGGTGGTACGCCACATGCTGCGCGACTCGGACAACTCGGTGGCCGAGGTGCTGCTGCGTCTGGTAGCCATCGAGCGTGAGCACACCCCCGACTTCGAGGGCGGGGCGACCGCGGCCGCTGAGGCGGTGGCCGGCCTCGGTGTCGACACCGGATCGCTGACCATGGCGGACGGCTCCGGCATGAGCCCGGAATCCGAGGCCCCGCCGCTGCTGCTGGTCGGGCTGCTGGAGCTCTCAGGCGAACAGCCGCAGCTCGCCGGGCTGGTCTCCGCGCTGCCGGTCGCGCATCTGCACGGCACACTCTCCGGCCGATTCCCGGAAGCGGGTGCGGGCGCGATCCGGGCCAAGACCGGCACGCTCATCCGGACCGTCTCCCTCACCGGCCTGGTGACCACGGCCGATGGGCGCCCGCTCTTCTTCTCGGTGATCCTTGGTGATCTCGAACCCGGTACCGCCGGACAGGGGCGTCTCGCGCTGGATGACTTCCTGGCCGGAGTGGCTGCCTGCGGTTGTTCCGGAAACGATGACGCCACGGACGAGAGCTGACCGGGCCGGGAGGAGCACACGCCCGTCGTCGGGCGCAGCCCTGGGGTCTCGGGCTACCGTGGCGGCATGACAGAACTGAATGTGGGAGCGGCGGCCGGCGAGAGTACCCCGGTCGACTGGGACGCTGCCGTCCGGCGAGCCGCCATGCTCGCCCCGCCCGGGCCGTCCGGCACGCCCGCGGATCTGCGTGCCCTGGTGGAAGTGCTGCGCCGCTCCGCTGCGGAGGCGCCTGCCCACATCGCGGAGATCACCGGGCTGCACGAGGCCGCCGCACAAGCCGAGGAGGTGCCGGTCTTCGTCGTCGACCGGCCCCGGTGGTCCGAGGCTAACGCCACCATGTTCGCCTCCCTGATCGGTGATCTGATGCCGGTGCCCTCCATGCCTGCCGGCGCACGCCTGGCCGGGGAGGAGATGGGAGTCATCCTCGCGATCCTGTCCACCAAGGTGCTCGGCCAGTACGACCCCTTCGCCCAACGCCTGCTGCTCGTCGCCCCGAACGTGCGCAAGGTCGAACGCGAACTCGAGCTTGACGTCATGGACTTCCGCCTGTGGGTCTGCCTGCACGAGCAGACCCACGCGGTGCAGTTCGCCGCCGCCCCCTGGTTGGCGGACCACCTGCGTGAGCGCATGCGCTCACTGATCTCAACCATGGCTCAGGCGGGCAGTTCCACTCTGGAGCAGGCGTTCCGCTCCGCGGTCGACCAGGTCACCTCCCTGGTGCGCAGCGCAGAGGCCACGGACGACGCCGACAACCCGGTGCGCGGTGCCGGCGGCGGGCCGTTGATCGAGAGCTTCCTGACCGAGGACCAGCGCGACGATCTCGCCGGCATCGTGGCCGTGATGAGCCTGCTCGAAGGGCACGCCGACGTCGTGATGGACGCCGTCGACCCCGCCCGCCTCCCGTCGGTGCGGCACATCCGCAAGGCTTTCGACCGGCGTCGCGACACCCCCACGGGCCTGGACCACATCCTGCGCAGAGTGCTCGGAATGGACGCCAAGCTCGCCCAGTACCGTGACGGCGCTGCCTTTGTGCGTGCCGTGGTGGACCAGGTGGGCCATGACGGCCTCGCCGCAGTGTGGAGCGGCCCCGAGCAGTTGCCCACCGCCGGTGAGATCGCCGACCCGGCGAGCTGGGTGCAACGTGTGCATGGCTGACCCGGCCCTGGCCCACTGACCCGGGAGCGCTGATCGTGGCTGGCCCGGCACCTGCCGTGGCGCGCGCTCGCCGCGAGCTCCGCGGAGCGCTCACGGATCTCGCCCCGGGAGCCCTCGTGCTGGTGGCCTGTTCCGGTGGAGCCGATTCCCTCGCGCTCGCCGCGACAGCGTCCTTCGTGGCGCGGCGCGATGGTTGGCAGGCCGGTGCCGTCATCGTCGACCACGGCCTGCGACCGGGCTCAGCGCAGGTGGCCGAACGCGCTGCGCAGCAGTGCCGGGAACTCGGCCTGGATCCGGTCATGGTGCGCCGCGCGAGCCCGGGCGAACCTCGGCTCGACGCCGGTTCAGGCCCGGAAGGCGCGGCGCGGCAGCTGCGCTATGCGCTGTTGTCGGCCGCTGCCGCCGAGCATGGCGCCGAGTCCGTGCTGCTGGGACATACCCTCGACGACCAGGCCGAGACGGTGCTGCTGCGCCTGGCCCGGGGCTCCGGCGCGCGCTCCCTGGCCGGGATTCCCCTCAGACGTGGGCACTACCGCCGCCCCTTCCTGGAACTCCGGCGCGGCGAAACCGAGGACATCTGCCGGGCGCTGGGCCTCACTCCCGACCGGGATGAGACCAATGAGCCCGACGGCCCCTGGCGAGCCGCCGATGGCAGCCCGCTGCGACGCGCAGCCGTGCGGGCCACGGCACTGCCGGCCCTGACCCAGGCGCTGGGCCCCGGGGTTCCCGAGGCACTGGCCCGCACCGCCAGGCAGCTCGCCCGCGACGCGGACCTCCTGGACCACCTCGCCGCCGAGTTGTTCGATGCGGCGCAGCGCCCCGACGAGCGTGGCATCGGTCTCGACGTCGAGACCCTGACCGCCGCGCACCCGGCCCTGCGCACGCGTGCCCTGCACGCGGCCGCGCTGCAGGCCGGCGCCAGCTCCAGTGCCCTCGCCGCGGTGCACGTGGACGAACTCGAGGGCCTCCTCATGCGTTATCACGGGCAGGGGCCGATTCCGCTTCCGGGCGGGATCACCGCACGACGGATCCGCACCGACCGCGGCTGTGGCAGGCTGATCCTCTGCCGTTCCGAGCACGAGACCACCTAGCGCCGCGCTCCGGGGCCGCAGCACCCGGAACCCGCACCGACCGCCATGACAACGAGCTGGAGAGACGTGGACGCACAGGACATGGGCACCGACCTCGAGAAGGTGCTGATCAGCGAGAGCGAGATCCAGGACAAGCTGGCCGAACTCGCTGCCGAGATCGACCGCGACTACGCCGGCAAGGAGTTGCTCCTGATCGGCGTGCTCAAGGGCGCGGTCATGGTCATGGCTGATCTCTCCCGCAAGCTGCACACCGATGCCTCCATGGACTGGATGGCGGTCTCCTCCTACGGCTCGGGCACCAAGTCCTCCGGTGTGGTCCGCATCCTGAAGGACCTCGATGCCGATCTGACCGGCAAGCACGTCCTGATCGTCGAGGACATCATCGACTCCGGCCTCACCCTGTCCTGGCTGGTGGACAACCTGCGCTCGCGCGGCCCTGCCTCGGTGAACGTAGCCACTCTGCTGCGCAAGCCGGAGGCCGCGAAGGTCCAGGTGGACGTGCGTTACGTGGGCTTCGACATCCCCAAGGCCTTCGTGGTGGGCTACGGACTGGATTACGCCGAGCGCTACCGCCACCTGCCCTTCGTGGCCACTCTCGCCCCGCACGTGT
Organism: Bogoriella caseilytica; assembly: GCF_003752405.1. Lineage (NCBI taxonomy): Bacteria > Bacillati > Actinomycetota > Actinomycetes > Allobogoriellales > Allobogoriellaceae > Allobogoriella > Allobogoriella caseilytica. The sequence goes on along the minus strand of NZ_RKHK01000001.1, from coordinate 902,376 downwards.
ACGCGTAAACCCGGGAACTGCGGAAACACATAGGCTAACGGCGATGAACGCGATGAAGAAGCTGCTGCGCGGCCCCCTGATCTGGATCCTCGTGGTCCTCCTGCTGGTCACGGTGGGTTGGTCCCTGCTCGGGCGCGCCGGGACGGAACGCATCGACACCTCCGAGGGTCTGGAGCTGCTCGAGTCCGGCACGGTGGAGCAGGTCGTGATCACCAACGGCCAGCAGCGGGTGCGCATGAAGCTCTCCGAGCCGTATGTGATCACCGAGGACGACGTCGAGATCGACCGCGGCACCGACGTCGAGTTCTACTACGTCTACCACCAGGGCGATGAGGTGGTCAGCGCCATCGTCGCGGCCGAGCCCGAGGAGGGTTACGACTCGGAGGTGCCGACCCAGTCCTTCCTGGCGTCCTTCCTCCCGATGATCATCATCTTCATCATCTTCATCGCGCTGTTCTGGTTCCTGCTCTCGCGGATGCAGGGCGGTGGCGGGATGGCCCGCTTCGCCAAGTCCAAGGCGAAGATGGTCTCCAAGGAGACGCCGCAGGTCTCCTTCGCCGACGTCGCCGGGGAGGACGAGGCCGTCGAGGAGCTCTACGAGATCAAGGAGTTCCTGGCCGAACCGGAGAAGTTCCAGGCTCTCGGCGCGAAGATCCCCAAGGGTGTGCTGCTCTTCGGCCCGCCCGGAACCGGCAAGACCCTGCTGGCCCGCGCCGTGGCCGGTGAGGCCGGCGCCCCCTTCTTCTCCATCTCCGGTTCGGAGTTCGTGGAGATGTTCGTGGGTGTGGGTGCCTCGCGGGTGCGCGACCTGTTCGAGCAGGCGAAGAACAACGCCCCGGCCATCATCTTCGTCGACGAGATCGACGCCGTCGGCCGCCACCGCGGCACCGGTATGGGCGGTGGCCATGACGAGCGCGAGCAGACCCTGAACCAGCTCCTGGTGGAGATGGATGGCTTCGACGCCACCGCGAACGTCATCCTCATCGCGGCGACGAACCGGCCCGACGTCCTCGATCCCGCGCTCCTGCGCCCGGGCCGTTTCGACCGCCAGGTGGCCGTCGAAGCACCGGACCAGCGCGGGCGCGCCGCGATCCTGCAGGTGCACGCCAAGGGCAAGCCCATGGCCCCGAACGTGGACCTGAACCTGGTGGCCAAGCGCACCCCGGGCTTCACCGGAGCCGACCTCGCCAACGTGCTCAATGAGGCCGCGATCCTCACCGCGCGCTCCAACGCCCAGCTCATCGATGACCGCGCCCTGGACGAGGCCATCGACCGCTCCATGGCGGGGCCCCAGAAGCGCACCCGGGTGATGAACGAGAAGGAACTGAAGGTCACCGCTTACCACGAGGGCGGCCACGCGCTCGCCGCCGCGGCCCTGCGCTACACCGACCCGGTCACCAAGGTCACGATCCTGCCGCGTGGGCGCGCCCTGGGCTACACGATGGTGATGCCGGCCGAGGACCGCTACTCCACCTCGCGGAACCAGCTGCTCGATCAGCTCGCCTACGCCATGGGCGGGCGCGTGGCCGAGGAGATGGTCTTCCACGACCCCACCACCGGCGCCTCGAACGACATCGAGAAGGCCACCGCGATCGCCCGCAAGATGGTCACCGAGTACGGCATGACCGCCACCGTCGGCTCGGTCAAGCTCGGCCAGTCCAGTGACCAGCCCTTCCTGGGCCGCGACATGGGTCACCAGCGCGACTACTCCGAGTCCATGGCCGCCGCCGTGGACAGTGAGGTGCGCGCGTTGTTGGAGGCCGCCCACCAGGAGGCCTGGGAGATCCTGAACCAGTACCGCGATGTGCTCGATCACCTGGTGCTGGAGCTCCTGGAGCACGAGACACTGAACGAGAAGGAGATCGCGCGGATCTTCGAGCCGGTGGTCAAGCGTGATCCGCGCCCGGTCTGGCTCTCCGCGCCCGAGCGCCCGGTCTCGGATCGTCCCCCGGTGATCGGCCCGGCCGAGCGGGAGCGCGGCGACACGGAGCAGGCACCCCCGGAGGATCAGATCGCGGTCGCGGGGGAGACCTCAGTGGGCCCCGGCGCGGGCCATGGCGCTTCCGCGGTCGGTGACGGCGACGGGGGCGCTGGGGACGACGAGCGTTTCCGGCCCACGGAGCCCGGAGCCTCCTGATGAGTGGCACACCGGGAACCGTTGATGCCGGAGCGCCGCAGCCGGGACGCTATGACGCGGAGGGGGTGCGCCGTGCCGTGCGAGATCTGCTCACTGCGATCGGGGAGGATCCCGACCGTCAGGGGCTGTCCGGCACGCCGGACCGGGTGGCTCGCTCCTACGCGGAGATGTTCGCCGGCATGGCGGAGGATCCGGCCGACCATCTGGAGGCGGTCTTCGACCTCGGCCACGAGGAGATGATCCTCGCCCGGGACATCCCGCTCTATTCGATGTGCGAGCATCACCTGCTGCCCTTCCACGGAGTGGCGCACGTGGGCTACCTCCCCGATGCCACGGGGCGGGTGACCGGGTTGAGCAAACTCGCCCGCCTGGTGGAGGGCTATGCCCGCCGCCCGCAGGTGCAGGAGCGACTGACCACCCAGGTGGCAGACGCGCTGGTGGATCGCCTCGGCGCCCGCGGTGTCATCGTCATCATCGAGGCCGAGCACCTGTGCATGTCGATGCGGGGTGTGCGCAAGCCCGGGGCGGCCACCGTCACCTCGGCCGTGCGGGGGCAGCTGCGCAACGCCGCCACCCGCGCCGAGGCCATGAGCCTGCTCAAGGGATAGCGCGATGCCCCGCACGCTGGTGATGGGGGTACTGAATGTGACCCCCGACTCCTTCTCCGACGGCGGTCGTTGGGCGGACACCGCATCGGCCGTGGCCCGGGGCCAGGAGATGCTCGCTCAGGGCGCCGACATCATCGACGTCGGGGGTGAATCCACCCGCCCGGGCGCGGCGACCGTCCCGGTCGCCGAGGAAATCCAGCGTGTCGTGCCCGTGGTCGAGGCGCTGTCCAATGCCGCACCGTCGGCGGAGATCTCGGTGGACACCACGCGCGCCGCGGTGGCCCAGGCCGCCCTCGACGCCGGCGCGCGGATCGTCAACGACGTCTCCGGGGGGCAGGCGGATCCGCAGATCTTCGGTGTGATCGCCCGCAGCGGCGCCCGGTATGTGCTGCAGCACCGCCGCGGCACCCCGGAGACCATGAACGACCTGGCGGTCTACCAGGATGTCGTCGCCGAGGTGCGCGCTGAGCTGGCCGGAATGCTGCAGGCCGCGCTCGCGGCCGGAGTGTCACCTGAGGTGATCATCGTCGATCCGGGGCTGGGGTTCGCCAAGCAGGCGGAGCACAACTGGCGCATCCTGGCCCACCTCGAGGAGTTCACGAGCCTCGGGTACCCGCTCCTGATCGGTGCCTCCCGGAAGCGATTCCTCGACGACGTCAGCTCCGGCGCCCAGCCGGGTGACCGCGACAACTCCACGGCGGCGGTCACCGCGCTGGCCGCTGCCGCCGGCGTCTGGGGGGTGCGGGTGCACAGTGTTCCTGCCAGCCTCGATGCCGTCCGCGTAGCAGCCACCTGGAGGGAGCACCGATGAGCCACCGCATCACCCTGACCGGACTGCGCGCGGAAGGTCACCACGGGGTGCTGGCGAGCGAACGGGAGAGCGGCCAGATCTTCATCGCCGACGTCGTGCTCGACCTCGTTCCCGGGGCCGCCGCCACCGACGAGCTGTCCAGCACGGTCAACTACGCCGAGGTCGCCGAGGCGGTGGTCGGCATCTTGGCCGGCGAGCCCGTGGATCTCATCGAAACCGTGGCCGAACGTGTGGCCACAGCCGTGTTGCAGTGGCCGGTGGTCCAGGCCACCGAGGTGGTGGTGCACAAGCCCCGTGCGCCGATCGCGGTGGAGTTCACGGACGTCTCGGTGGCTATCCGGCGCGAGCGGGCCTCCCAAGAGCTCGGCCGGGCCGAGCGGCCTCGCTCGGGGTACTCCCCGGCGCCGGAGCCGGTACCGATCGTGCTCTCCCTCGGAGCGAATCTCGGCGACGCCCGAGCGACGCTCCGTGACGTGGTGCGCGAACTGCGCCATGAACTGGGTGTGCACCTCAGCGGCGTCTCTCCGCTGGCCCGCACCAAGGCGGTGCTGAGCGAGGACCAGGAAGCTCAGCCGGACTACCTCAACGCCGTGGTGACCGGTACCACCACGCTCGGTCCGCGTACGCTCCTGGCGTGCCTGCAGCAGATCGAGCACGCCCACGGACGCCGCCGTGCCGAGCACTGGGGCGCGCGCACGCTCGACATCGACGTCGTCGCGATGGGGGACATCGAGCAGGGCGATCCGACGTTGACACTGCCGCATCCGCGGGCCCACGCGCGGGCCTTCGTCCTGGCCCCGTGGGCGCGGCTGGATCCGGAGGCTGTGCTGCCAGGGCCGCACGGTGGCCCGGTGGCGGAGCTGGCCGCATCCGCGCCCGACCACGCCGATCTGGAATGGCTTGCCGAGGAGTGGGCGTGAGCCGCACCCGGTGGCAGACCCTGGTCCTGATCGCGGTGCTCGCGGGCGTGATCACCTTCTTCGTCCTGGCGAACCTGCAGGCCCGGGGCGGCCACGGCGTGCCGGTCTCGCCGGTCTCGGCGGCGCCCTTCATCGTGCTCGGCATCGTCTTGCTGTGGCTGGGCCGGGCCGTGCGACGGCTCATTGCCCGCGAGGAGAGCTTCCTGACCCCGATCGGCGCGTCGAGAGTGGTGGTCCTGGCCAAGTCCGCGGCGCTGGTGGGCTCGGGCTGCGTGGGCTATTACGCCGGCCAGGCGCTGCTCACGCTGGACAACCTGAGTGCACCGGCACCCCGTCAGCAGTTGATCGCCGCAGCGGCAGCCCTGGTGGGTGCGGCGGTCATGTCCGGCGTGGCGATGCTCGTGGAGCGCTGGTGTGAGGTCAGCCCCGAGGACGACGAGCCCGGCCCCGGGGCGTCCGCGCCCACCTCCTGACGGACCTGGCACTCCCGCGACGATCGGGAAGGCGCGCGCACCGTAGGCCGAGAGGTGTGGTGTCCGGTCCGTCTGTCACAATGCGCAGGTGAGCGAATCAGGACAGCCTCCGAGCGGCCCGGCCTTTCCCGCGGGCCCCCACGGGCCCGCGCAGCAGCCCGCACCCGCGCAGCAGGGCCAGCACCTAGCCGGGCCCCCGCAGGGTGGTCCGCCACAGGGTGGGCCGCCGCAGGGACCGCCGCCGTTGCCGAGTGCGCCACACCAGCAGCCGCCGACCGGGCCGCTGCAGCGGCCGGGTGGCACCCCGCCGTCGCCGCACGCCAGCGAATCCGACCAGGGCCACAGTTCGGCCTTCGCGCCGCCTGGCGTTGCTTTCGCCCCCGTGTCGACGTCGCTGACCTCGGTGCGCCTGATCTCCACCGCCGTCTGGCTCGGCATCCCCTTCCTCGGTGCCCTCATCCCTGCCATCATCTTCGGCGGCTGGGTGTGGATCGCGCCGGCTGTGCTGCTGATCTTCATCGTTTGGGCGTTCCTCCTCATCCCGAGGCAGGTGCGTGCGATCGGCTATGCCGAGTCCGACGAGGATCTGTTGGTGCGCAAGGGCATCCTGTTCAAGTCGCTCTCGATCGTCCCGTATGGCCGGATGCAGTTCGTCGATGTGAACGCTGGCCCGCTGGATCGCGCCTTCGGAGTCGCCCAGGTCAAGTTGCACACCGCTTCTGCCGCCACCGACGCCACCATTCCGGGACTGCCCCCGGAGGAGGCCGCCCGACTACGTGACCGGCTCACCGAACGTGGCGAGGCACGGTTGGCGGGCCTGTGAGCACCCCCCACCCGGAGCCCCAGTGGCGCCGCGTCCACAAGATCACCCCCGTGGTCGAGGCCTGGAAGGGTCTCGCCGTCTTCGCGGTCCTCGTGCTCTGGCAGCTGGGCCAGGGCGGCATCCAGCTGATCCGGGAGTTCGCTGACGGCTCGCTCGTGTGGGTCATCCTCGTGCCCATCGTCGTGCTCTTCGTCATCGTCGCGCTCTCGCTGGGGCTTTCCTACCTGGCGTGGACCAAGCGCCGGTTTGCCGTGACGGCAGAATCCGTCGACCTGCACCAGGGCATCCTCTTCAAGCAGCAGCGTCACGCACGGCTCGTGCGCATCCAGGCCGTGGACATCGTCCAGCCGCTGATCGGCCGGATCTTCGGTATGGCCCAGGTCAAGGTCGAGTCCGCGGGTGGCCAGGAGTCGAACGTCGTCATCAGCTACCTGAAGGAGTCCGAAGCGCAGGAGCTGCGCAACGAGATCCTGGCGCGCGCTGCCGGCGTGGTCGACGACGAACCCGCCGCGGGTGCGAGTGACGCGCCAGATGGTTCCGGTCCGGAGGGCGGCGGCGGCGCTCCCGCGGGGGCACCGCAGGGCCAAGCCAAGCCGGCCGCTGGACGGTTCGCGCAGGCCGCCCCCGAACGCGAACTGCTACGGGTCCCGCCAGGGCGTCTCGTGGGTTCGCTGCTGCTTTCGCCCTCGCTGATCGTGGTCAGCATCGTCATCGTCGCCTTCGTCATCTTCTTCGTCATCCTCTCCGTCAAGGGCTCCGACTTCGGCGGAGTGGGCGCCATGTTCAGCTGGGGCTGGGCGGTTATCGGCTGGGCGATCTACCTGTGGGGCCGCTTCGCCGGGGAGTTCGGATTCCGGGCCGCGATCTCGCCCGATGGCATCCGGATCCATTCCGGCCTGCTGGAGACCCGCTCGCAGACCATCCCACCCGGTCGCGTGCAGGCTGTGGAACTCAGCCAGGGGCTGCTTTGGCGGCTCAAGGGATGGTGGCGGGTCAAGGTCAATATCGCCGGGTACGGCCTGGGCGAGGCGGGCCAGCAGAACTCGGCCCGCGAGACGATTCTGCTCTCGGTGGGCTCACGCGGAGAGGCTCTGACCGCCCTGTGGCTCGTGCTCCCCGATCTCGGGGAGGAGGAGATCGAGGCCCTGCTCGATGCCTCGCTCGAAGGCGACGGCGATGCCGGGGGTTACTGGCACACGCCGCGGCGCGCGATCTGGCTCGATCCCTTCACCTGGCGGCGCAATGGACTGCGCATCACCGGCACCGCGATGCTGATCCGCTCGGGGCGCTTCGTGCGCTCGCTGGTGGTGGTGCCGCACGAGCGCACCCAGTCCCTGCAGCTCACCCAGGGTCCGCTCGAGCGACGGTTCCGTATCGCCAACATCGTGCCGCAGTCCGTCCAGGGCCCCGTGACGCCGATGGCGCGCCACCTCGACGAGATCCTCGCCCGCGAGGTGATCATGGAGCAGGCCGAGCGCGCGCGCACGGCCCGTCACGCCGAGGGCCCGGAGGAGTGGATGAAGCGCGTGGGCGTGCCCGGCGCCGATGAGTTCTCCTCCGACAAGGCGGCAGAGCAGCTGGGACTACCGGCTGAGGCGGATGAGGTCCCGCGGCCCGGTGGAGAGATCCCGGTGCCGGCCGCCGGGAGCCCAGAGGCGGTGCATGCTGCGGCGGAGCCGAGCGCTGCCTCAGGTCCGCCGGCTGCCTCCGGCCCGCTGGCTTCAGGTCCGCCGGCTGCTTCAGGTCCGCCGGCTGCTTCAGGTCCGCCGCCGGGCTCGGCGCCCGACCGGCCCGTTGACCGGGCGGGGGATCAGCGCTTCCGCCCGCCTGCTCCGCCCCAATGACGCTCGGCCCAGACCCGTTCGTGCCCGAGCAACGGGCAGGCCGTCTCGGCATCGGTGTGGTGGGCGCCGGGCGCGTTGGTGCCGTGCTGGGCAGTGCCCTGCGTGCGGTGGGGCATGCCGTCGTAGGAGTCTCGGCCGTCTCGGAGGAGAGCCGGGAGCGCGCCGAGCTGATGCTGCCCGGCGTGCCCGTGCTGGACGTCGAGGAGGTCGTTGAACGTGCCGAGCTCGTCCTGCTCGCCGTGCCTGAGGACGAACTCCCCGGCTTGGTCAACGGCTTGGCCGGTCTCGGCCGCTGGCAGGCCGGCCAGCTCGTGGTGCACACCGCCGGTCCGCAGGGCGTGGCGGTCCTGGCGCCGGCTGCGGCCGCAGGCGCCATCCCCCTGGCCATCCATCCGGCCATGACGTTCACCGGAACCTCGATGGACCTCACGAGGCTGACCGGCGCTCCGTTCGCCGTCACCGCGGCGAGTCCGGTGCTCCCCATCGCTCAGGCGCTGGTGGTGGAGCTCGGAGGCGAACCAGTCGTGGTCGCCGAGGCCGACCGGCCCTCCTACGCCGAAGCAGTGCAGCGGGCGACCGACGCCGTGGCGGCAGCCGCCAGCCAGGCCATGGACGCGCTGGAGTCCCTGGGTATCGCCGACCCTGGGCCGCATCTGACCCCGCTGCTGACCACCGCCTTGGACCGCACGCTCCGCCGCAGTCAGTAGCTGACGGCAGGACGCCGTGAAGGGGCCTCAGGGCTCAGACCTGAGCCCTGAGGCTGTGGGACTACTGTTCCCAGTTGATCTGCTTGAGACCCTCGGTGGCCTTGGCTGCGATCAGGATGACGTCGATCAGCCACCACACCCCGAAGGTGAGCCAGCTGAGCAGTAGCTTGGCCACCCCCAGGCCGACGTGGCCCAGATAGAAACGGTCGACGCCGAACCCGCCCAGCAGGATGGAGAGCACGACGGCCACGATGTGGTTCTTCGGCGGCCCGTACCCCGGATGGAACCCGTATCCCGGGGAGCTATAGGCACCCTGGGCCGAGTAGCCGGGGTACTGGTTGTACGCGGGCTGCGGCCCGTAGCCAGGTGCAGGGCTGTACCCGGGCTGCTGGCCGTAGCCGGGCTGCGGCCCGCTCGCCTGGACGCCTGGCTGGTCGGGACCGGGCTGCCCCGGGGTGGGGATGGTCATCGTGGTGGCCCTTCGGCTGAGAGCGTCGAGATCGCGAACATCATCAGATTACTCGCCCCGCATCGAACTCAGATCCTCGGCATCAGAGGTGTCCGAGTACCCTGGGCCGGTGACCGAGCAGACTTCCGCCGCCGCGCCAGCCCCCGAGCACGAGGACGTTCCCGAGCAGGTTCGAGTCCGCGCGGAGAAGCGCGCGCGGCTGCTGGCGGCGGGCATCGACCCCTACCCGGTCACCCTTCCGCTGACCACCACCATCGCGGCGGTCCGCGCCGACTTCGCGCACCTGGAAGCCGGTGAGGAGACCGAGACGGTCGTCGGCGTCAGCGGCCGGGTGATGTACCTGCGCAATACTGGCAAGCTCTGCTTCGTCACCCTCCAGGACGGCGACGGCCAACGCTTGCAGGCCATGCTCTCCAAGGCCGAGGTGGGGGAGGAGGCGCTCGGTGCCTTCAAGACCGACGTCGACCTCGGGGACCATCTCTTCGTCCACGGCCGAGTGATCTCCTCGCGCCGCGGTGAGCTCTCCGTCTTCGCCGGTCCGGACGCCGAGGGGCGCTCCTACCGTCTCGCGGCCAAGGCGCTGCGCCCGTTGCCCAAGACCTACGAGAACGCAGCAGGCGAGCAGGTGGCGCTCTCCGAGGAGGGGCAGGTGCGCCGCCGCCACCTGGACCTCATCATGCGGCCGGCCGCGCGCGAGATGATCCGCACCCGGGCCGCCGTGGTGAAGTCGCTGCGTGCCAACCTCGATGCCCGCGACTTCCTCGAGCTCGAGACCCCGATGCTGCAGATCCAACCCGGCGGCGCCTCGGCACGCCCGTTCACCACGCACATGAACGCCTACGACGTCGAGCTCTACCTCCGCATCGCGCCGGAGCTCTTCCTCAAGCGCGCCGTGGTGGGGGGAGTGGAGCGGGTCTTCGAGATCAACCGGAACTTCCGCAACGAGGGCGCCGACTCCTCGCACAGCCCGGAGTTCGCCATGCTCGAGGCCTACGAGGCCTACGGCAACTACGACACCATGGCGGAGCTGACCCGCAACCTGGTGCAGCAGGCCGCGCAGGATGCTTTCGGCTCCACGACGGTGACGCTGGCCGACGGCAGCGAGTACGACCTCGGCGGGCAGTGGCGCTCCATCAGCCTCTACCCGGCTGTGTCCGAGGCCCTCGGAGAAGAGGTCACCCCGGCCACCTCCCGTGGGGACCTGGTGCGCCACGCCGAGCGTCTCGAGCTGGACGTCGCCCCGCACTACACGCCGGGGAAGCTCGTGGAGGAACTCTTCGAGCACCTGGTGGGCGATGACCTCTACGAACCCACCTTCGTGCGGGACTTCCCGGTGGACACCTCACCGCTGACCCGCGCGCACCGCACGCAGGAGGGCGTGGTGGAGAAGTGGGACCTCTACGTGCGCGGCTTCGAACTGGCCACCGCGTACTCGGAGCTGGTGGACCCGGTGGTCCAGCGCGAGCGCTTCGAGGCGCAGGCGCTGGTCGCGGCGGCGGGGGACCCCGAGGCCATGGTGCTCGATGAGGACTTCCTCGAGGCCATGGAACAGGGCATGCCCCCCTCGGGCGGTATGGGTATGGGCATCGACCGCCTGCTCATGGCCGTGACCGGCCGCGGCATCCGCGAGACCATCCCCTTCCCGCTGGTCAAGCAGCGCTGAGGCGGGTTCACCGCCGTTCACGGCGCCCGGCCCGTTCGGCGAAGCGATCGATGGCTTCGAGGATCTCGTCGCTGCGCCAGAACGGCCCGAGCCGATGCTCCTCCTTCGAGCGCAGGATGCCGGCCTCCACGAGAGCCCTCAAGGGCGGATAGGCATTGGTGCGTTCGATACCGAGGGTGTCCGCGATCGACGCCGCGGTGATGACGGGCTGGGAGACCAGCTCATCGAGGATTCGCCATGCGTTGCTGTTCCGCCGGGCGCTGAGCCTGTCGTTCCAGGACTCGCGGATCGCGTCGATGTCCTCGATGAGCATTCGCGCGTTGGCGACGGCGCGGAGGGACCCACGCGCGAAGGCCAGCACGATCTGCTCGGGCGCGCCGTCACGGTATGCGGTCAGAGCGCGGTGATATCCCTCGATGTCAGCGAGTAGCCCAGCGGAGACCGGAACAGCCACCGAACGCGTGACGCCGAGGTGGCGAAGCAGCGACTGCGCCAGGGCACGGCCGGTCCGCCCGTTGCCATCGGTGAAGGGGTGGATCGTCTCGAACTGGGCATGCGCGATCGCCACCAGTGGCAAGGGTGAGACGTCGGTGCGCTGGGCGAAGGCGACGAGGTCATCGATCAGCGCGGGGACCCTCTCATGCCAGGGCGCCACGAACTCCGCCCCTGCCGGGGAGTCGCTCCGCGTGCCGATCCACACTGCTTCGTCGCGCCACTGCCCGGGAGCGTGACGCGGCTGTTGGCTCATCAGGACCTCGTGCATAGCGAGAATCGACGAGGCGTCCACCGCCTCGGAGAGGTCGATCGCCGCCTGCATTGCTCGGGTGTTGGCGGCGATCAGTTCGGCGTTCCGGCTCCGCTTGAGGCCGAGCTCGGCGCTGAAGATCGCCCGGGCAGAAGCGGTGAGGTTCTCGATCTGGGACGACGAGGCCGCTTCTGATCGCAGCAGTACCGGAGCAAAGGACCGGATGTGCGAGCCGTTCTCGGCGTCAAATCTCGTGAGCTCCTGTGTGGCCTCCTCCGCCGCCCGGACGACGCTTGCGGGCAGCGTGACTCGCTCCTTGGCGATCAGTGGTGGGACGGCGGAGTCGTAGTCGATCGGGGCCCGGCCAAGCCCAGCGCGCACGCCCCACGCGGTGCTCGCAGACGGCACGAAAGCACGGCGCTCATAGGTGGTCTCGGGCCACTGGCTTTGCTCCATAGCTCATCACCACCGCCTCGATTTGTATGAGTTATGAGAGTTTCTCATACAAGCGAGCGTGGAGGTGTATGACCTCCGGGTGATCATGGGTGCGCCACGGCCAAGGTCATCGCCGCTGGGGTCGCTGGTGATTGGGATGTGCGTGTCCTGGTTCAGTCTGGGGTGTGGTGCTGTTCGGCGGGGCCTGGCGCGGCGCCATCCCTGGTGGGCCCTTCGTCGGGGGCGCCGCCGGGCGGCACTGGTCCTGTGGGTGCGGCAACCGGCGCTGCAGGTGCCCCACCCGGCGCCGCGTACCCCGCCGGCCCGACCGCAAGCTCGGCCCGCCGCCTACGAGAACGCCGGCGCAGCAGTGCGACGAGCAGCAGCACCGGCACACCGAGGGCCACCACGAAGGGCAGCAGCGCTCCGACGGCCACAAGCGCGCCATTGACGAAGCCGATCAGCGCGGCCCAACCGCTCTGCAAGCCACCGAGGAAGCCGTCGGCCTGGACCTCGGCGGAGGGCTCGCTGGTCACGTGGACCGACAGGGTCGACAGGGAGACCTGATCCCCGAGCCGGTTCCGCTCGGCCTGCAGACGTTCGAGCTGTGCCTGGCGCTCGGAGAGCGTGGTCTCGATGGTGATCAGGTCCGAGGTGTTGTCTGCCTCGGTCATGATGTCCAGCAACCGGTCCACCGAGGTCTGCGCGGCGGTGATTCGCGCATCGAGATCGCGGGCGGTGCCGGTGACATCCACGGCGCTCTGCGTGAAGTAGACGAGTTCGCCCAGGTCGTCCAGGCCGTCGGTGAGGTCGCCGAAGTCCTCGGCGGGAGCTCGCACGGTGATGCTGGCGCTATCCACCCTGCCATCGTCGTCGGCCCACTGGTCGCGTGCCTCGACGTGGCCACCGAGCGCTTCGGCCTGGCGGGCGATGTCGTCGATCGTGATCGCCGGGTCGTCGGCGATGAGTTCGGCTTCCGCGGTCGTGATGACCATCCGGTCCTCACTCGGTGACTCGCCGGGCCCTCCGCCGGCGTCATCGCCGCTGTCGGCCTCGGCCTCGTCGAGCTCAGGAGCAGGGGCGGCATCATCAGCGATGCCACCGCTGTAGTCGGATCCCGAGGAACAGGAAGCGAGCGCGAAAACCGCGAGGACGGCAATGAGAACACGCATGGTCAGTTTCATAACCCACCTATGTTCGCCGGGGGCAGGGTGTTGCGGCGCTCCACAATCTCCCGCAATTTCCCTGGCCGGGCGCTGGGAGAGGCCTGGGAGTGCTCGGTCGCCCGTGCAAGAATTGCCCGTCGATGCAGCGCAGTTCGGAAGGGGCGGGGATGCCGTCAGAAGACTCAGGCAACTCACCCTTCGATCGGCACCACTTCGACTATTCGCCCTGGAACTTCTGGTCGGAGGCCTCGGACGAGGAACAGCGCGGTCAGCTGGTCATGCAGCAGGAGCTGATGGCGCAGCGACCCACGGTGGACATCGCGCAGAAGTGCTTCATCTCGCCCCTGGCGGCCATGCAGGCCGACGAGCTCTCGCTCGGCTCCCACTCCTACATTGCCGCACATGCCTACGTCACCGGCTCGGTGGTGACCGGCGAGCACTGCACCGTCAACGTGTTCACGGTGGTGCGCGGGGACGTCGTCCTCGGTGATGGCGTGCGGATCGGCGCGCACACCTCGATCCTGGCCTTCAATCACACAATGACCGACCCGGACGTACCGGTCTACCGCCAGCCACTCACCTCACGAGGAATCCGGATCGGCAGCGACGTCTGGATCGGTTCACAGGTCACGATTCTTGACGGCGTCACGATCGGGGACCGGGCGATGGTGGCTGCCGGCTCGATCGTGACCAAGAACGTGCCGGCGGGCGCCGTCGTCGCCGGGAACCCCGCTGTGATCAAGAAGTGGCGTGTGCCGGGCGCGGCCGCCGCGGCGGCTCACGCGGCGCCCTCGGCTCCACCGGGACAGTCGGCGGGAACCCCTCTCGCGGACCGGCTGGCCGCTTTCGACCGCCGAGCCCGCTCGGAGGCAGCGGGCCTCCTCCACCGCAGCTGGGACGGCGACATCGCCGACGGGCGGTACGTCGATGCTCCCGGAGTCGCGCCTACGGTGCGCGCGCACTGCGATGCGGTGGAGATCGCGGCCTATCTGCTTGACGAGGCGCCTCCGCAGCTCACCTGGGAGGCGCACCGCGATCGACTGCGCGCACTGCAAGACCCGGAATCGGGGATGATCGCCCCCCTCGATGACCGTGGTGAGCAGCGCGGGCCCGTGGGCTTCGACGGCGACGCCGCCTATCACGTGCTGTGCGTCGGATACGCGCTTGATCTGCTCGGTAGCGCACTGGTGCACCCCGTCTCGGCCGTGGACGCACTCAGCGGCGAGGAGCTCCACCGCCTGCTTGCGAGCCAACCCTGGAACGGTCGGCCCTGGCAGAGCGGCCACGTGGTGGACATGCTGGGGACCGCGGCGATGTGGAACCGGCGGCACGGCACGGCGCACCATGAGACCACCGCCCTCACCCTCGTCGGCTGGCTCCACCTGAATGCCGACCCGCACACAGGCATGTGGGGCAGCCCGGGGAGCGAGGACGGCTTGCTGCAGCTGGTCAACGGCTTCTATCGCACCACTCGCGGCACCTACGCCCAGTTCGGACTGCCCCTGCCGTACCCGCGGGCGGCGATCGATACCGTGCTCCGGCATGCGGAGGATCCGCGCATCGTCGCTCAGGAACGGCAGAATGCCTGCAACATCCTCGACGTGGCCCACCCGCTGTGGCTGCTGGGCCGTCAGCAGGACTACCGCTGGGGCGAGATTCAGGCCTTGGCGCGCCGCTTGCTGAGCGAGGCGCTGGACTTCTGGCAGCCGGGGGAGGGCTTCAGCTTCGCCGCGCCCACGGGAGGTGGCCGCAGGTCCGCCGCGCAGACCCCGGGCCTGCAGGGGACTGAGATGTGGCTGGCGATCATCTGGTACCTCGCCGACCTCCTCGGACTCTCCGCCCACCTCAGCTACCGCCCCCGCGGCATCCACCGCCCGGAGCCGGCAGTCACCCTCATCAGCTGAACACGCGCCGGGCCCCGCACAGCCCTCGGTGCGCCCGGGGGAGCTACGCCTCGTGGCGCCTCCCTGCGAGCTGGGCTCGGCGAGCCGCGAAGTCGGGCCGATCGAAGTAGTTCGCCACCGCGGCCTCGCTCAGCGTCGTGACACCGCCCGTCCGGCTCGCACCGATGCGCACTCGTGCGCTCTTGACGGCCATGAGCGAGATGGCTTCTGCGCCCGCCACGGTGTCCGAGAGCGCGACGATTCCGTGATTCCCCAAGAGAACGAGCGAGGGCAGCTCGCCGAACTCGTCGAGATGGTCCTCGAGTCTGGCCAGGACAAGCCGGCCAAGCTCGATGCCGGGCTGCGCGTAGGGAACGAAGAGCGGCCGGCCGAGAGTCATCAGCTCGTCGGTGTAGACGGGCGCGGCGAAGGCAGTCTCGGCGCCCGCGCCGGACAGAAGTGCGACGACATCGGTGGGGTGGGTATGGGCGACGTACCTGACAGGTGCGAGTGCGCGCACGGCGACATGCACGAGAGACTCGATCGAGGCACGCACCTGGCGGTTGCCGTCGACGCCGGCGGTGAGGGCCTCGGTCAGGGTCTCCTGTGTCGCCCCGTGATCCCGCAGCAATGCGAGCAGTGGCTCGACTCCCACGCACACGAAGTCCGAGGCAGTGGCCTCGCGCATCGAGGAGCCGGAGGCTTTGATGACGATCTCCTCGCCGACGAGCTCGCTGGTGTTCCCCTCGGCGAGGATCACGAGGTCGAGCTCCGGCTCACCGAGACGACGAGTCAGCCGGAGGAGATCGTCGCTGACGAGATCGGAGGCGATGCGGGCGGTCATGGGGTTCTCCTCGGCTCGAAGCGGCGGGGCTGGAATGTGCGGGTGATGACGGCTCGGAGGTCCTCGATCGTCCCGTGGAGCACGCCAGCGGTGCGGGCCTGCACGAGCAGGTTGCCCAGAGCCGTTGCCTCGACCGGGCCGGCGTAGACGGGCAGGCCCGAGCGGTCGGCGAGGCGCTGGCAGAGGAGCCAGTTGCGGGATCCTCCGCCGACGAGATTGATCTGGCTGACCGGCTCACCGGTCATGCGTGCGGTCGTCGCGATCGCCTCGGCGAAGGCCTGGGCGAGTGACTCCAGGATCAAGCGGACGAGTGCTGCGCGGGTCTGCGGCATGCGTGCTCCATGCTCGGCGTGCCAGGCGGCGATCATGGCGGGCATGTCGCCCGGCTTCTGAAACCGTGGATCCTCGACGTCGAAGACGTCCGCGTCCATACGGGTGTGGGCGGCCTCCTCGATCAGCTGACCGAGGTCGACCCGCTCGCCAGCGCGCTCCCAGCTGCGAATCGTCTCATTCAGGATCCACAGACCCATCCCGTTGCGCATGAACAGGAACCGATCGTCGACACCGCGCTCGTTGGTGAAGGCCGCCTGCCGAGCTTGCTCGTGGAGCAAGGGTTGCTCGCGCTCCACACCCACCAGGCCCCAGGTGCCGCAGGAGACGAAGGCACCACCGCGCTCAGGAAGTGGGGCCGCCAGCACTGCCGAAGCTGTGTCGTGGGCGCCGACGGCGATGACGTCGAGGTGATGTGAGGCCCCGACAGCATCGGCGACCGCCGGTAGCACGGGGCCGATCCGTTCCCCGGGCGAGACCAGTGGCGCCAGGACGCCGCGAGGAAGGCCCACGCGGCTCAGGATGTCCTCGTCCCACTCGCCAGTGATGGCTGACAGGATCGCCGTGGTCGAGGCGATCGTCCGTTCGGCGATACGCCGCCCGGTGAGCCAGTACGAGAACAGGTCGGGCATCAGCAACGCCGTGTCTGCGACGTCGAGCAGACCCTGGCTGGCCTCGGCGGCAAGCTGGTAGAGGGTGTTGATCGCCAGCGGCTGGATGCCTGTGCGCGCATACAGATCGGCAGGGGGGATCGCCGCATGCACCCTGTCGCAAGCCTCGGCGGTGCGCTCATCGCGGTAGTGCATCGGGCTGCCGAGCAGACGGCCGTTGCGCAGCAGGCCGTAGTCGACACCCCAGCTGTCGGTGGCGACGGAGATCAGATCGGGTGCCTCCCGCACGGCGCGGCCCAGGCCGGCGAGCGCCCCCTGCCAGAGGGCGGGCATATCCCAGTGCAGGTGGGTGCCCCAGCCGCGGGCGTCCGATGCCGGCATGGAGACCGGCTGGTTCGTGAATCGCGACATCTCGCTGGTGGAAATGTGAGTTGGGCTGACCTCACCCAGGATCACTCGGCCGCTGGTGGCACCGAAGTCGATCGCGGCGAAGCGCCCGGTGCCCGGCACGCCTACCGTCCGCTGAGCCAGTCGATGAGCTGCCCCCACATCGGCGCATAACCCGGCCACTCGATCGCTTCACGGGGCATCCAGTGCGGACCCATGTCGCTGGCGAAGGCGGCGGTTCGCCCCGCCCCGGCCTCGCCGATCACCAGCAGCGGATGCGGGCCGATGTCGACCAGTCGCACCGCCCCGTCACGTGGGGTGAACCGCTGGTAACCGAGCAGCGCAGGCCACTGCGTGTCGAGGCCCTCGACCACAGCGTGTGACGCGACCACGCGGGGCTGGACGCCCTCGGGGGTCTCCTCACGGTCGTCACCGAGTTCCATCTCGACCGGCAGGATGTCGGCCACCGCGGTGTTCCGGTAGTTCGCCTTCGCTTCGATCCCCTGAAAGCTGAGGTAGCCGCCGACCATGAGCAGAGCGCCCCCGTCACGGACCCAGCCGGCGAGTTCCGTCAGGGGGTTGGCCGTCCTGTGCCCGTCGGCGAAAACCGATGGCGGCAGCAGCAGCGTGTTCGCCCCGATATCACTGAGCACGATGACGTCGTAGGCATCGAACCCCTCTCGGCTGCGCGGGAAACGGGTGGGAGCCTCGTGGTTCGGGAGGAAATCGACCTCGACTCCACGGGACTCGAGAGCAGCGATGAAGTGGGAGCCACCCTCCTCGTACACCGAGGTCTCGAAGGAGTCGAAGCCCTTGGTGTGGATGGTCGTCGACGACCAGGACTCCCCGGCCAGCAGCACTTTCGTCATCAGAAAGCCAATCCCTTCGGTTCCGTTTCGAGGTGGGCCTCGCGCGGATCAACGACCCGGAAGTCATTGGCGCGGTACGCCGCATAGTCGAAGTTCTCGCATTCGTCGTAGCCGATCTCGTGGTACTCGTAGAACCCGCCCCAGTGCTCATATCCCTCGCCGAGCGAGTGCTCCAGGAAAGCGTCGGCCATGGCGCAACCGAGTCGCGGAGCGGTGAAGAACGCGCCCATCGCCAGCAGGTTGCTGTTGTTCGCCGTTGCGGCACGCAGTGCCGAGGGAACGGTTTCGCACACCGCGGCATGCACGTGCGGGCACTTGCTCGCCGCGATGTGGATACCCATGCCGGATCCGCAGAACGCGAGTGCCTTCTCGTACTTGTGCTCCGCAATTTGGGCGCCGAGTGAGAATCCCACGCGATGGTACATATCCGACTGATCTGTTGTCGGCGTGAGGTCTTCGACCTGCCAGCCCTTCTCGATCAGGTGCGCCTTGACCGCGTCCTTCAGCGCCATCCCGGCGAAATCTGCCCCGACGACGACGTGGCGATCCTTGGTCAGCTTCATCACTGACGTCCTTTCCATTTCAGCATTTTCATGAGATTGCCGTTCCGATCCCACTGATTGACGATGACGACCAGCAGGAGCACCGTTCCCCAGATCAGCGGGCGGTAGAAGTTGTTGATGGTGTGGAAGGTGTTCAGCAGGGAGGACAGCACCTGCAGGATCACCACAGCGAGTACCACCCCGCCGAGCCGCCCGGAGCCGCCATTCGGGTTGATCCCGCCGAGCACGACGATGAGGATCGCCAGCAGGGTGTAGGAGCTGCCGTAGTCGGCGCGTGCCGAGCTGTAGTTCGCGAGCATGACCAGGCCTGCGGCTCCGGCGAAGATGCCGGAGACCATGTAGGTGCGCACGATGAGGCTCGTCGTCTTCAAGCCGCTGAACGTCGCTGCGGTCTCGTTCGAGCCGAGCATGTAGAGCTTGGTCCCGAAGGCGGTGCGGTTCATCAGGTACCAGATCACCACTGCGCCCACCACGAAGATGATCAGCACCATCGGGGTGCGCCCGGCCACCGTGCTGCCCATGACGTTGGTGTACTCGGAGGGCAGACCGGAGATCGAGCGGCCGCCACTGATGACGATCCCGATCCCGGTGAAGAGCTCAAGCGTGCCCAGGGTGACGAGGATGGCCGGGATTTTGATCTTCGCCACGAGGAAGCCGTTGATGGCGCCGGCGATCGCCCCGACGATCAGCGAGAAGGCGATCGCCACGATGACGGCCAGCGAGCCGTTCGACGCATCGGAGTCGAGCGGTGCGATCCAGAGCATCAGCATGGCGCTGCCGATGGCGGTCATGTTGGCGGTGCCGACCACCGAGAGGTCGATGCCGCCGATCACCATGGTCAGCATCACGCCCAGGGCGAGCAAGCCGAACTCGGGGAACTGCACCGCCATCGCTTGCCAGGTGTTGACGGAGCTGAAGTTGTTCCACCGCACGATGGCGAAGAATCCCAGCAGCAGCACGAGGACGCCGGCCAGGCGCGTGACGTGAGGATCGCGGAAGAACTCGAAGGTCCGCGGAGCCTTGGAAGAGACGGGTGTCCCGGCGAGCGTCACGATGCGTCCTCCTGGTAAGTGGGGCGGTTGAGGAGTCGGAGGTTCATACCATCGCCCCCTGGCGCCGGCGGGATCTGGTGATCTGCACCGCCGAGATACCCGTTCCGATCAGGATCAGCAGCCCCAGGGCGACCCGCTGCCAGACGGTGGGGATGCCCACCAGGATCATGCTGTTCTGCACGATCACGATCAGCAGTGTCCCGAGCATGGCGCCCGTGAGCGTGCCCCGGCCGCCGGTGACGGCCACACCGCCGACGACCACAGCGGCGATGACCATGATTTCCATGCCGAGCAGGTTGGTGGGATGCATCTGTCCCATCCCTGTCGTGCGCACCAGGCCGGCAAGCCCGGCGAGCACGCCGATCAGCACGTAGAGGAAGAACTTGGTGCGCCGGACGTTGACGCCCGCCCGCGATGCTGCGGACTCGTCTCCGCCGATGGCGTAGACCGAGCGCCCGAAGGTCGTGTACCGCATGACGACGAAGGCGATGGCCACCACCGCCACGAGGAGGAGGAAGGAGACCGGCAGGCCGGCCGTGCGACCACTCTGCGGGTGTGTGGCGGTGTAGAGGTAGGTTCGGCCGAATGTGGCCATCGCCGGCGGAATGTTGGGGATCTGCACCGAGGAGAGCGCGCCCTGCATGAAGCCGGAGAACACGTTCAGCGTGCCGAGGGTGATGATGAGCACGGGTATGGATATGGAGGCGACCAGCACTCCGTTGAAGGCTCCGAGAATGGCCGAGATGGTCGCGACGAGGAGGAAGGGCAACCACAGTCCGCCTTCCCACCCAGCGTCGACCAGGAGCCGTGTGGTGGCGTAGACCGCCAGCGAGGCCAGCGCCGGGAAGGAGACGTCGATACCGCCGGAGACCAGCGCCATGTAGGCGCCGACGGCGAAGATGCCCGGTACGACCATGGCGCTGGCGAGGACGACGAGGTTGTTTCCGGTGAAGAAGTGTCCGCTGCGGAGGTGAATCGCCACGGCCATCGCCAGGATGACGAGCAGGATGTAGAACTCGTTCTGGCGGAGCAGCTTCTGGATCAGCTTTCGCATCAGCGCACAGCTCCCTTCACCTCGTCGGCCGACATCAGTGCGGCGAGTTCGACCTCTCCGGTCGTCTTCGGGTCGACGACGTGCACGACCCGGCCCGCATTCATGACGAGCACGCGGTTGCAGTTGTGGAGAACCTCGGGAATGTCGTCCGAGATGATCACCACCGCCAGGCCGGTGGCGGCCAGCTCTCGCAGTGCCTCGTGGATGTCGTGTTTGGACCCGATGTCGACGCCGACGGTCGGCCCGTTGAGGATCAGCACTTCAGGTTCGGTGGCGAGCCACTTGGCCAGGACGACCCGCTGCTGATTTCCACCCGAGAGCGTACTGGCAGCATTCCCGGGATCGGGCGTGGCGATCTTGAGTCGGTCGACCCACCGCTGGGCTTCAGCGGCGGAGGCCTTCCGCTTGAGCGTGCCGAAGCGGGACACGAAGCGGTCGATCTCGGAGATGAGGATGTTCATTCCGATCGGACGCTCCAGGGCCAGGCCCTCGGTGAGGCGATCCTCTGGCACGTAGCCGATGCCGTGCCTGATGGCGTCACGCACGCCCCTGAGCCGAACGGGCCGGCCATGGATCCTCATCTCGCCCGTATCCCCCTGGAGCAGGCCGAACATGGCCAGGGCGAGCTCGGTGCGGCCGGAACCGAGCAGGCCCGTGATCCCGAGGATCTCGCCGGGGCGGATGGAGAGGTTCACGTCGGCGAAGAAGCCATCGACGCCGAAGTTCTCCAGTTCGAGGACCGGAGTGGTGCCGACCCCCTGGGGTTCGAAGACGGTCTCTTCGAAGTCGCGGCCGGTCATGTGGGCGGAGAAGCTCTTGCGGTCCAGTTCTGCGGGAAGGCAGGTGATGACGTGCTTCCCGTTGCGAATGATGGTGAACCGGTCGCTGATCTCGAAGACCTCTTCGAGCTTGTGGCTGACGAAGAGGATGGCCACGCCCTGTGCCTTGAGGTCGGTGACGAGGGAGAAGAGCCGCTCGACCTCGCGCTTCGTCAGCGCCGTCGTCGGCTCATCCATGATCAGCAGCTTCGCGTTGTTCATGAGGGCGCGGGCGATCGCGATCAGTTGTTTCTGTGCGACCGAGAGCGAGTCGAGTGTGGTGTCGAGATCGATGTCGACGCCGACCTTGGCCAGCGCCTTCTCGGCGACGCGCCGCATGCGCCGCCAGCTGACGAAGAGCCGCTTCTCCGAGAGCTCCGAGGTAAAGGCGAGGTTCTCCATCACGGTCAGGTTCGGGAACACCGAGAAGTCCTGGTAGATCACCTGCACCCCGTGGGCAATGGACTCATTGGGCGTGATGCGGGAGACGCTGGCGCCACCCAGGACGATCTCGCCGCTGTCGGGCGCGTGTACCCCGGAGAGCACTTTGATCAGCGTCGACTTGCCACTGCCGTTCTCACCAGCGAGGCAGTGAATCTCTCCCGGGGCGATCTCCAGCGTGACGTTGTCGAGCGCCTGGACGCCCTTGAACGCTTTGCTAATGCCCCGGACAGCCATGACGTTCTCCAACGGAGGCTCCGTTCTGTTCAGACGGTCGGCTGGACGGAGTGGGGGTGGCCGGCGAGCGTCGCCGGCCACCCGTCACCGATGATCAGAAGCCGAGGTCGTCCACGTTGTCGGCGGTGATCTCGATCCACCCGTCGCCCTCGAGGAGCTTGTCGCTGCCTTCGGCGAACTGCATGTTCCGGTATCCGTCGACACCGAGATCGAGGCCGTCGGTGATCTCCTCGCCATCGAGGATCTTGGTGGCCAGCGAGGCCAGTGCGTAGCCTGCGCCGGCCGGATCCCACAGGGTCAGTGATTCGACGATGCCGCGTTCGAGGATGTCCCTGTTGTCGGCGGGCATGCCGGTTCCACTGGTGAACACCTCACCGATGAGACCGTTCTCCTCGATGGCGCGGGCTGCGCCCGGAGCGTCGAAGGAGGAGGTCCCGACGATGCCCCGGAGCTCGGGGTAGGCGGTCAGGAGCTGGTTGGCCGCCTGGTAGGCGACCTCCGCGTTGTCCTCAGACTCCACGCGAGGCTGCGCCTCCAGCAGTTGCATGTTGGGGTAGGCCTCGAGCTGGCGTTCGACCGCGCCGTCGGCCCACTCGTTGTGCGAGGCGTTCGTGACGTGGCCGACCATCGTGGTGTACACGCCCTCCTCGCCCATGGCGGCAGCGAGGTTGTCCATGATGAACCCGCCGTAGGCGTTGTTGTCGAAGGCCTCGATGTTGTACATCGTGTTCTCCTGACTGGCGCCCTCGTGGGTGACGACGACGATGTCAGCGTCCAGCGCCTGCTGCAGCACGTTCTCGATCGCGGCCGGGTCGACCGGCACCACGGCGATGGCGTCGACGTCCTGGGCGATCAGGTCCTGAATCACCTGCGCCTGCAGCGTGGCGTCGGTGTCGGAGGGGCCACGCTGGAAGACGTTGTGCTCGCTCTCTTCGTTGAACTGCTCGACGCCTTCCTCCATGCGGACGAACCACGGGTTGGTCGAGTCCTTCGGGACGATCGCGATGGTGTAAGCGCCATCGCCGCCCCCCGAGTCGGCGTTGCCACCGCCGCTGTCAGCGTTGTCGGTGGCGTCGCCGCCGTTACCGTCGCCGCCGTTGTCGGTCGCATCGCCGCCGTTGCCCGACCCGCAGGCCGCTAGGCCCAGGGTGAGCACTGCCAGGGTGCTGATCGCGTACTTCGCAAAACCACGCTGTCTTGCCATGGGGGTCTCCAATTGTCTGTGCGGATCGGAGTGAGCACATCGCCCGGACCATCACCGCTGCGTCATTGCATGTGGGGGAGCGTATTGAAGCGCTACAATTTTTCGAACGCTTC
Source organism: Bogoriella caseilytica (assembly GCF_003752405.1). NCBI lineage: Bacteria > Bacillati > Actinomycetota > Actinomycetes > Allobogoriellales > Allobogoriellaceae > Allobogoriella > Allobogoriella caseilytica. The sequence continues at coordinate 879,169 of NZ_RKHK01000001.1, read as the reverse complement.
AAAAGCTACCGGGTGCCGGTCGAGTGCACAAGTGTTACGCAGGTAACATCCTGGTTGCGATATCCGGGAGGGATGCAGTCGATGACGTCTCATACGACCTCACACAACGGCCAGGTGCGGCTCCGCGATGTCGCTGAGCGGGCGGGAGTCTCGGCCGGCACAGTGTCGAACACCCTCAACCACCCCGACCGCGTGCACGCCCGGACGCAGGCCCTCGTCAAGGAGGCGATCGAGGCGCTCGGCTACGTTCCGAACCAGCAGGCGCGGATGCTGACCGGTGCGGCGAGCAAGGTGATGGGGCTCGTGGTCCTGGACGTGGAGAGTCCGTTCTACATGGAGACGGCGCAGGCCATCGAACGCAGCTTCCGCGAATCCGGCCACTTCCTGATGTTGTGCAACTCCGAGAGCGACCTGGATCGCGAGGCCGAACTGCTGCGGATGCTCGCCGCCCAGCGCGTGCGCGGCGTGCTGCTCGCACCCGCCACCGCGGACGCTGACCCGCACCAGTACCTCGACATCGCGCGTGACCTGCCCGTGGTGCTCCTCGACTTCGACGGTGGAGACACCCACTGCTCGGTGGCTGTCGACAACGTTGACGGGGGGCGCCTGGCCGCGCGCCACCTGCTCCGGGCCGGCCATCGGAAGCTCGCTTTCATCGGAGGGCCGGCGCAGATCCGCCAGTTCACCGAGCGTGCTGCGGGAGCTCGAGCGGAGTTGATCGACGCCGGCCTGGACCCTGAGGTCCACCTGGTGGAGATCGCTGCTTCGGGCATCGGGATCCAGGACGGGCACGCGGCCGCTGAGGAGCTCTTGGCTGTGGACCCGCCAGAAGGCGTGCTGTGCGGCAATGACATGCTGGCCTTCGGTGCCTACCGGGCCATGACGGCTGCCGGACTGCGCATCCCCCAGGACGTCTCGATCGTGGGTTACGACGACATCAACGTCGCCAAGGACTGGATCGTGCCGATGACCACGGTGCGCCAGCCGATCGACGAACTCGGGCGAATCGCTGCGCGGCTGATCCTGGAGGACTCCTCAGATGATGCCGGCCACGTGCACCGCCACGTGAGGTTGCGGCCAGAGCTGGTCATCCGACGCTCCACGGCAGCGCGATGAATCCCGCCAGGATGCCGGGCCGGCCCGCTGCCGGCATCACATCAGATGCTCTGTCCGGAGCGAGGCTCCGGAAGGGGCGCGACGAAGCGAGAGGGTTGACCATGGGCAAGGTCGTCGTGTTCGGATCGCTCAGCCAGGATCTGCACCTTCCACTGGAACGGCACCCCAGTGCCGGCGAGACCGTGATGTCTGGGGACATTGAGTACCGCTTCGGCGGTAAGGGTGCCAACCAGGCGGTCGCTGCGGCGCGCGCGGGTGCGGAGTCGATCCTCGTGGGCAAGGTCGGTGAGGATGCGCAGGGCCGGGAGTATCTGGATCGATTGGCCCGCCACGGCGTGGACGTCTCCCGCGTGCAGTCGGTGCCCGGAGTCCCCACTGGCACGGCGATCATCTACGTGGATGCCGCGGGCGAGAACATGATTGTGGTCGCCCCGGGGGCGAACTACCGGATGGGGGAGGAGGACCTCTCCTCCTTGGACGATCTCGGTGCCGGCGACGTCTTGCTCATGCCCGCGGAGCTGAAGCACGACGTCGTCATCGCCGCGGCCGAGACGGCTCACTCCCACGGTGCCCGGGTCATCCTGAACCTCGCCCCTTTTGCCGCTCTGCCCCAGGCCGTGCTGGAGCTCTGCGACCCGGTCATCGTGAACGAGCACGAGGCTGCCGACCTCGCCGACGCCGGGCTCGAGGCGCCTTCTGTACTCGTGACCCTCGGCCCGGAAGGCGCCCGCTGGGGTGAGGTGGCGGTGCCTGCTCGCCCGGTGACGCCGGTCGACACCACCGGAGCCGGTGACGTCTTCTGCGGCACACTGGCCGCCGCGCTGGCTGCCGGGGAGGGCCGGGAGAGCGCGATGCGCAGAGCCGTCGAGGCGGCTGCCGCCTGCGTGCTCCACCATGGGGCCCAGCCTGCGCTGCCCGGAGACTGAGGGCGCGCGGCTGATCGAGGCCCCTCCGCGCCGACGGCGGTCAGGCTGAGACAGTCGCCGGGGTCGTCGTGACCGCCGGTGCTGAGCACCCGGGACGAATGACCCCCGGGTGCCGCCGAAGCCCTAGCCTCCGAAGGGCAGCACCGGCTTGCCGGGAGTGTCGACCCGCAGCCGGAAGACCGCTCCGGCCTCCGGCTCGGGGTCCTCAAGCTTCTCGCGCGAGGTGGTGATGAAGAGGTCGCGCCCGTCGGCACCGCCGAGCGTGCACGCCGTCACCAGGCGCACCGGGAGATCGATGTCAGCCAGGATCGTGGCCTCGGGGGAGTACAGGCGCACCCGGCCTACCTTGTTCAGCGCCACCCACACGTTGCCGGCTGAATCCACCGTCAGGCCATCCGCCCGGCCGTCATCAGCGGAGTGGAAGACCTGACGGTTCAGCAGCTCCCCGTTCTCGCCGACCTCGAACACATCGGTGCCGCCGGTGTGGGTGTCGTTGTAGTAGGCGCGCGTGCCGTCAGGGGAGAAATCGATGCCATTGGAGGTGGTGACCTGGTCCAGCACCTCGGTGACTTCGCCGGTGGCGGTCAGCCGCCAGAGGTGGCCGATCTCAGGGGTGCGGTCATAGGCCATGTTGCCGCCGTAGACGTTGCCGAAGGGGTCGCAGCCGCCTTCGTTCATCCGCAGGTTGGGGTCCTCGAAGAGCTCGACCCACGGCGTCGGGGCGTCGAAGGGTCCGTCCGCCAGCCCGATGCCCCGCTCAAGGCCCACCACGTAGCCGCCGGTGGACCGGGGCCGTACGAAGGCGGCGACCTTGCTGCCGGTGGAGAGGCGGTCCACGGAACCGTCGGCCTTGAGGGTGAGGAGGTCGCCGGCCAGCATGTCCACCCAGCGCAGGCCCCCCCACTCTTCGGCCCAGACCGGGCCTTCGCCGTGGTAGCAGAGGGGGTCGGTCAGTTGCTCGGGAGTATCGATGCTCATGCGCTCACCCTCTCAGGCGTGAGGATCCGCTGCAGCCGCAAGCCCGGCCCCACGGCGCACACCACCCGCACACCACCCGCGCGCCACTCACTCCCCGCCCGCACACCACCCACTCCCCGCCCGTGCACCACCCGCGCGTTTGTGGTCAGTTGGAGCCGCTTTGAGGGCCGAAAAGCGGTGTAAAGCGGCGCGAAGTGACCACAAACGCAGGGGGCGGCGCCCACCCGGGCGGCGCCCACTCGCGCGCCACCCACCCGGCGCGCCACCCGCGCAGGTCAGTGCGCTTCTGCCGCCTCGTGCACCTGGGCGAGCACTCGGTCACGCGCGCGGTCGAGGTGCTCAGCCAGAGCCTCGCAAGCCGCGGGTTCATCGCCGTCGAGGATGGCCGCCATGATCGTGTCGTGCTCGGCCACCACCGTGGTGGGAGTGGTCCGGCGGTGCGCGGCATACTGCCCCATGGTGAGGTGAATCTCGCCCGAGATCATCTCGTACATGCGGCGCAATCGTTCGCTCCGCAGACCGTGCACCAGTGCCCAGTGGAAGGCGATGTCGGACTGCACCTGCTCGGCGAAGTCCTGCCGTTCGGCCGCCAGGCGCATGGTGGTCTGGGCGCGTTCCATCTCCTGGGAGACCAGCCGGGCCCGGGCCAGATGCGCGGTGGCCGCGAGTTCGAAGGTGGTGCGGCTGAAGAACAGGTCGTTCAACTCCGACTCATCGAGCTGGGGGACGATGGCGGACTTGTGCGCCGCTCGGCGCAGCAACCCCATGTTGGTCAGCCGCTCGAGGCATGACTTCGCGGTGGGGCGAGCGACCCCGTACTCACTCGCGACCCGCTGCTCGGTGACCTTCTCGCCCGGCGCGATCTCACCATTGATGATGCGCGCCCGGAGGGACTCGAAGAGTGCTTCGGTCAACGAGGCTGGGCCGAGCTTGAATTGGCTCACGGTCGGCGGCACCTCTCTGGCTTCCTTTCCGGCGCTGAGGCTGTCAATCGCCGGAGATTGTCTGTTTCGCAGTTTCGATAGACATCATGTCAGTTTCGCGGCGCAGTGGGGGTGAGCCACGAGAGTGTCCGCGCGGTCTCCTGCGTGGGCTTGTATTCCGCGGCCACCGAGCCGGCATAGCCGCTCTCGCCCAGAGCACTGCCGATGGCGCGCCAGTCCAGGGTGCCGGAGCCCGGCTCCCCGCGGTCCGGGATGTCGGCGAGTTGGACGTGCCCGATGCGGCCTTGGGCCTCGTGAATGGCCTGGACGACGTCGACGTCGTTGCGCCCGAGGTGGAAGGTGTCCAGCAACAGCGTGAGATGGGGTGAGTCCACCTCGCCGATCAGGTCGAAGACGTCGTGGTGGGAGTGCAGCGGGTAGGTGCCATTGAGTCCGCGCGCGAGCGGTTCGACCAGCACGGCGCCACCCAGCTCGGCCACGGCCTCAGCGGCGCGGCGGTAGGCGGCCACGGCGGTGGCGCGCCAACTCTCCAGTTCGGCGCCCTCATCGGGCTGGCCGTAGAGCAGGTTGAACCCCCGGCAGCCCGTGGCGCGCGCGAGATGCACGAGCGCCTCGGTGCCGGCGTCCAGCTCGTGCGCACGTTCCGGGCGGCAGGCGACGCCGCGCTCGCCCGCGGCCATGTTGCCGGCGAAGAAGTTCAGCCCGGTCAGCCGCACGCCCGCGGCGGCGATCGTGGCGCTGAGTTCGTCCAGCTGGTCCACCCCGGGGTGGGCCTCGGCAAAGGGCCACCAGCTCTCCACGACGGTGAAGCCGGCGTCGGCGGCGGCCTGGAAGCGCTGCTCGTAGGGCAGCTCGGAGAAGAGAAGGGACACGTTCGCGCTGACCTCGTAGTCATTCCATCGCATGGCACCAGCTTGCCACGACTGTGATGTACATGTCAGCATGTCTAACAATCAACGACGATAGGAGCCCCGTGACTTCCACGGATGCCCGTCCCGAGGTGCCAGGAGCCCTCCGGACCCAGGACTGGTTTCGCAGCGCGACGCGGTGGACGCAGCTGACCTTCACGGATGATGATCCGGCCACCTTCGACGTCGACTTCTGGATCGATGTCATGCAGCGCTCGCAGTCCAACGCCCTGTGCCTCAGTGCCGGCGGCTACATGGCCTTCTACCCCACCGCGATCCCGCACCACCGCCGCAGCGTGCACCTGGGCGATACCGATCCCTTCGGCGCGCTGGTGGACGGTGCACGCGCACTCGGCATGCACGTCATGGCGCGGGTCGACCCGCACGCCATCCACGATGACGTGGCCCAGCAGCGGCCGGAATGGCTGGCGCGCGACGTCGAGGGCAACCCCGTACCGCACGCTTCCATGCCGGGGCTTTGGCTGACCGACCCCTTCACCAGCTACCACCGCGAGTTCGTCACGGACATCGCCGTGGAGATCGTGGAGAAGTACGACGTCGATGCGATCTTCGCCAACCGCTGGGAAGGGCACGGAGCAATCTCCTACTCCCCGGCCGCCGATCAGCGTTTCCACGCCGACACCGGCCTGCACCTGCCCCGTCAGGACGATCCCGAGGACCCGGCCTGGGAGCGCTACCCGGCCTGGCGCAGCCGCCAGCTCAGCGAACTCGTGGTGCTGTGGGACGACGCCGTGCGTGCGGTCAAGCCGCACGTGCGTTTCATTCCCAACCGCGGGGCCCAGCTCACCCGGGACCTCGTGCGCGAACTCGTCGATGACCGCTACCCGATGTTCTTCGTGGACAAACAGGGTCGCTCCGGCCTGGAGGCCTCCTGGGTACCGGGGCAGATCGCCAAGCGAGCCCGTGGCCTCTACCCCGATCGCCCCGTTGCTCTCATCACCTCGGTCGGGCCGGAGGACAATGCCCTGCGGTGGAAGGACTCGGTGGCCGACCCGCACGAGACCGTGAGCCTGATCGTCGACGGCTTCGCGCACGGCGCCCGCCCCTGGTTCACCAAGTTCAAGGCGGATTCCTTCGACACCCGCTGGGTCGAGCCCATCGTGGAGGCCTTCGGCCTGCACGAACGCTGCGAACCCGTGCTGGAGAATCTGCAGCACACCGCTGAGGTGGTGCTCCTCGACGTGCGCGGATTGGCGGTCAGCGCCCACCCGGCGGCGCCCTCCTCCTACGGCCCGGACGCCGCCGCGCATGAGAACGGCTTCTATCAGGCACTGATCGAAGCGCGCATTCCTTTCGAGTACCTCGCTGCAGAGGCGCTGAGCCTGGACCGCCTCGAGGGCGTGCGGGCGCTGATCCTGCCCTCGGGCGCTGGTCTGCCCGCAGCGCAGATCGCCGTCATCGAGGAGTTCGTGGCACACGGGGGCAGCGTGGTCGCGGCCTTCGACGCCGGCCTGGACACCTCGGGCGCTGAGCCCGAGCTGGCGCTGGGTGGCCTGCTCGGGGTCCGGCTCGCCGGCGAGGTACGCGGCCCGCTGAAGAACAAGTACATGACTCTCGAGTCCAAGCACGAGATCACCCGCGGCTACGAGGGAGCGCAACGCATCGTGGCGGGAAGCAAGGTCGTGGACGTGGCCGCGGACGAAGGCGCCGACGTCGTCCTGCGCTTCGTTCCCGACTACCCCGACTTGCCCATGGAGGAGGTCTACCCCCGGCCCGGCGAGACGCTGCCCGCAGTGGTCACCCGCGAGCACCTCTCGGGCGGACGCACGGTCTACCTGGCCGGCAACATCGGGGAGATCTACTGGGACGCACTGCAGTCCGACCACGGCCGGCTCATCGCCAACGTCGTGCGCTGGGCAGCCGGTCATCGGGCGCGGGTCGAGGTGAGCGGTCGCGGACTGATCGACCTCGCGGTGCATGAGGGCAGGAACGAGCTCGCCGTGACGGTGGTGAACCTGACCAATCCGATGGCCATGCGCGGTCAGCAGCACGAACTCATCCCGCTGACCGCACAGGAGGTCAGCATCGAGCTCCCACTCGGGGTCAGCGACGTGCGCGCAACCCGGGTGGTGGCCGACCACGAGGTGCCGGTTCGCGTCGAGGGAAGCCGGGCGCGGGTGACTATCGACGACATTGAGCGCCTGGAGGTCATCCACTTCACCTGGACCGCCGCGAACTGAAGGCCGCCCCCGCGCCGGGAGGCGCCGACGAACACACGCTGCCACGACCGGCGGCACGAACGAGGAGGACATATGCGCATCGGATTCATCGGACTGGGCGTCATGGGCACGCCCATGGCCCTCAACCTCATCCGCGCCGGCCACACCCTGGTGGTGCACCGCGTCAAGGAACGCTCCCAGATCCTGATCGACGAAGGAGCCACCGCGGCGGCCTCACCCCAGGAGGTGGCCGAGGGCGCCGAGGTCGTCATCCTGATGCTGCCGGATACGCCCGACGTCGAGCAGGTGCTCCGTGGCGAGTCCGGAGTGCTCGCCGGCCTGCAGCCCGGCTCCCTGGTCATCGACATGAGTTCGATCTCGCCGGTGGCGACCGCGGAACTGGCAGCCGAGGTGGCCGAGCGCGGCGGCGGCTACGTGGATGCACCGGTCTCCGGCGGTGAGGTCGGTGCCCGCGACGGCGCGCTGACCGTGTTCGTGGGCGGCAGCGAGGAGGCGGTCTCCCGCGCCATGCCGCTGCTGGAGGTCATGGGCAAGACCATCACCCACATGGGTGAGGCCGGCGCCGGGCAGGCCACCAAGGTGGTCAATCAGGTGATCGTCGGCTTGACCATCGAGGCCGTGGCCGAGGGGCTCGCGCTCGCCGAGGCCTCCGGCATTGACGCCGCCCGGGTGCGCGAGGCGCTCTCCGGGGGGTTCGCCTCCTCACGGATCCTGGACCTGCACGGCCAGCGGATGGTCGAGCGCCACTTCGAACCCGGCTTCCGGATGCGCCTGCACCGCAAAGACCTCGGGCTCGCGCTCGCGGCGGCCGAGCACCACGGGGTGACGCTGCCGGGCACCGAGGCGGTCACCGGGCAGATGGATACCGCGCTGGCCCACGACCTGGCCGAACAGGACCACTCCGCCCTCTTCCGCCTCATCGGCGGCGAGTTCACATGAACCAGGCGTGGTGGTACAACCCTTTCCGCACCTTCCAGACCAACCTGCGTGAGATCGATGCCGGTCTGGACGTCGAGGCCGTGCTGGACGCCATCGAGGCCTACGGCGCGGACACCTGGCTGCTCAGCGTGGGCGGCATCGTCGCGAACTACCCCAGCCGGCTCTCGAGCCAGACCGTGAACCCCGCCCTGGCCGAACGCGGCTCCGGGGACCTGATCGGCGACGCGGTCACCGCCGCCGCGCGGCGCGGCATCCGGGTGCTGGGGCGCATGGACTTCTCCAAGATCGACGCCCGGCGCGCCGAGGAACACCCGGAGTGGTGCTTCGTCTCACCCGAGGGCTCACCGCAGATCTACAACGGCTACCGCAGCGTGTGTCCCAGTGGGGACTACTACCAGCACCGCATGTTCGACGTGGTCGCCGAGGTGCTGCAGCGGTACGACCTCGGCGGCTTCTTCTTCAACTGGATGTCCTTCAACGAGTTCGACTACTCCCGCACCTACTGGGGTGTGTGCCACTGTGAGTCCTGCCTGGTGGGCTTCCGGGCCTTCGCGCCCGGCGTGCCGCATCCCAGCGGTCCGGATTCGCCCGGCTACCGCACGTGGCAGGCCTTCACCGACCAGGTGCTCGGTGAGCTGCAACAGCGCATGCGCGAGCACATCCGCGCGCTGAACAGCGGGGCCGCCTACATCCAGGGCGATCGGGGCGATATCACCTTTCACGAGGCGAACAACGCCGTCGGGCGCCCGCTGTGGCACCACCACACCGCAGAGATGGTCAGTGCCGCGCGCTCCGGTGAGGCGGACCGGCCGGTGTTCGTGAATGCGGTGGGCTTCGTGGACATGCCCTATCGCTGGGCGGGGGAGGACCCGAACCACTTCGCCCAGTTCCTGCTGCAGGCGATCGCCCACGGTGCCCAGCCCTCGACGTACATCATGGGCACTCCGGCCGACAGCCCTTTCCGGGCGCTGGAGGCCGGTGGCGAGGTCACCCGCTTTCATCGCGACCACGAGGACCTCTATGCCGGGCTGGTCTCCGCGGCGCGTGTGGCTCTGGTGCGCGGTTCCCGGCCTGAACCGGCTACTGCCGCGGCGCGCCAGTCCGAGTTCCGCGGCAGCTACCTCAGCCTCCTTGAGCGTCACGTGCCTTTCGACGTCCTGCGTCAGGACCAGCTCGGCTCCCTCGAGGCCGATCGCTACGCCTTAGTGATCCTGCCCGACCTGGGCGCACTGGCGGCAGAGGAGGTGGCGGCCCTGGAGCGCGTGCTGGCCGCGGGGGGTGCCGTGGTGGCCTCCGGGGATTCCGCCTGGCAGGACGGCGTCCTCCAGCTCGGGGGGGGCACGGCTCTGGCCGAACACCGGGCCACCTACCGCACCGAGGAAGCCGTGCGCTCGCTGCACCTGGCCGTCGGTGAGCCGGAGGGTGACTTCACCCCCGTGGTCGGTGGCTTCGAGGTGCTCGAGCCTGCTGAGGGCGTCGAGACGGATTGGCACGTGCTCGGTCGCGCGCTCTACGGCCCGCCGGAGAAGTGCCATGGGCACGAGGCCACCAGCCACCCGGGGTGGATCAGTCGCGACGTCGGGCCCGGGCAACTCGCCGTGCTCCCGTGGCGGCCCGGCCTCGTCTACCGCGAGCTGGGCTTGTCGCGGGTGCGCGACGCCTGGGTGGACAAGATCCTCGGCCTGGCGCGGGTGCCGCTGCAGGTCGAGACCGACCTGCCCGAGCAGGTGCAGTTCGTGCTGGGCCGCACCCCGCACGCGGACGTGCTGCACCTGCTGAACCGCTCCGGGGATGCACCGCAGCGTTTCCTCCGCCCGGTGCCCCTCGCGGCGGGCCGGGTGCGGATCCCGGCGGAGCAGGAGCCTGCCTCCGTCCGGGCTCGCGTGAGCGACGCCGAGCTGGCCTGGTCCTGGCAGGACGGCGTGCTGGAGATCCAGACCCCGCCCCTCGGCCTCTTCGAGGTGCTGGAGACACAGTGGCATAACAAGTAGACGTGCATTCTTGACAGACAATCTGGGTACGGCCAAGCTAGAACCGCACTGGTCGAGGATGACCAGTACCTTCCAACGACGGGAGCATCACGATGCGTGACCTAAGCCGACGGAACCTGTTCACCATTGCCGGCGCGATGGCGGGCGCCGGCGTCCTGGCCAGCTGCGGCGGCCTCGGGGGTGGCCGGAACACCGCCGCCGGATCCCTGCGCTACGCCTTCTGGGGCAACGACGAGCGGCGGGCGGACTACGACAACGCCTTCGCGCTCATGGAAGAGCAGTACGAGGACATCAACATCAACGTGGAGTTCGCCGACTACGGCGCCTTCCAGGAACGGATGACCACGCAGATGGCGGCCGGCAACGTGGCCGACATCTTCTGGGTCCCGGCCCCGCAGGTGATGACGTACTACGCGAACGATCTCTACCGACCGCTGGACGATATCTCCTCCCTGGACCTCTCGGACTACTCCGACCAGGACATCGAGGACTTCCAGCTCGACGGCGAGCACAACACCATGCCCTTCGGCATCTTCGTGCCGGTGGTGCGTTACAACCACACCTTCGCGCAGGAGGACGGCGTCGAGATCCCGGACGACTGGGACTGGAACTGGCTGTCGGAGTTCGCGATTGACTACACGAACAACAACGCCGAGGGCCGCCGCGCCCTGCCGTACAACGCGCACGTCGACCTGGGCTTCGAAGGCTGGCTGCGCCAGCACGGTGAGCAGCTGTGGACCGAGGACGGCCGGATGGGCTTCAGCCAGGAAGGCCTCGAGGCGTGGATCGAGTGGTGGGAGAACCTGCGCGAGGCCGGGGCCACCACCTCGATCAGCGAGCAGGACGGCGTCCAGCCCAGCTGGACCGACGTCGGGAGTCAGACCCTGATGTGGTTCGGCAACTCGAACCACATCGTCAACGACGCCGCGATGTACCCGGATTACGAGTTCCGGCTCAAGAACCTCCCGATCGCCTCCGATGCCACCGAGGGACACCAGTACCTCTACTTCCCGCGCATGGCCATCTACCAGGGCGTCAGCGATGAGCAGGCCGAACTCGCCGGCCATGTGCTGCACTTCTGCACCTCCAATGCCGAGATGCAGCAGACCGTGGGCCTGACCATGGGCGTCCCGCCGAACCCCCGCGTGGCCGAGGAGTACGCGGAGTTCGCCACAGCGGAGGAGCAGGAGATGCTCCGCGTGGTCAACCACGACCGCGAGCTGGACCGCATGCCGCGCTACGAGGCACCTCCGGGCACGGGGACCTGGCGAGACGCCATGGAACGCGCGCTGGAGGAGATCACGCTGAGCAATGTGGGCATCTCCGATGCGGCGTCTTCGATGATCACCGACATCAACCGCGGTATCGACCGAGCCTCGGCCTGATCCGGATGGATGTACCGAGATGACACAGACCGACACCGACCTCGCGGCGCCGCAGCCGGCGATGACCCTGTCTGCGCAGCCGACCCGGAAGAAGGGGTTCGGGCGGCAGGAGGGCGCTGCGCACGTCTTCCTGACCCCCTGGCTGATCGGCTTGGTGGCCATCACCTCGATCCCGATGGTGGCTTCGCTGGCCCTGTCCTTCACCGACTACAACATCCTCGGCCGCCCCACCTTCGTGGGGTGGGAGAACTACGAGCGCCTGCTCGGTGATGCGCGGTTCTGGAACGCCGCGGAGGTCACCGTCACCTACGTGCTGATCTCCGTGCCGCTGCAGCTCGCCTTCGCCCTGGCCCTGGCGCTCGTGCTCGACAAGGGGGTGCGCGGTCTGACCATCTACCGCAGCGCCTATTACCTGCCCTCACTGCTGGGTGCGAGTGTGGCTGTGGCCGTGCTCTGGCGGCAGATCTTCGGCCACCAGGGCATGATCAATCAGATCCTCGGATACTTCGGTGTTCAGGGGGAGAACTGGCTGCAGAACCCCTCGACCGCGCTGAGCACCCTGATCGTGCTCAATGTGTGGACCTTCGGCGCACCCATGGTGATCTTCCTGGCCGGGCTTCGGCAGATTCCCGAAGAGCTCTACGAGGCCGCGCGGGTGGATGGTGCCTCCACCATGAGGCAGTTCCGCAGCATCACCTTGCCGCTGCTCACCCCGATCGTGTTCTTCAACCTCATCCTGCAGACGATCGGGTCGTTCCAGGCCTTCACCCCCGCGCACGTGGTCAGTGGCGGAACCGGTGGGCCGGTGGATTCGACCTTGTTCTACACGCTCTACATCTACCAGCAGGCATTCGTGAACTTCGACATGGGCTACGCCTCGGCTCTGGCATGGGTGCTGCTCGTCGTCATCGCGGCGATCACCGCGGTTCACTTCCTCCTGTCCAAGCGCTGGGTGTTCTACGGAGACTGATATGGCTGAACAGACCCTCGAACGCCCCCGCGCGGCCGCGAAAGAGCCGCGCATCCCCGACCAGATCGAATCGGTATCCGCGCGGAAGGTCCGGCGCCGCAACAGCATCCTGCGCCATACCGGGCTGATCATCTTCGGGCTCTTCATGCTCTACCCGCTGATCTGGATGGCGGTGAGCGCCTTCAAGCCCTCCCACCTGGTGCTGACCGACCCCGGGATCATCCCCACCGAGACCACGCTCGACAACTTCCGGCGCGGCTGGAACGTGGCGGGCTATCCCTTCGCCGTCTTCTTCGGTAACTCGCTCATCATCGCGATCAGCTGCATCATGGGAAACCTCTTCGCCTGCTCGCTCACGGCTTACGCGCTGGCGCGGCTCAACTTCCGGGCGAAGAAGGTCTACTTCGCGATCGTGCTGGTCTCGGTCATGCTGCCGATGCACGCCACGATCATCCCGCAGTACATCGTCTTCTCGAACCTCGGGTTGGTCGACACCTTCATTCCGCTGATCCTGCCGAAGTTCCTCGCCACGGACGCATTCTTCATCTTCTTGATGGTGCAGTTCATCCGAGGCATTCCGCGAGAACTCGATCAGGCGGCCTGGATCGACGGCGCAGGACCGTTCCGAGTGTTCTGGCACGTCATCCTGCCGCTGATGAAACCCGCACTGGTGACCACCACGATCTTCACCTTCATCTGGACGTGGAACGACTTCTTCGGCCAGCTCATCTACCTGACCAGCCCGGGTGCCTTCACCGTGCCGGTGGCGTTGAACGCCTTGGTGGACTCCGAGTCCAACCAGGGCACGGGGGTGCTGATGGCGATGTCGGTGCTGTCGCTGGTGCCGATCCTGTGTTTCTTCGCCTTCGCGCAGAAGCACCTGATCCGAGGGATCTCCACCACGGGCCTGAAGTGAGCGGCGTTCTCCTGGTCACGGCTGCGGCCGGCCTGCCGAGAGAGGAGCTGCAGCGACTCGCGCCACCGCACCGGGTCATCGAGATCCCCACCCTGGGGGAGGGAGATGTCGCGGCCACGCTGGGAGAGGACCGCCGGCACGTGCAAGCCATCCTCGGTGCCTCGCCTGCGGATGCGTTGGCGGGCTTTCCGGGCCTGGAGTGGGTGCACAGTTCGGCTGCCGGGGTCGATGGGTGGCTGCGCGGCGGCGCGGTTCCACCCGGCGTGACACTGACCTCGGCGGCCGGGAACGGGGCCATTCCGCTCGCCGAGCACGCGCTGATGCTGATGTTGCTGCTCAGCCGGGAGGCGGGCCGGTGGTTCGAAGCCCAGCGCCGGCACGAGTGGCAGCGTTTCGTGCACGGCGAGCTCGCCGGGGCGCGGCTCGGCATCATCGGGTACGGCAACAGTGGTCAGGATCTGGCGCGCAAGGCACTGGCCTGTCACATGAGCGTGCAGGCCCTGCGCCGCACGCCGTCCGGTGACCAGGACGGCGAGGTGCGGCTGCGCTACGGCGACGACGGGCTGCGCACGCTGTTGCGCACCAGCGACGTCGTGGTGGTCACCGCCCCGAAGACCGCCGAGACCGCAGGGATGCTCGGCGCCGAGATGCTCGCTCTGATGCCGAGCCGCGCCTTCCTGATCACGGTTTCGCGGGGCGGGATCGTGGACGAGGAGGCGCTGGTGGCGGCCTTGCGCGAGGGGCGGCTCGCCGGGGCCGGTCTGGATGCGCACGCGGTGGAGCCCCTGCCTGCGGACAGCCCGCTGTGGGATCTGCCCAACGTGATCGTCACCCCGCACAACGGTGCCACCACCGAGGGCACCGCGGCGCGCGGGCGGGCCATCGCGCTGGACAACGTGGCCCGCTGGGCCGTGGGCGAGCCGCTGCGCAACGTGGTGGATCCCGCTCGCGGCTACTGACCCCCGCGGCCCCCCCGAACGAAAGTGGTCAGTTCGGGCCGCTTCCCGAGCCGTTTGGCCGGTGAGAGCGGCGCGAACTGACCACGATCGCGCAGAAGGGGAGGGGAACCGGGCGCTAGTTCACGTCCTCGTCCACCCAGTCGAGCGTGCGGGTGACGGCCTTCTGCCACAGGCGGTAGGTGCGCTCGCGCTCCTTCTCGTCCATCTGCGGCTCCCAGCGCTTGTCCTCGGCCCAGTTGTCGATGACGTCCTGCTCGCCCTTCCAGAAGCCCACCGCGATGCCGGCCGCGTACGCCGATCCCATCGCCGTCGTCTCCGCGACCTTGGGGCGGACCACCGGCACGCCCAGGATGTCGGCCTGGAACTGCATGAGCAGCTCGTTGACCACCATGCCGCCGTCGACCTTGAGTTCCTTGAGATCCACGCCGGAGTCGGCGTTCATCGCGTCGTTGACCTCACGGGTCTGGAAGGCGGTGGCCTCCAGGACGGCGCGGGCGATGTGACCCTTGTTCACATAGCGGGTCAGTCCCACGAGCGCACCGCGGGCGTCGGGGCGCCAGTGCGGGGCGAAGAGCCCGGAGAAGGCAGGCACGAAGTACGCGCCGCCGTTGTCCTCCACCGAGGCGGCCATCGCCTCGATCTGCGAGGCGTCGGAGATGAGGCCGAGGTTGTCGCGGATCCACTGCACCAGGGAACCGGTGACCGCGATCGAGCCTTCCAGCGCATAGATGGGGTCGGCATCGCCGATCTTGTACGCCACCGTGGTGAGGAGCCCGTTCTCGGACTTCACTGCCTCGGTGCCGGTGTTGATCAGCATGAAGTTGCCGGTGCCGTAGGTGTTCTTGGCCATGCCCACCTCGAAGCAGGCCTGACCGAAGGTCGCGGCCTGCTGGTCGCCGAGCATGCCCGCGATGGGGGTGCCGATGAGCAGGGACTGCGCGGTGCCCTCGCCGTAGACCTCGGCGGAGGAGCGGATCTCCGGCAGCATCGACATCGGGATGCCGAGGTCGGCGGCGATGTCCTCCTGCCAGCTCAGCGTCTCCAGGTCCATCATCAGCGTGCGCGAGGCGTTGGTGACGTCGGTGACGTGCACGCCCCCGCTGGTGCCACCGGTGAGGTTCCAGGTCAGCCAGGTGTCGATGGTGCCCATCAGGAGGTCCCCGGCCTCGGCGCGCTCGCGGGCGCCCTCGACGTTCTCCAGGATCCAGGTGACCTTCGGTCCGGCGAAGTAGGTGGCCAGCGGCAGACCCACGCGGTCCTTGTACCGTTCGGTCCCGCCGTTCTCGGCGAGGCGGTCCACGATGGCCTGGGTGCGGGTGTCCTGCCAGACGATGGCGTTGTAGACCGGCTCGCCGGTGTTCTTGTCCCAGACCACGGCGGTCTCGCGCTGGTTGGTGATGCCGACGGCGGCCAGGGAGTGCCGGTTGATGTCGGCGTCGGCCAGGGCGCGGCCGACGACGTCGCGGGTGTTGCGCCAGATCTCGACGGCGTCGTGTTCCACCCAGCCGGCCTTCGGCATGATCTGTTCATGTTCGCGCTGTCCGGAGCCGATGACGTTGCCGCCGTGATCGACGATGATCGCGCGGGTCGAGGTGGTGCCCTGGTCAATGGCGAGGACGTACTGCTTGTCAGTCATGGTCTGCCCTTCTGTGGGAGTGGTCTGTCAAGGAGGGGTGGTCGGCTCAGATGTAAGCGAGAGCCGCGAGGCCGGCGAGCACACCACCGATGAGGGGGCCGACGATCGGCACCCAGGAGTAGCTCCAGTCGGAGCTGCCCTTGCCCTTGATCGGCAGCAGAGCGTGGGCCAGGCGAGGTCCGAGGTCACGGGCCGGGTTGATGGCATAGCCGGTGGGCCCGCCGAGCGACATACCGATACCGACCACCAGCAGGGCCACGGCCAGCGGGCCGAGCTCGGTGGGCGTGGAGCCGAAGAGGATCACCACGAAGACGAGCACGAAGGTGCCGATGATCTCGGTGACGAGGTTCCACCCGTAGGAACGAACCGCGGGGCCGGTGGCGAAGATGCCGAGCTTCGCGGCCGCTGGCGCTTCGTCGTCGAAGAGCCGCTTGTAGGCCAGGAACATCAGCACGGCACCGAGGAAGGCGCCGGTGAGCTGCCCGCCGAAGTACACGGAGGCATTGGCGATCGTGGCGGGAACCTCGGCGATCTCGTCGGTGCCACCGAAGAAGGGCTGGCCGTTGGCCCACAGGCCCACGGTGACGGCGGGGTTGATGTGCGCACCGGTCTTGAAGGCGGCGAAGACGCCGGCGAAGACCGCGAAGCCCCAGCCGAAGGTGATGAGCACCCAGCCGCCGTCGAAGCCCTTGCTCTTGGGGAGCAATGCGGCGGCGACCACGCCGGTACCCAGCAGGGTGAGCAGCGCGGTGCCGACTAGCTCCGAGGTGAAGATCTCGAGCATGGAGAGTTCCACTGTGAACTCGCTTTCTGGGTCACGTCAGTGTGATCCGTAGGGGAGAGGAGGTCAGTACTTACCCATCGCTGGCCAGCGGCCGGATGGCGATGAGGTCCTTGGCGGCCAGGCGTGCCTTCTCCGCCTCGGCGTCGCTGCGTGCGCTTTCCGCGGACATCTCCGCTTCGGCGCGCTCGGTTGCTGCTGCGATTTCTTTGTCGATGCGCTCGCGATCCCAGCCCAGCAGCGGGGCCACGATCTCGGCGATGGCGGGCAGGACGGGAATGCCGCGGTCGCGCCGTTCGGTCACGATGCGCACGCGGTGGTCGATGATGTCTTGGAGGTGCAGAGCGCCCTCGTGGGTGACGGCGAAGGCGACCTCCGCCTGGAGGTAGTCCTCGGCCTCGGGCAGTGGCTCCCCGAGCGAAGGGTCGGCGTCGATCGACTCGAGCAGCAGGGACACCTCGGTGCCGTACCGGAACATCAGGTGCTCCATGCGCTCCCGGGTCCAGCCCCGCTCTGCGGCCAGGCGGCTGGCGCGCGCCTGTAGGGCGGTGAAGCCTTCGGCGCCCACGAGGGGCAGGTCGGCGGTGATCGAGGGCATGGACTTCGCCCGGGAGCCGAGCGCCATGTCCACGGCGTCGACGGCCATCTCGCGATAGGTGGTGAGTTTGCCGCCGGCGATGACGGTCAGGCCGGGCACGGGCTGGACCACGGTGTGCTCGCGGGAAACCTTGGTGGAGGCGACCTCGCCGTCGCCCTTCACGCCGGGCTGGAGGAGGGGGCGCAGGCCGGCCCAGACGCCGATGATGTCGTCGCGGGTCAGGGCCGGGGTGAGCACCTCGTTGGCGTGGTCGAGGATGTAGTCGATGTCCTCGGCGGTGGCCACGGGGTGCAGCCGCCCGGAGGTCCAGGGCGTGTCGGTGGTGCCGATGATCCAGTAGCGGTCCCACGGGATGACGAAGAGCACGGATTTCTCGGTGCGCAGGAAGAGCCCGGTCTCGCCCCGGATCCGGTCCTTCGGCACCACGATGTGCGCGCCCTTGGAGGCGAGCACCTCCAGGCCGGCCGCGCTGTCCGAGAGGGTCTCGGTCTCTTCGGTCCATACGCCGGTGGCATTGATGACGTGTCGGGCGCGGACCGTCCGCTCCTCACCGGTCTCCAGATCGGCCAGCACGGCTCCGGTGATCTCTCCGGCCGGGCCCTTGGTCAGCGAGGTGACCTGGGTGCGGGAGGCGGCCAGGGCGCCGTGGGCGACGGCGGTGCGGATCAATCCGATGACCAGCCGAGAGTCGTCCACACGGGCGTCGTAGAAGCGGATGGCGCCGGTGAGGGAGTCGGGGCGCATCTGCGGGAAGAGCCGCAGCGCCCCCTTCTTGGAGTAGTGCTTCTGCATGGGCACCTTGCGACGGCCGCGCGAGCCGAGGCGGGCGAGCAGGTCGTACATGCCCACGCCGACGGCGGAGTAGGCGCGCTCGATCACGGGGGTGCGCAGCGGCCACAGGAAGGGCTGGGCGCGCACCAGGTGGGGGGCGATCGTGGTCAGTAGCCGGCTGCGCTCTCGCAGTGCCTCGGCCACCAGGGGGAAGTCGAGCTGGTAGAGGTACCGCAGCCCGCCGTGCACGAGCTTGGAGGAGCGCGAGGAGGTTCCCGAGGACCAGTCCTGCATCTCCACCACGGCCGTGCGCAGTCCGCGGGTGGTGGCGTCCAGGGCGATCCCTGCTCCGGTCACGCCCCCTCCGATGACGAGCACGTCCACGCCCTCGTGGTCGGACATGGCGTCCAGGGCGGCGCCACGGCGCTCGGCATTCAACTGTCCATCCACTGCGTGGCCTCCTCATTGATTGGCGCAGTCACACGGCAGCACTGCCCATAGGCGTCTATGGTCAACACCACGCGCACATGCGCGCAACCCCATTGAACAGATGTGCACGGAGAGCGGGGAGCGATGAACACTGGGAGCAGACGGCGCGGAAGCGACCCCCGCGCAGGCGCGGGATCCCGGGCTGAATCCCCGGCCCTGATTGCTGACGGCGCGGCACGGCGGGAGGATCTGGCCTACCTGGCAGCGCAGTTGTATTACCTCCAGGACGAGACCATGGAGGCGATCGCACGGCACCTGGACGTCTCCCGCTCCACGGTCTCGCGCTTGCTGAAGCACGCCCGCGCCACGGGTCTGGTGAACATCTCCCTTCAGCCGCGCGGCGCCGGTGCCGACGCCCTCTCGCGCCGGTTCCACCAGCTCTTCGGTGTGCGGGCTCACGTGGTGGCGGTGCGCGAAGGCGCGACCGACGTGCAGCGGCTGGAGAATGTCGCGCAGGTGGCCGGGGCGCTGGTGTCGAACTGGATGGCGCCCGGCCAGGTACTGGGCGTGGCCTGGGGCACCACGACCTCGGCCGTGGTGCATCACCTGGTTCCCAAGCGGGCGCCGGGGAGCGCCGTGGTCCAGCTCAATGGTGCCGCGAATCCACTCACCTCCGGCATCCCCTATGCGGGATCGATCATGGCGGCCGCAGCCGAGGCCTTTGACGCCCGGGTGCACCACTTCCCGGTGCCGGCGTTCTTCGACTACCCGGAGTCCAAGGCGGTGATGTGGCGGGAGAGTTCGGTGCGGCGGGTGCTCGAGGAGCAACGGCGCGTCAACGTCGCTCTCTTCGGAGTAGGGGCGCTGAGTGGGCCCCTGGTGTCGCATGTGTACGCGGGCGGCTACTTGGCCCCGGGGGAGGTCGAGCAGCTCCGCCGCGAGCGGGTGGTCGGCGACGTCTGCACAGTCCTGCTGCGCGAGGACGGCACCTTCGCGGACATCGCGATGAACGCCCGGGCCACCGGGCCCACACCGCCGGAGCTCCGCCGGCTGGAACGCCGCATCTGCGTGGTGGCGGGCACCGCCAAGGTCAGCCCGCTGCTGGGGGCGCTGCGGGCGGGTGTGGCCACCGACCTGGTGGTGGATGAGACCACCGCCCGCGCCGTCATCGAGCGAGCGGGGTGAGTACGTGGAGCCACGAGCGGAGTTCGGTCCTTACGCTGGGCGGATGAACTCCACAGACGTCACGATTCGCCGGGCCCTCCCTCGGGATGCGCGCGGCATCTACGACCTGGTGCTGCCCTACGCGGAGCGACGCATCCTGGTGGCCAAGGAGCTGATCAGCTACTTCGAGTCCGTCCAGGAGTTCGTGGTTGCCGTTGACCAGTCCGGCGAGAGCGAACGCGTGGTGGCCTGCGGCGCTCTGCACGTCATGTGGGACGACATCGCCGAGGTGCGCACCCTCGCGGTGGCCGAGGACTATCGCGGCACCGGCCTGGGGCATCAGTTGCTCGAGCAGCTCATCGAGCGCGCTCGTGACCTCGAACTGAAGCGGGTGTTCTGCCTGACCTTCGAGGTGGAGTTCTTCCAGCGCCACGGTTTCGATGTCATCGAGGGCACCCCGGTCGGTATGGATGTGTACCAGGAGATGCTGCGCTCCCACGACGACGGCGTGGCCGAGTTCCTCGACCTCGCCCGGGTCAAGCCGAACACCCTCGGGAACGCGCGCCTGCTGCTTGAGCTCTAGGTGTATGAGGCGCTCGCAGCCGGTCCGCGCAGGAAGCGCAGCACGGCGAGGAGCTGAGCGGCCACGGCCGCGCAGGCGAGGATCGCGAGCCAGGCGTCCGGGCGGGCGATCATCCACACCGTGACGCCGAGGATGAGCAGCGCCCCGTGGATGCGCAGCAGCAGGCTGAGCAGGCCGCGCACCCCGGCGGCGATGCCGGGCAGGTGCTCCGGGGTCTCCAGCGACTGCAGTGCACGCCGCCAGGCCAGGCCCGCTCCCACGGCGCCGGCGAGCGCGACCGCCTGGGCCACGAGAAGCAGGGAGACGCCTGGCCACGGATTGGTCTCGCCCGACATCACGGTCAGGGCGACGCCGAGGACTCCGTAGGCCACGGCGGCTCCGGCGGTGGTGAGCAGGGTGATGCGCAGCGGGCGCACCGCACGGGGTTCGGAAGAGGGCGCGGACACGCCTGGCAGTCTCCCATCCGCAGCGCTCGCGGTGCACGGTCACGTGTACGCGCGCAGTGGCCCACGCCCGCGCGTCGATCGCCGATGCGCCGTGCACCGCCCCAACCCGCAGTCAGCGGTCGACCCTCACGGAAGCCGGTAACCGCCCTCCACCTCGACCGCCAATCCGTCAGTCACCAGCGACGTCAGCGCTCGGGCCGGGCGGGCCGGATCGTCCAGGGCCTCGGGCGCCGCCCCGCCGGCCGCCGCGGTGAGCAGCTCCTCCTGGGTGAGCGCCCCCTCGGTGTCGCGCAGCGCCGCCATGATCCGGCCGCGGGCCTGCCGGTCCGTGCCGTGCCACCCCTGGGTGCGGCGCCGCCCGGCGTGCGCATCCTCGGGGTGCCCGGCCGCGAGCCAGGCGCAGCGGCCCTGCACCGGGCATTCGGGGCAGCGGGGGGAGCGGGCCGTGCACACCAGGGCGCCGAGTTCCATCACGGCCACGTTCCACCGCGCGGAGGTCTCGGCGTCCTCGGGTACCAGGGCCGCGGCGCGCTCGCGTTCGGCCCGGCCCAGGGACGGCGGGGGCAGGGCCACGCCGTCGGCCACGCGGCCGAGTACCCGGCGTACGTTGGTGTCCAGTACGACGGCGCGGCGGCGGTAGGCGAAGGCGCGTACCGCGGCGGCGGTGTACTCACCCACGCCCGGTAGCGCGAGCAGCTCGGCCTCGTCCTCAGGGACCACCCCGCCGTGCCGGGCGGCAATCGTTGCGGCGCACTCGCGCAGCCGCAGCGCGCGGCGCGGGTAGCCGAGCCGGTCCCAGGCGCGCAACACCTCGGCCGGCTCGGCCGCGGCGAGAGCGGCGGGAGTTGGCCAGCGTTCCATCCACGCGCGCCACGCGGGTTCGACGCGGACCACCGGGGTCTGCTGCAGCATCACCTCGCTGACCAGCACCGCCCACGCGCTGGCGTCGGGGCGCCGCCAGGGCAGGTCACGGGCATGCTCGCGGTACCAGGCCAGGACTCCGTGGTGCAGGGGCGTGAGGTCGCCGCGCTCGACGTCCTGACAGTGTGGAAATGGCACCCCGGTATTGTGCCGTGCCGCAGCAAGGGACAGCGTGCCGTGATCGGTTCTTCCGTGCTCTTGTGCGGTGTTGGACCTCATCGTGAGGGCAAGCAGCGGAACGGGATCACCAGCGCGGTGGTCTTCTCGAAGGTCGTCTCACCAGCACTCTCGAGCCACTCCCGCAGGGCTCAGCCGAGGTCGTCGGTACGCAGAACCCGCTGCTCACCCGGCGTCATTGTGAGCTCTTGGGTGCGATCGCCGTGGCGGACCCGAGTAGTTGTGCCGCTGATCGACCGGATCGTGGCCGTATCCAGGTCACCGCCGCTCCAACGCAGGTCCACCTCGAATCCGCCGCGTCCGCGCAGGCCGGTGACCGCCCCCTCGGACCACTGCGCCGGGAGAGCAGGGAGCAGATCGAGTTCGTAGACGCCGTTCTCGAGTACGTGACTCTGCAGCAGCATCTCGTTGACGGCGCTGGTCTGACCGAGGTTGCCGTCGATCTGAAACATCGGGTTGTTCGGGGCGTGCCCGATGAACTTCGACCCGAGATTGGCTTGCACCGCCTTCTGCAGGTGCAGGTCGAAGATGTGTAACGCGGTATCCCCATCTCCGAGACGGGCGTAGGCCATCGCTTGGAATGCTCCCTCCCAGCTTCCCAGACATGGCCCGGCCAGTGGATCGTCCTTCTCCTCCCACCAGCGTTCGGTGTCGAAAATCAGGCGTAGCGCCGCCGCAAGCTCGGGTGTGCGGCGGGGATGGATCTGGGCACTGGCCACCGCGCCCCAGCTGGAAAGCACCTCGGCTTTCATGGTGCGGCCCCAGTCCTCCAGGTACTCCTGCAGCTGGCCAGTGGTGGGGCTGATCTGCATCGGAGCCAGCCGCTGCACCGCCACTTCCAGCTCTTCGCGCAGCTCGGGCGACTCGCCCAACGCCCGGGCGGCGGTGATGACGTTGGTGAACAGTTCGCGCACCATCTGGGTGGTGGGCGTGGTGCCCATCGCCAGCGAGCCGGTCGAACCGTCCGGTTTGACCCAGATGTTCTCGAAGTTGATGTCCGGCGCCGTGACCAGCCAACCGTGGAGCGGCTCCTCGACGAGCATGTCGAGATGGAAAGCGGCGGCGCCGCTCAGGATCGGCCAGATGCGTCGTAGCTCTGCTGGGTCACCCGAGAATGCGTAGTGCTCCCACAGGTGCTGGGACAGCCACGCGTTGCTGGCGACGAAGTTCGACCACTGGGGGTTGTTGCCCACCGGCTGGGCGTAGCGCCACACGTCGGTACCTTGGTGGGAAACCCAGCCACGGGCACCGTAGTGGTCGCGTGCCACCCGCGCGCCGTTCTCGCTGAGCTCACGGATCAGCTCCAGCAGCGGCTCATGGCACTCGGCCAGGTTCGCCGCCTCCGCCGGCCAGTAATTGATCTGGGCGTTGCAGTTGATCGTCCAACCCGAGCCCCACGCCGGGTTGATCGAGGGGTTCCACAGCCCCTGCAGCGTCGCCGGTTGGCTACCGGGCCGGGAGGTGGTGATCAGGATGTAGCGGCCGAATTGGTAGTAGAGCGCTGCGAGGCCCGGGTCACTGCCGCTGTCGGCGACGTAGGCTTCGAGGCGCTCGTTGGTGGGCAGGCTTTCTGCCTGTGGTGAGCGCCCGAGGTCCAGGCTGACCCGGTTGAACAACTGCTGGTGATCGGCCACGTGCGCAGCGCGTAGCCTGTCGTAACTCTGCCCGAGGGCTGCGTGCAGGTCGCGACGGACCAATGCGGTCTCGTCCCGGCCCTCGCGGCTGGGGCTCGCGGTCGGACCGTTATAGCTAGTGCGCGCGGCCACCACGAGCGTGACGGCGTCGCAGCCCTCGGCGGTCACGACCTGCGCGTCGTCCCGTACGCCATGGCTCACCGTTCCGCCTTCAGCGACCGCGGCGAGCCGGACCGCCCACCGCATCCCCCTCGGGTCGGGGCCCTCGTCGTACTCAGGCTCTCGATCTCGTCCCGAGTAGGTATAGGCGCGCATCGGCGCGCGGCCAGACATGTGCAGTTGCGACTCGTCGATCCGGGTCTCGTGGCGCAAGGGGCTCGTCAAGGCCGCGGTGAAGGTGAGCGCGCCGGGTCGGTCGCCGCTCAGCCGTACCACCATGGTGTCGGCGGGGTGAGACACGAAGACCTCCCGGCGATAGGTCACGCCGTGGTGGGAGAAGGTGACCTGGGCCATCGCGGTGCCCAGGTCGAGCTCGCGGCGGTAGTCACTGACCTGGTCCGCCGGCACAGGCATATCGATGCTCAGTTCCCCCAGCGGCATGTACACACCCGTGTCTCCGATGCCGCCGAGTGAGTCACCGGCCAGCACCTGCGCCCCGGCGTGATCACCGGCCAACAGCAACCGGCGTACCTCAGGCAGCGCCTCCGGTGCCTTCGGGTTGGCCTCGTACCCGGGCTCGCCGGTCCACAGCGTGTCATCGTTCAGACTGATCAGCTCGCGCTCGATGCCGCCCCACACGCTCGCGCCGAGGCGGCCGTTTCCCAGCAGCAGAGATTCCTGCCAGCGGTGGGCGGGACGGGTGTACCAGAGCGTCAGCGGGGCATCCAGATGAGGCTCGTGGTAGCGGATGGTGTGTCGTTGGACGACGGCGTGGCGATCGATCACTGACGGCGCTCCTGGGCGGTATCAGCGCTGATGCTGAGGTCTTCCACCAGGATCTTGGTGTCCCAGGCGCCGAAGCTGAGGACGGTCGCAGCCTCGCCCTCGGGACTGAGTCGGCCGTCCGGCCAGGCGATCTCTGCCGGTGCCCAGGACCAGTTGAAGTAGAAGTGCACCCGCCGTGCGGGCGAGCTGGTCGAGGCGTGGGTGACCGAGGGTGCTGAGGGCACCTCAGGCGTCAGGCCTGATTGCTGCGCTACCCACGAGAAGAGCGTTCGTGCCGACTCGTCGTCGGGGACGAAACCGACCAGGGTGGTCCGCCCGGCACCGGTGACGCGCGTGGTGGCGGCAGCGAAAGCGCCGTGGTGGGGATGGCGGTAGCGAGCGAGCACCTCGGCCTCAGTGGCCTCGAGCAGCTCGATCCAGCCCGTGGCCCGGCCGCGCCCGCCGAACTCGAAGCCGACCTCGATGGGTGACGGCGGTGTGCTGAACTCCTGGTAGGAGGCGCCGGCGAGCTCGGCGAGACCGCCGGGCTGCGGCTCCACGCGCACTCGCGCCACCTCGTCGGTGTAGCCGGTGCGCGGTCCGATCACCAGGTGACCGCCGAGCTCGGCGTAGCGTCGCAGGGTCGCCAGGGTCTCCTCCTGCGCCACGTAGAGCCCGGGGACGACCACGACCGGGTAGCGCTCGAGGAGCTCCTCCGCCGTCGGCAGTTCACGGTCGTGGACGATGTGGCTCTGCAGCCCGGCGGTGAAGGCTCCCTGGTAGAAGGGCTCAAGGAGGCGCTGGTAGCTGCGCGAGGCCGGTCCGCGCGCTTCGTCGGCGAAAGCGGGCTCGAAGGCCAGGGCGTACTTGGAATCGGTCGAGAAGACGAAGGCCACCTCGGCGTCCGGCACGGTGTCCTCGACCAGAGCGCCGTGCCGGCGCAGCTCGGCTCCGAGTTCCGCGATGTTCCGGTAGACCCGCCCCGGGCGCTGGTCGTGGGGGAGGATGCCGACCCAGTGGGTCTCGGTGCCCACATGGTTGGTATGCCAGTGCCAGTACTCGATCAGCCGTGCTCCGCGAGCGATCATGGCCCATGCGGCCTGGCGCCATTGGCCGTCCCAGCCGGGTTCTTCCACGTTCGAGTGCGCGATCGCGCCGGCGTTGGTCTCGGTGACCAGGAAGGGTTCGTGACGCGTCCCGTAGAGGCGGTCGGCCGAGAGGAAGACGCTCCAGGTGCCGGCGGTCATCCAGCCCTGAGGACGGTCGGCTGGCGTGGGGTGGGCCAGGTTGTCCTGCATGCGGAAGTAGAGGTTGCCTGCGGCGACGTCGAGTTCGCGCGCCACCGAGACGTCGTCCATGGCCACGCGGTCGATCGCCATGCAGGTGGTGACGAACTGGTCCTTGCGCCCCAGGGAGCGGACCAGATCGGCCTGCCACCGGATGTAGTCGGTCACGAGCTCGGCCTGGAAGCGGCGCCACGCCAGGTCGTACTCGGGCTGGGCGTTGCCGTCCGGGCGCCACAGCTCGTCGTAGGTGGTCAGTTCGTGGGACCAGTACGCCAGGCCCCAGCGGGCATTGAGTTCCTCGACATCGCCATGCTGCTTCGCGAGCCACTCCCGGAAGGCGATGAAGACCTTCTCGTTGTGCAGCAGCATCACACCGGACTCGTTGTCCACCTGATAGCCGATCACGGCCGGATGCTCGGCAAGGTCCTCGAGGATCCGGCGGATCACGCGCTCGGCATAGCGCCGGAAGACCGTGCTGGTGATGTCGATTTCCTGCCGGGATCCCCAGTGCTTCGGCCGGCCGGTGGCGGCGTCCGCCGCAATGCCGGGCTCGGCGACGGCGAGCCACATCGGAGCTGCGTAGGTGGGCGTACCGAGGATGACCTCGATGCCGTGCTCGTGCGCCGCATCGAGGATCTCGCGCATCCAGGCGGTGCGGAACTCCCCGGGGCGCGGCTCCCAGCGGCTCCAGGTGGATTCCCCGACCCGGATGACCGAGAAGCCCGCCTCCTGCATCAGGCGCATGTCGGCTGCGAGGCGCGGGGTGGGCTGGTACTCGAGGTAGTAGGCGGCGCCGAAGCCGACGGGGACCTTCACGGAATGACCTCCACGGTGGGATCGTGCACTCGGTTCACGTCAGCGAGCTGACGCGCGCGGCGGCGGTGGCCATGTGCCTGGCCATCGCGGCTGCGGCAGCTTCGGGGTCGCCGTGGACCATCGCGGTGTAGATGCTCTCGTGTTCCTCCAGCGCGATCCGGGCTTCCTGCTCGCCCTGGACCTGCCGGTCCTCGTAGACCCGTAGTAGCGAGCGGGTCACGGTCAGCTGGTCCAGGAGCATGGAGTTCTCCGCCCCCTCGCTCAGGAGTCGGTGGAACTCCTGGTCGGACTGGGCGAAACCGTCGAGGTCCGGCAGGGACTCACGCATCTCCTCGAGGGTGCGCCCCAGTGCTTCGAGGCCGGTGGAGTCCAGGCGGTGGGCCGCGAGCCGCGCCACGTAGATCTCCAGGCCGCTGCGCAACTCCACCAGTTCGGTGGTGCTGTGCTCGCCGATGAGCAGCCCCCAGCGCAGGGTCTGGGGGAGCAGTTCGCTTGTGGTCCCGCGTAGGTAGGTGCCCGAGCCGGGACGCACCGTCACGATGCCGAGGATCTCCAGGGCCGCGAGGGCTTCGCGTACCGCGGAGCGGCCCACGCCCAGGCTCTCGGCGAGCTTGCGTTCCGGCGGCAGGCGGGTGCCGGGGGTCAGCGCCCCGGAGGTGAAGAGGTCGAGCATCCGGGTGGCCACATCGGAGACGGCAGTGCCACTGCGGACGGGCCCGAATGCCTCGGAGATGCCGGCGCCGGCCTGTTCTGCCATGGGGAAAGCATAGGCCGGTCTTGAAATTGGTCAACCGGTTGGCCAGTATGGGGAGGTGATCGGTCTCGGTACCTACGCCTTCTTCTGGGAGATGTCCTCTCGCGCCCCGGAGCCGCTCGACCTGGCCGGCGCCTTCTGCGCCACCCGCGAGCACGGACTCGGGCTGTTCCAGATCTGCGACTATGACCCGCTGACCGAGCTGCCGGGGGGCGAACTGGCTGAGGCCGCAGCGACCGCGCGCGATCTGGGGCTGGCCGTCGAGCTCGGCACGAAGGGCATCGAGGCCGGCCGGCTACGCGAGTTCCTCCGCCTGGCCGGCGTCTTCGACGCCACGCTCGTGCGCAGCATGCTCTACGCCCCCGGCTCGCGCCCGTCCTTGACCGAAGCCGAAGCGATGCTGCGCGAGGTGCTACCGGCCTACGCGGACGCAGGGGTCACGCTCGCGCTGGAGACCTACGAGCAGGTGGCCACCACAGAGCTCGCCGGCCTCATCGAGTCGATCGCCTCGCCGCACCTCGGCATCTGTCTCGACCCCGGAAATGTGGTCGCCCGCCTCGAGTCGCCCCGGGACGCCGTCGAGCGGGCCGCCCCGCTCACGGTCAACGTCCACGTCAAGGACTTCGCCTTCACGCGCACCGCGGGCTGGGTGGGCTTCAACTACGCCGGCGCCCCGATGGGCTCCGGCCTGCACGACTACCCCCACCTCCTGCACACCGTGCGCCCCGCCGAACGGGGCATCAACGAGGTGGTCGAGCATTGGCTGCCGTGGCAGGGGGATCCGGCGACCACCATCGCAACCGAACGCGAATGGACCCGCACCACTGTCGAGTATCTCCGCGAGATCCACCGAAGGAGCACAAGATGACTGAGCAGAACCACACCATCGCCGTGATCGGAGCTGGCGGGAAGATGGGGACGAGGATCTCCGACAACCTCGCCCGCACCGATCACCGAGTCCACTACGTCGAGAACTCCCCCGCGGGTCAACAGCGGATCTCCGCCGCCGGGCGTCCCCTCACCGAGGCCCCGGAGGCCGTGGCCGACGCCGACATCGTCGTCCTCGCCGTCCCGGACCTGGCACTTGCCGCAGTCAGCGCCGAACTGGTCCCCCAGATGCGCTCCGGTGCCATCGTGCTGACTCTCGATCCGGCCGCGGCCTACGCGGGCTTGCTCGCCACGCGCCCCGACGTCGTCCAGGCCGTCGCGCACCCGTGCCACCCCTCGGTCTTCTTGGAACGCACCACAGCGGAGGAGTACGCCGACACCTTCGGGGGCATCGCGGCCGCGCAGGACGTCGTGGCCGCGGTCGAGTCCGAGGACCCGGCTGTGCGCGAGACCGTCGAGGCCACCGTGCGGGCGATGTACGCCCCCGTGATCGACGTGCACTGGGTGAGCGTGAAGCAGCTCGCGCAGCTTGAGCCCACCCTGGTGGAGACCATCGCCTGCATGATCGGCGCACTCCTGAAGGAGAGCCTGCACGAGGCCGTGCACACCATGGGCGTACCGGAACCGGCGGCGCGCGCCATGCTGCTCGGTCACGTCCAGGTCGCGCTGGCGAACACCCTGCGTGGGGACAACCCCTTCAGCGATGCCTGTCTGATCGCCATGGACTATGGCCGCCAGTCGATCATCAAGGAGGACTGGAAGAAGGTCTTCCGTGACGACGAACTCGACAAGAACCTCGCCACCATGCTTCACCTGGAGCAGGTGGAACGATGACGGCCCTGCCGGCCGGAGTTCACGAACTCTCCTTCACCGGCCCGCCGCAACCGGCAGATCCCGCCCCTTTGACGGTGACCTTCACCCAGGACGGCACGGGACGCGAGATCCTCGGTTTCTGGGACGGCGGGCGGAACTACCTGGCACGCTTCAGCCCGAGCAGTGCTGGTACCTGGCGGTGGCGCACCCGCAGCGAGGAACCGGCCCTCGATGGGCTCTCGGGGGAGATTGAAGCAGCAGAGCCGGCCGGCCCCGGCCCGGTGCAGGTAGTGGACACGTACCACTTCGCCCATGCTGACGGTACGCCTTTCCGCCCGGTGGGGACCACGGTCTACAACTGGATCCACCAGGAGCCGGAGCTGCGCTCCCGGACCCTGGAGGCGGTCTCCGACGCCGGTTTCAACAAGCTGCGTTTCATGGTCTTTCCCCAGGGTGGTGGATACGTCGAGCACGTGCCGGAACTGATGCCCTTCGAGCGGGACTCCGCCGGCCGGTGGGACACCAGCCGGCCGGTGTCCGCGTACTTCCGGCAGCTCGACGATGCCGTGATGTCGCTCGCCGGCCGCGGCGTGGTGGCCGACGTGCTGCTGCTGTCCGCCTACTCCGCCGACTTTGGCCTGGACGCACTCACCGAGGAGGAGGACGCCACCTACCTGCGCTACGTCGTCGCCCGTCTCGGGGCGTACCCGAACGTGTGGTGGTCGCTGTGCAACGAGTTCGACATCCTCGGCCGGCCCGTGCAGCGCTGGGACCGACTCGGGGAGTTGCTGGCCCGCATCGACGGCCACCAGCGGTTGCGTTCGATCCACAACTGGGTCGAGTTCTTCGACCACAATCGCCCCTGGGTCACCCACGCCTCGATCCAGGATGGAGCATCCGTGGCCGAACCGGGCCGCGCCAGCGCCTACCGGGACGCCTATCTCAAGCCGATCGTTCTGGACGAGATCAAGTACGAGGGTGATGTGCCGCTGCGTTGGGGGCACCTCAGCGCACGCGAACTCGTCCACCGCTTCTGGGTGGCCACGGTCTCGGGGTGCTACGCCAGCCACGGCGAGAGCTTCGTCAAGGCCAACGGTTCCCTGCACATGGTCGACGGCGGGCCATTCCGGGGAATGAGCCCGGCCCGGCTCGACTTCCTGCGCCGGATCCTCGACGCTCTCCACATCGCTGGCCTGGACCCGATCGACAAATGGGACGACCCCGAGTACGTGGCCGGACAGGCCCGTCGGCAGTATGTGCGCTACTTCGGCCGTTCTGCCCCCGCCACCTGGACCTTCCGGCTGCCGCAGGGCCACCACGGGGAACGGCTCGAGGTGGGCGACCAGTTCCAGGTCGACATCATCGACACCTGGAACATGACGGTGCTCCCGGTCGAGCGGACCTTCACGCTCACTGAGGTCCACCGCAACGATGCCTTCGCGGACGGTCCGCCGCTGCTGCTGCCGGAGGGCGAGGCGATCGCCCTGCGGATCACGCGCCGTCAATGAGTGCGAAGAGCTCCGCCGGGCCCATCTGACCGCCTTTGAGGGTGAACTCGACGCCGTCGAGTTCTGCGCGATGGGCACGGGCGGCGCAGGTGACCACATTGGCCACCACCGTGTCCACGATCTCCACTGAGGTGATCGCCAGGGCCCGCAGCACCCGCCCAGAGGTGTCACCGCCGCAGATGATCACGCGCCGGGTCATTCCGGCGGTGGTGGCGTGCTCGACGGCCATCGCGGCCGCGCGCGCGATCGCGGCCAGGGCCGCCTCGGGCCCGCCGGGAAGAGTCTGCTCACCCACCGTGAGCACCACGGAACGGCCCTGGCCGAGCAGCGCGTTCATCTCAGCGAGCCGGTCCGGCGCCCCACGCAGCGGCAGCGGCAGCACGGTCCAGCCGCTCGCCCGGGCGTGCTCGATCTGCGCGGCCGTGCGCGCCGATCGGCTCCCGGAGACCGCCAGCACCGCTCCGCCGGCACGTTCCGGGCCGGGCGCCTCGTGTCGCGTGGGCGGCGCGATCATGGTGCGCGCCAAGGCTGCGCTCAGTCCGCCGGATCCCATGGTGAACAGGGGACGGCGGGCTTCTGCGAGGTGCCAGAAGGCTTCGCCGAGCAGCCTCAGATCGTCTTCCCTGAGGGCGTCGAGCACCACGGCCGCCGCCGTCGTCCGGTCGACCTCACTTCGCACCGCCACAGGATCGGTGTAGTGGGTCAGCGGGAGCGAGGCGAGTGGGAGCTCGGTCTGGCGCGCCAGATGCCGGGCGATGTCCGATTCGTCCATGGGCGTGACCGGATGGGCGGACATCGTCGGTTGCCGGTCCAGCCGGTGCACCACACCGTCCTCGGCGGCGAAGTGATGGCCGAAGACGGTGTAGCGGCCGAAGTCCGGCTGGGCGAAGAGCATCGGCACGGCACCCTCGCCCAGGAGGGACCGGCCGATCTCCAGCACGCGGCCGAGACTGCCGATCCGTGGTGAGGAATCGATCGTCGAGCACGCCTTGTACTGCAGCACGGCGGGCTGGACCGCGGCCAGCGCCCGCAGCGCCGGGGCAACCTCCGATTCGAGGTCGGCCGTGGCCAGCGACCGCGCGATCCCCGCGATGCCGACTACGCCGACCTGACCGGCGGTCGCGCGGAGTTCGGCCGGTTCGGGAAGCCCGAGAAAGAGCCGGCCGGCGTGTCCGGCGCGCGAGAACTGCAGGAGCACGTCGATGCTGCCGGTCAGATCGTCGCCGTAGTAGGCGACCAACTGCTCAGCCACGAGCCGGCCCGAAGGTCTCCACGGCTGCGCGAAGGGCAGCGGAGCGCTCGATGGCCGTCTCCATCGGGACCCCGTCCGCCGCCGCCTCCCAGGCGTCCCGCATGGCCCGCACCCCGGCACCGGCGCCGGCGGGATGTCCGTGGATCCCACCACCGGCCAAGACCAGCAGGTCGGTGGTGCCGGTGGCCTCGGCCGTGGCGTGGGCCAGGCCGGCCCATTGGCCCGATGACAGCACGGGCAGCGTGGGCTGGTAGTCGAGGAAGGGCTCACGGACCGCGCTGATCGAGTCGAGGACCTCGGCGTCGCTCTCGTAGAACTTGTTGGCGATGCCGTTGGTGTGCAGCTGGTCCGCGCCGGCCAGGCGGGCCAGTTTCTGCCACACCCGGTAGGAGAAGCCGAGCTGCTCGGAGCGGATCAACGCCCCGATCATGGTGCGGTGGCCGTGGATCGGGACGGCGGCGAGTTCTCGTAGATGCGCGAGGCCGGCGAATCCCAGGAGGTTCACGCAGGCCATCACGCAGGTCCCTCCGGCTTCGACCACGAGGTCATGGTTGCGTTCCAGGAGACTGATGTCGTCGGTGATGTTGAAGGCGTACATCGGCTTGACGCCGGTTCGGTCCGCGTGACGTTCGAGCACCGGCATGACGGCGCGCACCCGTTCGGCCAGCGGCGCTGAGGGTCCGTTGCCCTGGAGCTCGTCGTCCTTGATGAAGTCGATCCCGGCCGTCACGAGCTCATCG
The DNA here is from genome assembly GCF_003752405.1 of Bogoriella caseilytica. Lineage (NCBI taxonomy): Bacteria > Bacillati > Actinomycetota > Actinomycetes > Allobogoriellales > Allobogoriellaceae > Allobogoriella > Allobogoriella caseilytica. The sequence goes on along the minus strand of NZ_RKHK01000001.1, from coordinate 846,815 downwards.
ACCACCTCGGCGAGCTCGGCAGGGCTGAGGCCGATGCTCGGTTTGACGATGGTGCCGATCATGGCTCCGGTGGGCCGGGAGAGGAGCTCGCGGGTGCCCGGTACGCCGAAGGCCGGCCCGGGGTAGCGGTCGGCGAAGGCTGCGGGGAGGTCCAGGTCGGTGAGCTTGACCGCGGCCAGTGGCCGCATCTCGAAGAGGTTGCCGGCGACGGCGGCCAGCAGATTGGGCAGTGACGGACCGAAGTTGTCCAGCGGAAAGCGCAGCCGGATCCGGGCCCGGCGCCGAACCTGGGTGCCTTCCGCGCCAGGTAGGGGTGCGCCGCCGAGCCCAGGCAGCGGCTCGATCGTCTCGACCTGCGCCGCGAAGCGGGCGCGCAGGTCGTCGGACTCGCGCTGGACGCGGATGAAGGTGCCCGTCGACTGCTCACCGGCGAGCGCCTCCGCCGCCTGCTGGAGAGGTTGTGAGGTCTCGATCTCGTAGGTGGCGACCACCGAGCGCTCCGGGGCCACGGCCCTCACCACGCCACCGGCATCCACACCGACATCTCCCCGGGCCCTCGGTTGCCCCAGGCGAAGTAGGGCACCAGCCGAAGCGCCACCGGCTCCAGCGCCTCATCGGTGATGTCGTTGTACAGGCCGGGGCCCGGGGGCGGGAGCAGCACGCCTTCACCCCGGAGCTCGGTCACCCGGTGGCCGTCGATCTGACCCTCATGCGCCGCGAAGTACGCGTCGCGGCGCACACCGATCTGTTCCAGCATGACGCCGTCGGGAAGGTCGTGGCTCTCCACGGCGTAGACCAGCGGGCCGCGCACGAAGGCCACTTGGTTCGTGATCTCCTCGGCGAGCCGGTTCCCGCGGAGCATCCGCACCGGCATGGGGAGGTCGAGCACCACCTGGTCACCCGGAGACCAGACACGCTCGAGGCGCAGGTAGCTGCCGGATTCCACCGCGACCGCCTCACCCGCGACCGTTGCGGTCGCACCGGTAGCCCAGCCCGGTATGCGCAGGTGGAGAGCCATGGGTGTCTCGCCGGCCTCGGTCACCGTGAGCTGGATGCGCCCGTCCCAGGGGTAGTCGCTGACCTCCTCGATACCAAGACGGCGCCCCTCCCCGAGGTTCACGGCGGACGCCGAGCCACCGTAGAGGTGGATCCACAGTCCGTCAGGGCCGGCCGAGGCGGCCCGTTCGTGGAAGCGGGCCAGCGTACGAGCGACGTTGGGCGGGCAACAGAAGCAGGCCATGTACCGCTGCCGCAGCCGGGCGTCCGAGGGCGGAGGGTCGGGGATGGGGCGCAGCGCGGTGTCGCCGGGCATCCGCAGCGGGAAGGGGAGATCCCGCACCTGCCGGAGTGGGTTCGTGTAGCAGAACTCGGAGCCGTCGAGACTCACCCCGGAGAGCAGGCTGTTGTACGCCACGCGTTCGATCACGTCGGCGTAGCGGGCCTGACCGGTCAGGGCGAGCATGCGCTCGCTCCACAGGATCATGCCGATATTGGCGCAGGTCTCGTTGTGTGCGGTGGTGTTGGGGAGCTGGTAGGCGCGGCCGTAGGACTGGTGAACCCGGGAGATCTCGCCCTGCCAGGGGTAGCCGTCCGGGGAGGCGCCGTCGTAGAGGGCACCGCAGCCGCCGGTGACGTACATCTTGCGGTCGACGACATCACTCCAGATCGTCTCCAGCACCTGCTGCAGTTCGGCGTCGCCGGTCTCGGCGATCAAGTCGGCCAGGCCCGCGTAGAGATAGTTGGCCCGTACCGCGTGGCCTGCGGCAACGCACTGCTCGCGCACCGGCAGGCGGTCCTGGTTGTCGTCGCCGCCGCGGAACTCGTCGCGCACCTGCACGAAGGCTTCGGCCAGCTCGCGGTACTGCTCGTCACCGGTGGCGCGGTACAAGTCGACCACTGCCATGTAGTGCGAGGGGCAGATCGCACTACGGGCGAGCTCGAGGGGTTTGTCCGTGGCCAGGTGCACGAGGAACTGTGCGGCGCGCCGGGCGATGTCGAGAAAGCTGGTCTCGCCGGTGACCTGGTGGTGGCGCACGGCCGCGGAGATCAGGTGCCCGTGGTTGTAGGTCTCGAAGTGGAACCGGTCCGCCAGCTCGGCCGCCTCGGGGTCTCGTCGCCGCGCGATGAGGGTGGCCGTGTGGATGTAACCGTCTTCGCGCTGGGCGGAGGCGATCAGTGCGATGCACGAGTCGATGGCCTCGCGAAGCCAGGCTTCGGGGGCGACCTCGAGCTGGCTGATCGCTGCCTCGAGCCACTTGTAGAGGTCGCCGTCGAGGAAGGGAGGGCCTTCGTGCTCTCCGTCCCGCTCCCCGACCGCGATCAGGAAGTTGCGCCACGCTGGGCTGACGCCCTCATTGCGGAAGTCCTCCCACATGTTCGGCACCGTGGTGCGGTAGGTCCGGTCGGCGACGTCGTGCCAGAAGCCTGAGGACCAGCGCGACTCCTTGGCGGTCAGTGGCCTGAGCGTGGGGCTCCGGTCGGACGAAGCGGTGGCGGTCATGGCAGTCCTTTCTGCGTGGTGCCCCATCGTTGCGGCATGACGAGCCTATCCGGGTGTGAATGAATGTGTAAGCTCTGCATAAACTTGCTGGTCCGAGGCAGAACGAAGGTCACCAGTTCGGGCGCAGGCGTGCTCACCACATCGATATGGTGAAGTGTTCCGAGGAGGAGGTCCGTGTGGCGAACGTCAGTATGCGCGATGTCGCGGCGCTCGCCGAGGTGTCCCACGGCACCGTTTCGCACTTCCTGAACCATCCCGACCGCGTCTCGGCCAAGACCGCACAGAGGATTCAGCGAGCCATCGAGACACTCGGCTTCGTGCCCAACCAAGCCGGCCGTCAGCTGCGGATGGGCAAGAGTGCGACGATCGCCTACATCGCGCCCGATGTGTCCAACCCCTTCTTCGCCACGATCGCCGAAGGCGCCGAGGAGCGGGCGGCGGAGCATGGACTGTCGGTGTTCGTCGCGAACTCCCGCCGTCAGCGTGCCCGGGAGGACGCCTACCTCGACCTCTTCGAGCAGCACCGGGTGCGCGGCATGCTCGTTGCCTCGCACGAGCCCATCGAGGACCGGCTCGCCCTGGTGCGCAAGCGAGGGACACCGTCTGTGCTGATGGGGCAGGTCGCCGTCTCCGAGGACCAGCCCTCGGTCTCGATCGACGACGTCCTCGGCGGGCGCCTCGCCGCCGAGCACCTTCTTCAGCTCGGTAGACGTCGGATCGCTTTCGTCGGCGGTCCACTGGGGGTGCGTCAGGTCGCCGACCGCCTCCAGGGCGCCAGCGATGCCATCAGGGAGTCCGGCTCCGCGACCTTGGAAGTGGTCAATGTCGTCGAGCGGACGGTCGCCGGGGGGCGTGCCGTCGCCCGCGAACTGCTCGCTCGTGCTGCCGCTGTGCGCCCCGATGGCGTGTTCGCGGTCAACGACCTCCTCGGGCTCGGGATGATGCAGGTGCTGTCCTCCGAGGGGGTGCGGGTTCCGGATGACCTTGCCCTGATCGGCTATGACGACATCGAGTTCGCCGAGTCCTCGATCGTGCCGCTGAGCTCGATCCGGCCCCCGCACGAGGCCTTCGGATACGCGGCGATCGAGCTGCTGGTCACGGAACTCTCCGGCCGCACGGAGGACCCCCACCAGGTGTTTCCACCCGCCCTGGTGCCCCGGACGAGTACCACCGGTGAGCCGATCCACACAGATGTGTGACAAGGGCTCCGTCGAAAGGAATGGCATGAAGGTCGCAATCACCGGAAGCTCGGGCACACTCGGCAGAACTGTCGTGGATCACCTGCGCGCACAGGGAGAGGAGGTGATCGGGCTCGACCGCACCGGTCCATCCGGGCCGGGCTTCACCACCGTCGACCTCGGGGACTACGGCCAGACCTTGGACGCCCTGCACGGCATCACGGCGCGGCACACCGGTGTCGATGCCCTCGTCCACCTCGCGGCCATCCCGGTCAACGGCCTGGTGCCCGACGCGACGACCTTCCACCGCAATATGGTCGCGACCTTCAACGTGTTCTTCGCCGCACTACGCGTGGGTATCCGCAGGATCGTCTACGCCTCGAGCATCACGGCGATGGGCTTCCCCTTCACCGAGCCGCCGCCCTACCTGCCGCTCGACGAGAACCACACGGCCTCCTTCAACACCTACGGCCTGGTCAAGGTTCTCGAAGAGACCATGGCGCGCGAGCTCGTCTCCTGGGATCCGACGCTCTCGGTGACGGCTCTGCGGTTCACGAATGTCGTGGCTCCTGGCGAGTACGCGACCTTCGCGCGCGCCGCCGAGCCTGGCTACCGGCGTGATCTGCTCGGCACGTACATCGACGCGCGTGACGGCGCACAGGCGGTCACGCTCGCTCTCGCCGAAACTCGGCCGGGCTTCGAGGTCTACGCAATCGCCGCTCCCGAGTCCGGCAACGACCGGCCGAGCGCTGAGCTGGCCGAAAGCTGGTTCCCCGGTGTACCGCTGCGCCGTGAGCTGGGGGAGTACGAGGCGCTCATCGACACCACGAAAGCCCGCGAGCAGCTCGGCTTCCGGGCCGAGTTCTCCTGGCGCGAGGAGTACCGAGGATGAGAGACCCTCAGCGATGAGCGGCCGCGTCACGCACCGTGGTGCGGATCCGGTACAGGCTCGTGCTGGCGGTGATGAAGAGTTCGGTGCCGTCCGCGCCGCCGAAGCAGAGATTGGCGACCGGCTCCGGCACGTTCACCTTGTGCAGCAGCACACCCTCCGGGGAGTAGATCTGCACGGAGTCGCCGCTGGAGGTCCAGACCCGGCCTGCGGTATCGACGCGGAAGCCGTCGGCGGCGCCCGGGGTGACGGCCGCGAACTCCCGTCCCGGCCCGCTCACCCGGCCACCGGCCACCGGGTAGACGCGAATACCCCGCGGGGCGCCCTCGATCTGCAAGTGGCCGGTGTCCGAGACGTAGAGCAAGGACTCGTCCGGGGAGAAGGCCAGGCCGTTGGGATGGACCATGTCGGTGATGACCGGCTCGACCTCACCGCTGCTCTCGTCGAAGCGGAAGACGTAGGAGCCGCCGTACTCGGGCTCGGCGGGGTATCCCTCCCGGCCGCTGGGATCGATGCCGTAGGGCGGATCGGTGAACCAGATCGCGCCATCGGAGCCCACCACGATGTCGTTCGGGGAGTTGAAGCGGCCCCCGCGCCACCGCTCGCACAGGCTCTCGACAGTGCCGCCGGTGTCCCGTTCGATGCGCCGCCGGCCATGGGAGCACTGCACCACCGCTCCCGCGTGGTCCAGGGTTCGGCCGTTGGTGTACCCCGCCGGCTCGGCGTACACGCTGACGTCGCCGGTGCCCGCGCTCCACTCGAGGATCCGATCGTTGGGGATGTCGCTCCAGCGCACCGCGCTGCGCTCGCGGACCCAGACAGGACCCTCGCTCCAGATGGCACCGGTCCACAGCTTTTCCAGCTCCGCCCTTGGAGCGATCGCGTCAGTCACGCTCCCATTGTGCCCGCAGGCCGGGCGCTGGTGGCGAGATACGGGGACGGAGATGACTGAGGATGCCCCGGCGCGGCTCTCGACCTCGCAGCTGCGCCAACTGACCAGGGTGGCCCGGCTCTACCATGAGCGCGGCGTACGGCAGGCGGAGATCGCCGCGAGCCTCGGGGTCTCCCAGGCGAAGGTCTCGCGGATGTTGCGCCGCGCCGCGCAGATGGGGGTCGTACGCACCACGGTGATGATCGCGCCCGGGCTGCACACTGACGTGGAGGAGCATCTCGAACAGGCCTACGGTCTGTCCGAGGCAGTGGTGGTCGACGTGGAGCCCGGTGCGGGTGCGAAGGAGACGATCGAAGCGATCGGTGCCGGTGCGGCTGCCTACCTGGAGACCGCACTGAACGGTGCGGAGCATCGGATCGGGATCTCCTCGTGGAGCCGGACCTTGCTGGCCACGGTCGAGCGGATGCGCCCGGTCGGCATGCGCCCTTCCAGTGAGGTGATCCAACTGCTCGGCGGCGTCGGTGCTCCTCGGGCTCAGAGCCAGGCGCACCGCCTGCTCGAGGACTTCGCCCGTGTGCTCGGCGCGGAACCGGTACACCTCCATGCGCCCGGAATGGTGCAGGACGCCCAGGTACGTCGGCGCCTCATGGGCGATCCTGCGCTGTCCGAGGTAGCCGAGCGTTGGCGGCGACTCACGGTGGCAGTAGTGGGGATCGGGACCATTGAGCCCTCGGCGCTCCTGGCCGAGAGTGGCAACGCCTTCGCCTCCGAGGATCGCGAGGCCCTCCTGGCTGAGGGGGCGGCGGGCGACATCTGCCACCGGGTCTTCCGTGCCGACGGCTCGCCGATCAGCGGCAGCGTGGACCAGCGGACGATCTCCATTCCGAGCACAGAGTTCCGGGCCATCCCGCAGCGCATCGGCATCGCCGGCGGAGAGGACAAGGTCGCCCCGGTGCACGGCGCCCTGGCCGGCGGCTGGGTGAACACGCTCATCACCGACCTGCACACCGCCGAGCGGCTGATTGACGAGGCCAGTACCTAGCGGTTGAGGAAACCCGCGAGGCGCTGCACACCGGAGCCCAGGCTGGTCAAAACCGGCGTGCCTGTGTCGGCCTGGTCAGCTGCGCTGGCCATCGATGCCTGTGCCAGGACGATCACGTCGCTGTCTGGTGCGGCGTCCTGGATGGCTTGAGCAACGAGCCGGTCGTGCTCCGCCCGGTCACCGGTGGAGACGGCCTTGAAAGCGCCGCCGATGATCACGCGGCGGATCTCGGGACTGCGGCCGATGCGGTCGGCCCGCTCGGCGATGAGGCGGCTCGTGGGGGCGCAGGTGGTCTCGAGGGTGGCAAGGACAGTGACCCGCTTGCCACGCTCGACCGCTTCGTCAGCCATGGCCTCGTCGATGCGCAGTACGGGGATCCCTGCCGCAGCGCTCGCCGCCGCGGCCATCTCCGAGATGGAGGAGCAGGTCAGCATCATCACCTCGGCGCCAGCTGTGCGGGCGGCCTTCGCCATGAGGGTCACCCGCTCAGGGACGGAGGCCGCCCGCTCCGAGTGGCCGAGGTCGGCGACCATGCGGTCGTCGAGGTAGTTCACCGCATCCACGCCCGGAAGGGCGCTCTGAAGTTTCTCCGTGATCGGGGCGATCACGACTGCCCCGGTGTGCAACAGCGCCACTCGTGGGGTTGTGGACATCGGTCATCCTCTCCGCTTCATTCGGCTGGGTGTCAGACATGGGGTCTCAGACGGTGAAGACGACCCGCCAGGTGGTGGGTGATCGGTCGAGACGGTACTGCTCGGGGAGGGCGGGACCGCAAGATGCCGAGCCGAGCCCCTGCTGGGCGTGGTCCAGGGTGAGCCACACCTTCCCGGAGTCCCGGAGGTCGTGCGGGTGTCGCGCGCGCTCGAGATCCTGTGCGGTCCAGCGCCGCGCGGCGAAGGAGAACCGGGAGCCAGTCACGCCCAGGCTCCGGTCGCTTCCGGTGAGCCGCAGCCACCGCACCTCCTGACGATTGCCGTTCTCCTGAGGGACGGGATAGTTCGTCTGCAGGGCATCGACCGGTGCGCCGAACCTCCCCACGTACGCGCCGTGGCGGGAGTCCGCGTAGGACTCTCCTGGTCCCAGTCCGAACCACTCCACATGGTCGAGCTCCCGAGGGAGGGCCATGCGGAGGCCGATGCGCGGCACCAGGATGTCCCGCTGGCGAAACGGGGTGTCGGTCCATGGGCCGGTGAAGTCCAGCGTGACCTCCAGCTCGAGGCTGCGCTCATCGGGAGCGGACCACTCGAAGTGGTAGGCGACGCCATGCCCGTGAGCCGCGGGGGCACTCCGGCCCAGGACCTGAAGGGAATGCGAGGTGATCTCGACGGCGTCGGTTCGGTGTTGCATGCGATCCAACCCGACTGCCGACCAGACCGAGGCGAGGTCGTTGTGACCGCCCTGACCTCGGTCGTTCTCAGTGGGGGCGCGGTAGAGATCAACCTCCGGTCCCACGGTGGGCAGCTCGCCGAGCTCGACCAATGCTCCGGTGAGCGGATCGAAGCGTCCCGGCCCCAGTGTGAGGTGCCCCCCGCCCGGGCGGGGGGCCAGCAGCGTGACCTCGATGCCGGCGCTGGCAGGCTCGGGTGGTGCCCCGGCCGGCTCGAGCAGTCCCTGCCCCCGGGCGATCACGTGGCCGCGCGGGGCCCATGACTCCTCACGGCGGAGGCGAGCCTCTGCGGTGATCCACGTTTCGCCCTCCAGCGGCGCTGCAGGAACCGGCAGGTCGAGAGAGACCGTCTCGCCGGCCGCGCAGGCAGGGATGTCGAGCACGCCGCTGGCAGACTCCTCGCCCTCGGTCTCCACCCGCCAGGCGAGCTCGAGGTGTTCCAGACCGAGGGTGTCGTGCTCGTTGTGCAGGGTCGCCGTGGCTCGCCCCACGTCGATCACCACCGGCGAGAGCACTGCGGCAAGTTCGCGCAGACCGGGGGAGGGGGTCCGGTCCGCGAAGAGCAGGCCGTCCAGGCAGAAGCGCCCGCCGTTGGGCCGATGGGCGACGTCGCTGCCATGCATGACGAAGGCCTGTCCCTCGCCGTCACGGTGGTGGAAGCCGTGGTCGATCCACTCCCACACGAAGCCGCCGCAGAACCGCTCCGACGAGCGCATGATCCGGTGGTAGTCCGCGAGCGACCCGGGTCCGTTTCCCATGGCGTGGGCGTACTCGCACAGGAGAAAGGGCAGCGTGCGCCGGCGGTCGTCCTCGGCGTCACTCACCCCTGCCGGGCGTTCTTCCTCACGTCGGCCGATAGCTTCGAGAGTCTCGAGTGAGGGGTACATGATCGAGTAGAAATCGGAGTTGCGGTAGCTCGGATCGCGCTCGTACATCAAGGGCCGTGAGGGGTCGCGCTCCCGGATCCACTGCTCCAGCTCGTCGAAGTTCTCACCGGTCCAGCTCTCGTTCGCCATCGACCAGACGATGACGCTCGGCCGGTTCTTGTCTCGCTCCACCATCCGCTGGATACGGTCCAGGAGCGCGTCGCGCCACATGGGCTGGGCGGGTGGGTTGCCCGCCCAGCCGGTGTAGATGAAGCCGTGCGTCTCGATGTCGCACTCCTCGACGACCCAGAGCCCGAACTCGTCGCAGAGGCGGAGGAACTCGGGATGGGGCGGGTAGTGGCTGGTGCGAACGGCGTTGATGTTGTGCTGCTTCATCAGCAGCACGTCGCGGAGCATCGTCTCGTGGCTCAGCGCTCGGCCGGTCTCCGGGTCGTGCTCATGCCGGTTCACACCGCGCAGGAAGACTCGCCTTCCGTTGACGAGAAGCGCTCCGTTCTCGACCGTCACCGTGCGGAACCCGACGGCGAGATCGACGATCTCGCTCTCGCCGACCAATGTCCCCCGGTACAGACGCGGGTGTTCGGCGCTCCACGGCTCGACGGGCAGGGTGATCTCCTGGCCTGCGGGCACCACGATACCGAGTTCGGGGATCTCCACCCGGGCGGGAACGTCGGTATCCACCCGCAAGGTGCCGGTGCCGGAGCGATGGTCGTAGGAGGCGTGAATCTGATGATCCTCGATACCGTTCGGCGGGCGCTCAAGGAGCTCGACATCGCGGAAGATTCCCGGCAGCCACCACATGTCCTGGTCCTCCAGGTAAGTGCCCGCAGACCAGCGGTGGACCCGTACGGCCAGGACATTGCGACCCGGGCGGAGCTCGACGTCGTACTCGGCCGGCAGCCTGCTGCCTGTTGACCAGCCGAGCTCAACTCCGTTGAACCAGACCTTGGCGCATGAGTCGACCCCTTGAAAGCGCAGCACGGCCTTGCCGTGCCAGTCCTGCGGCGCCGTGAACACCAGCCGATGGTCACCGGTGGGGTTCTCGGCCGGGACGCGGGGCGGGTCGATCGGGATGGGCAGCGCGGTGTTGGTGTAGAGCGGGCCGTCGGCGGTGCCGCGGAGCGAGCGAGGCGCCAGCTGCCCCGGGGGCGTCACCTCTTGCAGCACCCAGTGGCCGGGCACGTGAATCTCGTCCCAATCCGCATCGTCGAAGCTCGGGTCGGTGAAGTCCGCGCCGGTCCCCATGGCCGTGGGGCAGAGCCGGAAGCGCCAGGTGCCGTTCAGGCTCATCCGCCGGGCGTTGGAGAGCGCATCCGCGCGGGGAGCGCGCCGGCCGGCGCCAGGCTCCATGGACTGCCAGTAGGACACAGCTGGGGTCTCTCTTCTCTCTTGTTCGGCCCATCGCGGCATCGCGGCGCAATGAAAGGCTCAGTCGGTCAGGGGTGAGGGTGCCGGCCCCAGCCGGTCCAGTGCCCCCCAGAAGTCGTCCGGGACGTAGCTGCGGCGCAGCTCCTCCAGAGCCGCCATCCGGATGGTCGAGGAAACGCCCACCACGGTCGAGTGGATGAACTCGGAGCGCAAGGAGAACTGCAGGGCCACTCGTGGCAGCGTGACGTCATGCTCCACGCAGAGGAGCTCGACCCGGCGCACCCAGGAGAGGAGCTCCGGTGAGCTCGTCTGATAGGCGTAATGACGCTTGGAGGCCACTCCGGAGGCGAGCAGCCCGCCGCCGAAGGGCGCGGCGTTGAACACGGCCATCCCGCGCTGGTGTGCTTCGCGGATCAAGGGCTCGGCGCTCTGGTCCACGATCGTGTAGCGGTTGTGCGTCAGTAGCGCGTCGAAGACGCCGGTGCGCACATAGTCCTGGACCACGGAGATCCGGCCGGCGGCGATGCCGATGGCGTCCACCAGGCCCCGTTCCTTGAGCTCGACCATGCCGGCGATCGCGCCGCGGGGGCCGGAGGCCTCCTCGAAGGTCACGGTGTAGGGGTCGTGCAGGTGCACCAGCGGCACCCGATCGACGCCGAGGCGACGGCAACTCTCCTCGAAGGAGCGCAGTACCCGGTCGCGGTCGAAGATCCCGGTGGCCAGGTCGCGGTCGGTCTTGGTCACGATGCTGCGGTCCGGGGCCAGTTCCGCTCTCGGCACCGCTCGCCGGGCCAGGCCCAGTACCTCCTCGCTGCGTCCCTCGGCGTAGGCGTTCGAGGTGTCGACCAGGGAGAACGGACCGGTCAGCAGCGCGCGCGCGAGCTCCACGGCCGCGCGCTCCGCCTCGTCTCCCCGGCGGGTTCCGCGGCCCAGGGAGGAGGTGCCGAAGGTCAAGGGACTGCACATGAGCCCGGTGGATCCGAGTGGACGGAGCGCGACGGGGTTCTGCATCGTCATCAGCCCTTCACGGCCCCGCCGGCCAGCCCCTTCATAATCCGTTGATTCAGCAGGACGAACAGGATCAGCAGGGTGAAGACGTTCATGAACACCCCTGCGAAGAGCGGGCCGTAGTTCACCTGACCGTACTCGCCACTGAAGTTGAGCAGTCCTGCCTGGATGGGGCGAAGGTCGGGGTTCGTGGTGAAGGTCAGCGCGATGAGCAGATCGTTCCAGATCGAGAGGAACTGAACGAGCCCGACCGTGAACAACGCATTGCGCACCAGCGGAATGCCGATGGAGAAGAAGGAGCGCAGCATGCTCGCGCCGTCGATGGTCGCGGCCTCGAAGATCTCGCGAGGGACAGAACGGAAGTAGGCCGTCATGAGGAACACCGTCAGTGGCATCCCCAGCCCGGCGTAGGTCAGGATCATCGGAAGGTAGGTGCCGGAGATGCCCATGTTGAAGTAGGCGATGAACAGGGGCACCAGAATCATCTGACCGGGGATCATGATCCCGGAGAGGAAGAGAAGCAGTGTGAGGTTGCGCCCCTTCCAGACCATGACCTCGATGGCGAAGGCGGCACCGAGTCCGAAGACCAGGATGGCGGCCAGTGAGGGCGCGGTGACGATCACCGAGTTCAAGAAGTTCCTGGCCAGGTCGCCGGTGGTCAGAGCTTCGACGTAGTTGTCGAAGTTCCAGGATTCGGGCATCGCGAAGGTCGACTCCTGGACGAATTCACGTTGTGTCTTGAACGAGCTGACGAAGAGCCAGAAGACCGGGTAGATACCGATCGCGAGGACCACCACGATGCCGATCCACGCGGGGATGGCACGCTTGAGCCGGCTGCGGGTCCAGCGCCGCGCGCGCTGTGGCGGCTTGCGGCCTGGTTTGATGAAGACGTCCTGCGGCGCTGTGATAGTTGCCATCGCTATGCCTTTGTCCGGTCCTTGCGAGCTGATCCGAAGATCAGCAGGCTCACGCACAGGCAGATCAGGGTGAGAACCAGCGCGATCGTGGCACCGTACCCGTAGTCCTGGAACGTGAAGGTGGTCTTGAACATGTAGAGCGTGAGCGGTTGGGTGGAGGTCCCTGGCCCGCCGCCGGTGAGCGCGTAGATCGTGTCGAAGACCTTCAGAGTGACGTTGAAGCTGAAGATGGTTGCCGAGAGCAGTACTGGCAATGACAGTGGCAGCACGATGCGCCGGATCAGCTGTAGCCCGTTCGCGCCGTCGATGCGGGCCGATTCCAGGAGCTCTTCCGGGATGTCAACCAGGCCGGCGTACATCAGCAGCGCGAAGAATCCGACCGAGCTCCATAGTGCGACGACGACCAGCACGACGAAGGACGTATTCGGGGCTCCGAACCAGTCGATCGAGGGGAGGCCAATGGCGTTGAAGATCGAGTTGACCGGTCCGGTCTGTGGGGCGACCTCGAAGAAGCGTTGGAAGAGAAGGGCCACCGCTACCGAGGGCAAGACGGTGGGGAAGAAGACGAGTGCACGCACGAAGGCCGAGGAGCGGCGCAGCACGAAGACATAGAACAGGGCGAAGAGATAACCCAGCAGGATCTGACCTGCGGTAACGACCAAGGAGTACTGCAGGGTGAAGAGAATGGCCTGGTGGAGTTCGGCGTCCTCCAGAGCTTTACTGAAGTTCGCCAGACCGACGAAGGTGAATCCGCGCAGGTCGCCTTGGAAGAAGGAAAGGCCGAGGGACCACAGCACCGGAACGAGCTTGACCAGCGTGTACAAGAGCATTGCTGGGAGTAGCAGGATGAGGATGGTCTTCTTATCCCCGAGAACAGATTTCATCGCAGCGTTAAGCCTCCATGTATCGGTCCAGCAGCGACCTCACGGGGAGGTCGGCGGTCGATCGCGCCGCCGACCCCCCCCGCGGCAAGTACGGCTAGCTGCCGGACCCGTCTGCGTCGACGGCGGCCTGGACGGTCCGGGCGAAGTCCTCGGCACTCATCGAACCGGTGAGGAGTGGCACGGCGTTCTCACCGGCTGCCTGGGCACCGCGTTCACCCATCTCGGCCTCGAACCACAGCACGGTCTCGGTGACCGATTCGAGGATCTCGTTGATCTCGGCCGTCAAAGGCGGGACGTCCTCGACCGGGTCGTTGAGCTGGAAACCGGAGATGGCACCGCTGTCGTTCATCAGCGTGGAGCCGTAGTTCTGCACGATGCACTTCAGCCAGTCGCCGAGCTCCTCGTTCTCCGCGTAGTGCGAGGCGGAGATGGCGGTGGCTGCCCCGGCGTTGGCCGGGTACTGGTCGATGGAGCCGGCCCCGCCTTCGACCTCGGGGAAGGGGAAGAATCCGAAGTTCTCGGATCCGACGACGTTCAGCTCCTCGTCGTGGATGGCGCTGAGGATCCAGCTGCCGTTGTACATCATCCCGGCCTCGCCGGTGAGGAGCATGCTTTGGGCCGTGTCCATGTCCATGGTCGAGACGCCCGGACCGACGAATCGGCTCAGGTCTGAGATCGCTTCGATCCCGCGTAGGTACTCGGGGTCGGTCAGTTGCGCCTCGCCGTTGACCACGCGCGTCAGCGCGTCCGGACCGAGGTCACGGAAGAGATAGGCGCCCACGTAGCGCAGGATGCTCCAGGACTGGTCGCCCGAGACGGTGAAGGGCGTCTTGCCTGCGGCCTCGAGGGCCTCAGCTGCCTCGAGCCATTCGTCCCAGGTCTGCGGGACGTCGATGTCGAGTTCGTCGAAGAGTTCGGCGTTGTACCAGAATCCTTCGATGTTGAGTTGGTAGGGCAGCGAGACGAAACCGCCGTAGACGTTCTCCACCGTGGAGACTGCCGCTGGTAGAACATCGTCATAGACGCCCAGCTCGGTCAGCGCCTCGCCCAGGTCGAGCACGTCCTCGGCCATCGAGCCGTCCGGCCGGATGGCCGAGGTCGGGGCGATGAACATGTCCGGAAGAGCGTCCTGGCTGGCCAGGAGCCGAACCCGTTGATTCACGTCAGCCTGGGGGAGGGTCTCTACCTCTAGCGGCATAGCCCCTTCCTCGGCCGAGCACTGGTTCTCGCCGAGGAGGCTGAGCGTGTTGCGGATCTGCTGATTCTCGTTCGGTGCGAGGTAGTCGAAGGTCTGGTCGCCTCCGCTGGTCTCTTCGCCACTGGTCTCTTCGCCGCCGGTCTGGTCGCCTCCATCGGCAGTGTTGGATTCCCCATCGCTGTTCCCGCAGGCTGTGAGGATGAGGGCCAGGCTGGCAACGGCGGATGCACCGATGCCGACCTTCGAGCGTGACTTCTGAATTGCCATGGACACGTTTCCTCCTTGAAAGGTCCCATTGACACGTATCAATCGAGCAAACGCTATGTCCCGCTCCCGGGTCGTGTCAAGGTTCGGGCTCGATCCAGCCCAGCCGTTGCGGTCACAGTTCCGTAACGGTGGCGCCCGGGCGCCGGGGTGGGGTGTCAGCGAGGTCGGCCATAGCTTGATACGTGTCAGTATCTGACACGGTCCCGTCCGGCCCGGGCTTCGGGTGAGGTCAGGCTTGCGGGGTGCGATGAACCCGTGCTGCGGACGGGTTGCCGTCGCAGACGGGCGCCCGGAGTCGAAGCCGAACTTCCGCGCCGCGGTGGGCATGCCGTCGACCATGGCGAGGTGCTGGTGGCGCCAGCCCTGGGGGCGGCCGGCACGCAGGGCGTGGTGCCGCTCGCGCACGTGGCCTGTGAGGTCGTTCCGGGGGTTCTGAGTGGGGGTGAAGGCGTTATCGGGTGTCCGCTTGTTGCGATTGAAACGTATCAAGTGAATGATACGCTCCGTTCCAGCAGATGTTGATACGTGTCATACTCGAAGGAGCGTATGTTCATGACGGCCATCCCGGCTGCGCCGGTCATTGAGCACCACCGGGTGCCTCTCGGTATCGGTGAGAGCGCCCCCCGTCTCTCGTGGAAGATCACCGGTGCGCAACCCGGCTGGGTGCAATCCGCCTACGAGATCGAGGTCTCACGCACCTGTGGCGTCGAGAACTATCACGTGGCTTCGGACGAACAGGTTCTCGTGCCGTGGCCCGGGCAGGCACTGAGCTCACGGGAGCGCGCCACCCTGCGCGTGCGGGTGTTCGATGCTGAGCAGACTCCCTCGGCATGGAGCGAAGCGACGGTGCTGGAGGCAGGGCTGCTGGAGGCCGCAGAGTGGATCGCGCAGCCGGTGGGCGGTACCTGGGAAGAGGATCCAGCGTCCGATGACCGCCGCGGCGCGCTCGTGCGCCGCGAGTTCGAGGTCGGTGACGGGCTGGTGATGGCCCGGCTCTACGCTTCGGCCCACGGGCTCTACGAGGCGGAGATCAATGGCCGCCGTGTGGGCGATGATGCGATGTCGCCGGGGTGGACCGTCTACCCCAAGCACCTGCGCTACTACACCTATGACGTCACAGAACACCTGCGGGCCGGGGTCAACGCAGTGGGCGCTTGGCTGGGCGAGGGATGGTACCGGGGCCGGCTGGGCTGGCGCGGCGGTTTCCGCAATCTCTACGGCTCTGACCTGTCCTTCCTCGGTCAGCTCGAGCTCACATACGACGACGGGCGCCGGGACGTCATTGCCACCGACCACTCCTGGCAAGCGGCGCCGAGCCCGATCCTGCGCTCCAACATCTATGACGGTGAGGACTACGACGCCCGCGAGGAGCTGACCGGCTGGTCCGAGCCCGGCTGTCGCGGTTCCGGGTGGACGCCCGTCTCGGTCCGCGAGAGGGATCCGGCGACGCTGCGCGCGCCTCTGGGTCCGCCGGTGCGCTGTACCCAGGAGCTCACCCCGATCGAGGTCGTAGAAACGCCATCGGGCCATCAAGTCCTCGACTTCGGTCAGAACTTCACCGGGCGAGTGCGGATCCGCGTGCAGGGCCCGGCCGGGGCCGTGGTGACCCTGCGTACCGCCGAGGTACTGCAGGACGGGGAGATCTATACCCGCCCGCTTCGTGACGCGCGATCGACCGACCGCTACATCCTGGCCGGGCGGTCCACGGGTGAGGAGTGGGAGCCGCGATTCACGTTCCACGGCTTCCGGTACGTCGAGGTCGATGGTTGGCCCGGGGATCTTCACGCCGCGATCGCTGCAGGGGACATCGTCGGCCGGGTCTACCACACCGATCTGCAGCGGATCGGCTGGTTCGAGTGCTCGGACCCGCTCGTCAACCAGCTGCACGACAACATCGTCTGGGGAATGCGCGGCAACTTCCTCGACATTCCGACTGA
The DNA here is from genome assembly GCF_003752405.1 of Bogoriella caseilytica. Lineage (NCBI taxonomy): Bacteria > Bacillati > Actinomycetota > Actinomycetes > Allobogoriellales > Allobogoriellaceae > Allobogoriella > Allobogoriella caseilytica. The sequence continues at coordinate 830,461 of NZ_RKHK01000001.1, read as the reverse complement.
CTGCCCCCAGCGCGATGAGCGGGTGGGGTGGACCGGCGACATCCAGGTCTTCGCCCCGACGGCGAGTTTCCTCTACGACGTCTGCGGCATGCTCGCGGGCTGGCTCCAGGATGTCGAGCGGGAGCAGCTCCCGGACGGCACGGTGCCCTGGTACGTCCCAGTGATCCCCGCCCGGCAGCGCTGGACGCCGCTCCGGCCCGGCGCCGCCTGGGGCGACGTGGCAACCTTCACCCCGCTCACCCTCCATGAGCGCTTCGGCGACTCCGGCATCCTGGACCGGCAGTTCGAGTCCGCTCGTCGGTGGGTCGACCTTCTCGACCGATTGGCCGGCGAGGACCATCTGTGGGATACGGGATTCCAACTGGGTGACTGGCTGGACCCGGCCGCACCACCGCAGGATCCAGCCGATGCCCAGACCGACCGCTACCTGGTGGCCACTGCCTACTTCGCGGCATCGGCGCGCAATGTGGCCGTGATGGCGCGCATCCTCGGCCGGGAGGAGGCTGCGCACTACAGCGCCCTGGCCGAGGCGGTCCGGCTCGCCTTCGTGGGCAAGTACGTCCGGCCGGACGGGCGGATGGCCAGCGACGCCCAGACTGCCTACGCCCTGGCACTGCGCTTCAATCTGTTGCCCCAGGAACAGCGCGCTGCTGCGGGCCGGCGTCTTGCCGAGCTGGTGCGTGAGTCCGGGAACCGGATCGCCACCGGGTTCGTCGGTACCCCGTTGGTCTCGGACGCGCTGACCGATACGGGTGAGATTGAGGTCGCCTACGACCTGCTCCTGGAACGCGAGTGCCCCTCGTGGCTCTACCAGGTGCTGCAGGGAGCCACTACCGTGTGGGAACGGTGGGACTCGATGCTGCCGGACGGCACGGTCAACCCGGGATCGATGACCTCCTTCAACCACTACGCTCTCGGTGCAGTGGCCGATTGGATGCACCGGGTGGTCGCCGGGTTGGCGTCGGCAGAGCCGGGCTATCGGCGCGTACGGTTCGCCCCGCGGCCCGGCGGGGGCCTCACCTCGGCGCGTGCTGAGCACGAGTCGCCGTACGGCCGCGTGGCCATCGACTGGCGGATCGAGGGCGAGGAGCTGGTGGTCTGCACTGAAGTGCCGGTGGGGGTGACTGCTGTACTCGAACTGCCGGGAGCGCCAGGCATCGAACTGAGGCATGGCAGAGCGGAGCACCGGGTCGCGTGGACCAGCGGCGGCGTGCCTGCGGCGACTCGTGCCGGCTCACTTCCGTCTGCGGACCCAGCGGCGCACTGAGCTGGCCGGAGTGGGGATAGGCGGCCCCCTTCCGGCGTGTAGCCGCGGATCGCTGGGGCCGGCGGCGTAGCGTCAACCCGTGAACACCTCGGCAGGTAAGCGGACCACGCCCGCTGGCGGACCGCGCCGGAAGCGGCCCTCCAAGGCGGTCATCCGCCGTCGTCGTCTGGTGGCCCTGGTGGTGCTGTTGATCGTGCTCGGCCTGCTCGTGTGGGGTGTGTGGGCACTCGGCAGCTGGGCGGTGGGGCAGGTCGGTGGGTTGTTCGACGACGGCGAGGTCACCGAGGACTCCGGCGAGCAGAATCCGGATCCAGGTGACGGTGAGGACGACGCCGACGATGCGGATGAGGGGGCCTCCGATCCCGAGGCCTGCGATCCGGCGGATCTGAGCGTCAGCATGGACACCGATGGCAGCGAGGGGCGCACCTTCCTCCTCAGCGCGGCGAACGACGGCGAGGCCGCCTGCCTGCTCGATGCCGGAACGCTGGGCGTCGTCGTCCACTCGGGTGAGGACCGGATCTGGTCCACCCACGACTGTTCCCCGCCGTCGGAGCGGATGCTGCTGCTTCCCTCCGGCGACCAGACCGAGGTGAGCCGCACCTGGGACGGGCGGCGCTCGGCACCGGGATGCGAGGGCGAGCAGGGCTACGCCCAGTCGGGCACCTACCGCGCCCGCGCCACCATGGCCGGCAGGGACGAGGATGCCCTGGAGGCGAATGCGGTCTTCGAGGTGGCGGGCTGATCGAGCGCCGGGATCAGATCTCGGCGACTCGCTGCGTGCGGTCTGCTCGGTCAGAACTCGATGAGCACCTTGATGTTCCGGTCCGGGTGCTCACGCAGATCGCGCATGGCGTCGACCGTGTCGGTGAACGGGCGGACCGACGTGCGGATCGGTGCGATGTCCACGGTCTGATTGTGCAGGAGCTGGATCAACGGCTCGAAGGCGTTCAGGCTGTTGCGTGAGCCCACGACGTCGAGCTCCTTCTTGATGAGCGTCGACTGGTTGAAGGTGACCTCACGCGTCCCGTTCCCGATGAGCGCGATCCTTCCGCCGAAGGAAGCCGCCTCGATCGCGTTGAGGAAGCTGACCGGGAGCCCGGTCGCCTCGGCAACGACGTCGAAGCCGTCGCCTCCCGTGGCGGCGGACGCCACGTCGGCCATCTCCGTGCCCCGGAGGTCGAAGGCGTCCTTGGCGCCCATTGCCCGCGCGATCTCCAGCCGTTCCGGGAGCACGTCTGCGATCCACACGTCGGCCCCCTTCGCCTGCGCGGAGACCATGGCGAGCATGCCGATCGCGCCGGCTCCGATCACCAAGACCTTGTCGCCGCGAGTCACTCGCGCCCGATTCATCGCGTGATAGCCGATGGAGAAGGGCTCGACCATCGCAGCGATCTGCGGATCGACCCCCGCAGCCGGGTGTACCCGATCGACGGGCATCACGATGTACTCCTGGAAGGACCCGTCCCGGTGGACGCCCATCGTCTCGTTGTTCTGGCAGCAGTTCACGAGCCCTCGCCGACACGAGTAGCAGGCACCGCAATTGAAGTACGGGTTGCCGGTCACGAGCAGACCGGGGGTCAAGTCCCGGGCGTCCCCGTTGACCTCGACCACCTCGGCGGAGAACTCGTGGCCCGGCACGCGCGGGTAGGTCGCGAACGGTTGAGTGCCGGCGAAGGTCTGCAGGTCGGATCCACAGATGCCCGCGTACCGCACACGCAGGAGCGCCTCGTCGGCCTGGGGTACCGGGAGCGCGGCATCCACCACCGCGATCTTGCCCGGTTCGACAACGTGAACAGCCTTCATCTGAGCTCCAATCCATCGATAGGCACAAGGTGGTTGACCGCACCGCCTGACGCCCCGCACGTCCACCCCATGGGACAAGAACTGATGCGCTGCCTACAGTCCCCCCATGGAGGATGAGGTCGAAACGCCCCTGACCGGCGGCAACATGGATCCGGTGGTGCGCGTGGGCGAGACGGTGCGGCGCGTGACAGGCCCCTGGACGCCCGCCGTGCACACCCTGCTGCGGGCCTATGCCGAGCACGGCATCGCGGAGTGCCCTCGGCCCCTGGGTGTCGATGAGCGCGGCCGGGAAATCCTCACCTTCCTGCCCGGTGGGGTCATGGCCGGCCTGCCGCCCGCGCAGCTGTGGAGCGAGGACTTGCTGCGCCAGGCAGCCGCGTTGCTGCGGCGCATGCACGAGGCCAGCACGGATCTGGTGGCCGCCGATCTGCTCTGGCGGCAGGACCGGCACGAACCGGCTGAGGTGATCTGCCACAACGACGTCGCGCCCTACAACCTGCTGGTCAGCGCCGGCCGGCTGACCGGGGTGATCGACCATGACATGGCCTCACCCGGGCCGCGCGTGTGGGATCTGGCCTACCTCGCCTACCGGATGGTGCCCTACGCCGAGGACGCTCCCGGGCTCGCTGAGGCCCCGGGCTTCGCCGATGCTCCCCGGGCGCGGGCCCACCGGCTGGAGCTGCTGCTGGCGGCCTACGGGCTCGACGTCGAACCGGCCGAGCTGCACGAGGTCGCCGCGGAACGACTGGAGGCGCTGGCTGCCTTCACCGACGCCCGGGCCGCCGAGACCGGCCGCGCGGACTTCTGGGAGCACGCCGCCATGTACCGGCGCGACGCCGCCCGGCTGCGCGCCGGCGCCTTCGAGTGATTCGGCGCCTTCGAGTGAGCGCATCCGCGCGGGCCTAGCTCATCCGACCCAGGGCCGAGAGCGCCTCGCGCAACGAATCCACCTCGATCAGCTCGGCGCTGTGCCGGCCCGAACCGCCAGCACCGCCCCGACCCCCGCCCGAGCCCCCGGGCAGCGAGTCCTTCGTGCCGGCCGGGACGATGATGCGGCGATACCCCAGCCGCGCGGCCTCGGCCACGCGCTGACCGAGCATGGTCACCCGCCGGATGTCGCCCGACAACGAGACCTCCCCGATGGCCGCAGCGTCCAGCGGCAGGGGGCGTTCGGAGGCCGCGGAGGCGATCGCCAGGCAGACGGCGAGGTCCGCGCCGGGGTCATTCGAGCGCATCCCGCCGACGGTGGCGGCGTAGACGTCCCTGTCGTGCAGGCGCACCCCGGCCAGGCGCTCGGTGACCGCGATCAGCATGGACACGCGAGAGGAGTCCAGGCCGGAGACGCCGCGGCGCGGGTTGGGCGCCGGAGTAGGGGTCACCAGGGCCTGGACCTCGGCCAGCAGCGGGCGCCGCCCCTCCACGGTGACGGTGATGCAGGTGCCGGCCGCGGGCTCACTGCGCACCCCGCGGAACAGGGAGGACGGGTCGGCCACCTCGGCCAGGCCGGTCTCGGTCTGCTCGAAGCAGGCCACCTCATCGGCCGGTCCGAAGCGGTTCTTCACCGCGCGCAGCAGCCGCAGTGTGGTCTGCCGATCGCCCTCCATCGCCAGGGTCGTGTCGGCCACGTGCTCGAGGGCCCGCGGCCCCGCCACCGTGGACTCCTTGGTCACCTGGCCCACCAGGCAGACCGGGATGCCACTGGCCTTGGCCAGGCGCGTCCAGGCGGTGGCCACGGCCATCACCTGAGCGACCCCGCCCGGGCGGCCCTCGATCTCGGCGGAGGCCAGGGTCTGCACCGAGTCCACGATCACCAGCGCCACGCCGGCACCCCGCCCGGTGGTCAGGGCCTCCAGGTGGCCCATGGCCTCACCGAGATCCGTGGTGTCGGCGACGTAGAGGTGTTCGCTGCGCGCCCCGATGCGCGCGGCCCGGGTGCCGATCTGCTGGACCGACTCCTCGCCGGAGAGGTAGAGCACCGGCTGGCCGGTGGAGCGTGCGACCGCGTCGGCGGCATTGAGCAGCAGCGTGGATTTGCCCGCCCCGGGCTCCCCGGAGAGCAGCAGCACCTGCCCGGGCACCAGGCCGCCGCCGAGCACCCGGTCCAGTTCTCCCAGCCCGGTGCGCAGACGGACCCCGGTCTCGTCCTCACCGATCTCACTGATCCGCCGTGCGGGGCGGCCAGGTGCCGTGGCGGCCGCAGCTGCGATGCCGCCGGTCTTTCCCGCCGCGCCGCCGACCCCTCCGGCAGCTTCTTCCACGGTGCCCCAGGCCTGGCATTCGCCGCAGCGCCCCACCCACTTGGCCGCCGTCCAGCCGCATTCGGTGCAGCGGTAGGCCGGCCGGGCCCGCGTCTTGGAACTCATGAGGTCACGCTACGACGCCGCACCGACATGCTCCGAACGAGTGCTCGTCGATCGGCCGACCGGGACCGTCCCGCACCGATCGGGACTTTCGGTCCGTTCTCGAAAAACCCCCGCCAGGGCATTGACGAAGGGGGTCTCGTGATTGTTAACATCACCCCAGTGCCCCGCCCGGGGCGCAGCCCTCAGGGGGCACGCTGAGGCGAAGGAGCCACAGGCCACACAGCACGGGACTCCCCGGCTGCACGACCACTCCGCCAGCCACCGGGTGCGCACCACACGGCATACCACCGCCCTCAGGGCGGGAACTTCAAGGAGGAAGAACCATGCGAAGCAGCAGGATGACAGCGCTCGGCGCTGGCGCAGCCCTGATCCTCGCTCTCGGCGCGTGCGCCGGAGAAGGCGCGGGATCCGGCGGCGGCGACACCGACGTGGACACCGACGTCGATACCGACACCGACACCGACACGGACACGGACACCGACGCTGACGCCGAGGACCCGGGCGATCTCACCGCCGGCGTCGCGATGCCCACCCAGACCTACGAGCGGTGGATCAACGACGCCAACAACGTCCAGGAAGGTCTGGAGGAGGCGGGATACAACGTCGACCTGCAGTTCGCCAACGACGACATCCCCACCCAGCAGCAGCAGCTGGACACCATGATCGGCAACGAGGTCGACGTCCTCATCGTCGCCTCGATCGACGGCACCGCCCTGACCGGTCAGCTCCAGGCCGCGGCCGACGCGGGCATCCCCGTGATCGCCTACGACCGGCTGCTGACCGAGAGCCCGAACGTGGACTTCTACGTCACCTTCGACAACTACTCCGTGGGCGTGGCCCAGGCCAACTCCATCCTGCACGGCCTCGGCCTGGTGGACGACGACCTCGAGCCGGTCGACGACGCACCCGAGGGGCCGTTCAACATCGAGCTCTTCGCGGGCTCGCCCGATGACAACAACGCGCACTTCTTCTTCGACGGCGCGATGGACACCCTGGAGCCCTACTTCGACGACGGCACCCTCGAGGTGCCCTCGGGCCAGACCGACTTCGGTCAGGTCGCCATCCAGCGCTGGGAGCAGGAGACCGCGCAGGAACGCATGGAGAACCTGCTGACCACCCACTACAGCGGGGACGACGAACTCCACGCCGTGCTGGCGCCGGCCGACCCGCTCTCGCGCGGCATCATCACCGCGCTGCGCAACGACGGCTGGGGCCCGACCATCGACGAGGGCATGCCCGTGGTCTCCGGCCAGGACGCCGAGATCGCCTCGGTCAGCCTGATCGACCAGGGCATTCAGTACTCCACCATCTTCAAGGACACCCGCCTGCTGGCCGACCAGGCCGTGGCTGCCGCCCAGGCCTTCCTGGAGGGCAGTGAGCCCGAGGCGAATGACACCGAGACCTACGACAACGGTCAGATCGTCGTGCCGTCCTACCTCCTCGACATCGAGATGGTGCTGCAGGACAACATCACCGAGGCCCTGGTGGACACCGGCTACTACACCCAGGAGCAGGTCGACAGCGGCCAGGCCTGATCCCCGTTGCGGGCCGGCGGCCCCGCGCCGCCGGCCCGCACTCCCCTCTCCGCCAACCGGAGGAAGGACACATGAGCACCATCCTCGAGATGCGCTCGATCACCAAGAGATTCCCCGGCGTCGTCGCGCTGTCCGACGTCAACCTGACCGTGGCGCGCGGCGAGATCCACGCCATCTGCGGCGAGAACGGCGCGGGCAAGTCCACCCTGATGAAAGTGCTCTCCGGGGTGCACCCGGCGGGCACGTACGAGGGCGAGATCCACTTCGACGGCGAGCCCGTCAGCTTCGGGTCGATCAACGATTCCGAGGACAAGGGCATCGTCATCATCCACCAGGAACTCGCCCTGATCCCGCACCTGTCGATCGCCGAGAACATCTTCCTCGGCAACGAGCAGTCCACCGCCGGGATCATCAACTGGCACAAGACCAACGCTGAGGCTGCGAAGCTCCTGGCCAAGGTCGGGCTGAACGAGAACCCGGTCAGCAAGGTCAGCACCCTTGGGGTGGGCAAGCAGCAGCTCGTCGAGATCGCCAAGGCGCTCTCGAAGCGGGTCAAGCTCCTCATCCTGGACGAGCCGACCGCGGCCTTGAACGACGACGACTCCGAGCACCTGCTGGACCTGCTGCGCGCCCTGCGCGGCCAGGGCATCACGAGCATCATGATCTCCCACAAGCTCGGTGAGATCGCTTCGATCGCCGATGCCACCACCGTGATCCGCGACGGCTCCACGGTCGAGCGGATCACCATGCACGGCGCCAGCGCCCCCGAGGGTGACCTCACCGCCCGCATCATCCGCGGGATGGTGGGCCGCGACATGACGGACATGTACCCCCAGCGCACGCCGCGCCTGGGGGAGGAGGTCTTCCGGGTGGAGGACTGGACCGTCATGCATCCCACCCAGGCCGGCCGCGTGGTGGTCGAGAACGCCTCGCTGCACGTGCGGGCGGGCGAGATCGTGGGCATCGCCGGGCTGATGGGCGCCGGCCGCACCGAGCTCGCCATGAGCCTCTTCGGGCAGTCCTACGGCCGGTACACCGGCGGCCGGGCCTACCTCCGGGGTAAGGAGATCCAGTCCCGTTCGGTGGCCGAGGCGATCTCGCACGGCCTGGCCTACGTGAGCGAGGACCGGAAGAAGTACGGGCTGAACCTCATCCAGGACATTCGCAAGAACATCAGTTCGGCGAACCTGAAGAAGGTCGCGCCCTTCGGCTGGATCAACGCGAACGAGGAGATCTCGGTCGCGGAGAACTACCGGCGCGACATGAACATCAAGGCGCCCTCGGTGATGGCGCTCGCCGGCAAGCTCTCCGGCGGGAACCAGCAGAAGGTGGTGCTCAGCAAGTGGCTGTACACCGAGCCGGACGTCCTCATCCTCGACGAACCGACCCGCGGCATCGACGTCGGGGCGAAGTTCGAGATCTACCAGCTGATCACCAAGCTCGCCGAGTCCGGTAAGGCGGTGCTCGTCATCTCCTCCGAGCTGCCCGAGCTGATCGGCATCTGTGACCGCATCTACGCCCTCTCCGCTGGCCGGATCACCGGGGAGCTCGCTGTTCAGGACGCCAACCAGGAGCGCCTGATGGAACTCATGACGAAGGAGAACGACTGATGGGCGCGATCGCGAAGCCGCTCGAACTGCTCACCCGCAACCTGCGGCAGAGCGGCATTTACATCGCGTTCGTCTTCATCGTCGCGTTGTTCACCTTCCTGACCGACGGCCGCCTGCTGAGCCCGGGCAACCTCACCAACCTGGTGCTGCAGTACTCCTACATCCTGATCCTGGCCATCGGCATGGTGATGATCATCGTGGCCGGCCATATCGACCTCTCGGTCGGATCGGTGGTGGCGCTGACCGGCGCGGTCGCGGCGGTGGTGACCATCCGTGAGGGCATGCCCTGGTGGGTGGGCGTGCTGGCGGCCTTGCTCACCGGGGCGCTAGTGGGAGTGTGGCAAGGGTTCTGGGTGGCGGTGGTCGGCATCCCGGCCTTCATCGTGACCCTGGCGGGCATGTTGATCTTCCGCGGCCTGACCCTTCAGGTGCTGGAGTCCCGTTCGCTCTCGCCCTTCCCCGAGCAGTATCAGCAGATCGCCGGCGGGTTCCTGAACGGGTTGCTCGGCGGGCCGGGGTATGACGTCTTCACACTGGTGATCGGCGGCGTGGCGGCGGTGGGCTTCACGGTGAATCAGTGGCGCACCCGGGCCCGCAAGCTGGAGTACTTCCAGCCGGTGGAGTCCATCCCGCTCTTCCTGCTCAAGGTCCTGGCGGTCTCCGCGATCATCATGGCCTTCGCCTGGCGGCTGGCGAACGCTCGCGGCCTGCCGATCGTGCTGATCCTGCTGGCGGCGCTGGTGCTGATCTACGGCTTCGTCACGCAGAAGACGGTCTTCGGGCGCAACATCTACGCCATGGGCGGCAACCTCGCCGCCGCGAAGCTCTCCGGCGTGAAGACGGTGCGCGTGAACTTCCTGCTCTTCGTGAACATGGGCATGCTGGCCGCCGTGGCCGGGATCGTGTACTCCTCGCGCTCGAACTCCGCCCAGCCCGCGGCGGGCAACATGTTCGAGCTCGATGCGATCGCCGCGGCCTTCATCGGTGGCGCCGCGGTCACCGGTGGTATCGGTACGGTCCACGGGGCCATCGTCGGTGGTCTGATCATGGCGGTGATGAGCAACGGCATGTCCATCCTGGGCATCGACCAGTCCACGCAGAACGTGGTGCGCGGTGTGGTGCTGGTGCTGGCCGTGGCCTTCGACGTCTGGAACAAGAAGCGCGCGCAGGGCGAGCGCTGATCTGGCAGCAGCACCTGACGGCCTGAGCGGAGGATCCGCTCAGGCCGTCATGCTGTCTCGGTGCTGAGGCCGATGCGAGCGGCCGGGTGGGTGATCACGGCCTCCAGGGCGCGGTAGGCCCCGCCGGTGGCCGCGGGCAGCGCATCATCGGGGGCCGGGTGCAGGGCGACCTCCGCCCAGGGCCCGCCGAGCACACGGGTGAACAGTTCCGCCTCCACCCCGGGGCGGAGCTGGTCGAAGACCGGCACGAAACCGGTGCCGAGCACCACTGCTGCGGCGTCGACCACGTTCAGGGCCGAGGAGAGCGCGATGCCGAGGGCCCGGGCGACTTCGGCGGCCGGGCGGGTCTCCAGTTCGCGTCGTCCGGCGTAGGCCTCCAGGCAGCCGCGTGCCCCGCAGTGGCAGGGCGGGCCGGCCGGGTCCACGCACACGTGCCCGATCTCCCCGGACCAGCCGTGCCGGCCCAGCGCCACGCGCCCGTCCTCCACCAGGGCGGAGCCGACGCCGACGTCGCCGGCGAGGTAGATGAAGGAAGCCCAGCCCTCGCGCATGCGGCCGGGGGCTTCCCGGGCGATGCCGTAGGCGGCCAGGTGCGCGTCGTTGGCGACGGTGACGGAGACGCCGAGTTCCTCGGCAAGCAGCGGGGCGGGGCGGACCTCGTGCCAGCCGAGGTTGGGGGCCACCAGCAGCCGGCCGGCCGGGTCCACCAGGCCGGGGAGTCCGAGCACCGCCTGGGCCACGGTGGCTCCGGCCTGTTCGGCGCGGTCGCGCACCGCCTTCCCCAGCTCCGCCAGGCGCGCGAGCACCTCGGGCGGGTGGGAGTCCGCGGAGTCGGTGTCCAGGCGCTCCTCGGCCAGCACGGCGCCGGTGAGGTCCACCGCGCGGGCGGCGAGGTAGTCCACGTTCGCGTGCAGGCCGAGTCCGGCCACCGTGCCGGCTGCGGGGGTGAGCGGCACGGCCGGGCGGCCGGGGCGGCCGAGTGCTGCGGGCTGCTCGGCCACCAGGCGGGCCTGGATGAGTTCGTCGGCCAGCCGCGAGACGGTGGATCGGGTCAATCCGGTGGCGGCGGCGACGCCCGCGCGGGAGGGGGCGTCCCCGGCGAAGATCGCCCCGCACACCAGCGCGAGGTTGTGCTCGCGCAGGGTGGACTGCCGGGCCGAATCCGCTGCGATCATCTGTTGACTGTAGCGGCTCGAGGGTTATAGTTGTACCGAACAACAAACCCCGCCGCGCTGCGAGCGGGACCCGGTGCGCCGGCTTGGTGCGCCGACGTAGACGACACGATCGGAGTCGCGCAATGGTGCGTCAGTCAGCCCCCACCGAGAAGCTTTCCTTCGGCCTGTGGACCGTGGGATGGCCGGCTCAGGACCAGTTCGGCTCGGCCTCGCGCCCGGCCCTGGACCCCTGGGACTACCTGCCCAAGCTCAAGGAAGCCGGCGCCACCGGCGTGACCTTCCACGACGACGACGTCGCGCCGTTTGGCACCGACGAGTCCGAGCGTCAGCCCTACTTCGACCGCTTCAAGCAGGTGGCCGACGAGGTGGGCCTGACCATCGAGATGATCACCACCAACACCTTCTCCCACCCGGTGTTCAAGGACGGCGGCCTGACCTCCAACGACCGCGCCATCCGCCGCTTCGGCCTGCGCAAGCTGCTGCGCAACGTGGACCGCGCCGCCGAGCTGGGCGCGGAGACCTTCGTGATGTGGGGCGGGCGCGAGGGCGCGGAGTACGACGGCGCCAAGGACCTCTACGCCGCGCACGCGCGCTACGCCGAGGGCATCGACACCGTGGCCGCCTATATCAAGGAGAAGGGCTACGGCCTGCGCATCGCGCTGGAGCCCAAGCCGAACGAGCCCCGCGGCGACATCCTGCTGCCCACCATCGGTCACGCGCTGGGCCTGATCGCCCAGCTCGACAACGGCGACATCGTGGGCCTGAACCCCGAGGTGGGCCACGAGCAGATGGCCGGGCTGAACTTCACCCAGGGCATCGCGCAGGCGTTGTGGGCGGGCAAGCTCTTCCACATCGACCTCAACGGCCAGCGCTCCATCAAGTACGACCAGGACCTCGTCTTCGGTCACGGTGACCTGGGCTCGGCCTTCTTCACCATCGACCTGCTGGTCAACGGCTTCCCCGGCGGCGGGCCCGACTACGAGGGCTGGTTCCACTTCGACTACAAGCCCTCGCGCACCGAGCACTTCGAGGGCGTGTGGGACTCCGCGCGCGCGAACGTGGAGATGGTGGAGCTGCTGGCCGCCAAGGCCAAGGCCTACCGCGAAGACCCCGAGGTGCAGGAGGCCATGCGCTACTCCGGCATCTTCGAGCTCGGCGAGCCCACCCTGGGCGGCGGCGAGTCGCTGGCCGACTTCCTCGCGGACCGCTCCACCTACGAGGAGTTCGACGTGGAGAAGGCCGCGGAGCGGAACTTCGGCTTCGTGAAGCTCAACCAGCTGGCCATCAAGCACCTCGTCGGCTGAGACTGGGCGCAGAGCCGGCCGCTCCAGCGCGCCGGCTGTTCCTGGGCACCAGCTGCTCCGGGGCATCAGCTGCTCCAGGGCACCAGCCGGCGCTGAGAGTGAGGGATGGGCTGCTGTTCGCCGCCCATCCCTCACTCTCGGCATAAGAAGAAAGAGAGCCAATGACGACTCTGGTCGCGGGGATCGATTCCTCGACGCAGTCCTGCAAGGTGGTCATCCGCAACGCCGAGACCGGGGCGCTGGTGCGCTTCGGCCAGGCCCCGCACCCCGAGGGCACCGAGGTCCATCCCGATGCCTGGTGGGATGCGCTGCAGGCGGCGATCGCCGCAGCCGGCGGGCTGGACGACGTCGCGGCCGCCTCGGTGGGCGGGCAGCAGCACGGCATGGTGGTGCTCGACGCCGCGGGGGAGGTGATCCGCCCGGCGCTGCTGTGGAACGACACCCGCTCCGCCGGTGCCGCCACGGACCTGATCGCCGAGCTCGGCGAGCAGCTGCACGGCGACGCCGCGGCCGGGCCGGGTGCGTGGTCCGGGGCGATCGGCTCGGTGCTGGTGGCCTCGCTCACCGTGACCAAGCTGCGCTGGCTGGCCGACCACGAGCCGGAGAACGCCGCGAAGGTGGCGGCGGTGGCGCTGCCGCACGACTGGCTCACCTGGAAGCTGGCCGGAGCCACCTCCCTGGATCAGCTCACCACCGACCGTTCCGATGCTTCCGGCACCGGTTACTTCGATGCCGTGGCGAACGAGTACCGGCGCGATCTGCTGGGGATGGCGCTGCGCCGCGACGCCGAGCACATCGTGCTGCCGCGGGTGCTGGGCCCGGCTGAGGAGGCCGGGCGCGGTGACGAGGCGGCGGGCCTGGGCCACCTGGTGCTCGGTCCGGGCGCCGGCGACAACGCCGCCGCGGCGTTGGGTCTGGGGATGGCCGACGGCGACGTCGCGCTCTCGCTGGGTACCTCCGGGGTGGTCTCGGCGGTGTCAGAGCAGCAGATCGATGATCCTTCTGGCACGGTGAACGGTTTCGCCGACGCCACGGGGCGCTTCCTGGCACTGGCGGTGACGCTCAACGGCTCCCGGGTGCTGGACGCCGCGGCACGGCTGCTGGCTGTGGACCACGCCGGCCTGGCCGAGCTCGCGCTGGCCGCGGAGCCGGGCGCCGGCGGGCTGACGCACATCCCGTACCTGGAGGGCGAGCGCACCCCCAACCTGCCGAAGGCGACGGGGTCTTTGCTGGGCATGTCGCTGTCCTCGATGACGCGGGAGAACCTGGCGCGCGCTGCGGTCGAGGGGCTGTTGTGCGGTCAGGCCGATGGTTTGGCGGCGGTGACCGGGCTGGGGGTGCCAGTGGAGAGCATCCAGCTCATCGGCGGCGCGGCGCGCTCGCGGGCCGTCCAGCAGATCGCCCCGGCGATCCTCGGACGGGCGGTGCAGGTGCCCGAGCCAGGGGAGTACGTGGCCGACGGCGCAGCGCGGCAAGCCGCCTGGGTGCTGGCCGGGGGAGACGCCCCGCCGCAGTGGAGCGCTTCCAAGGCGAAGACCGTGGAGGCCGAGGCTACGCCCGAGGTGCACCAGCGGTACGCCGAGCGGCGAGGGTTGGTGGCGGAGCGGGGGTGACGGGCGCGTTACGTCATTGTGCGCTGAGCGTCGGTAGGCGGCGCTGCCCGCCATTACTCGTTTAGCATCACGCCCGTGCGCGGCCGTTCATTCACCGCTTAGGTCGGCGTGGTCGAGCGTGGCGGTAGTGCATGTGGGTTTTCAGTCCCACCTTTGCATGCGCGTCGATCTCGTCGCCCAGCCCGTCCAGTGCGAGCCGCTCGGTAGCCCTTGTGCAATTTGCAACTGGTGGTGATGACCCGCAGTCGTCCGCCGCGCTCGGTGAACGTCCGCAGGGGCTCCCCTTGGTTTGGGAAGCTCTACGGCCCGCGCTCGTCGCCGTAACTGAACCATACATAAAGGCCTAATAGCCGCGCTCTCTACCAAACCGGTTTTGTGATTGAGGTGCGCTCGATAGTAAGTAGGCAGGGGCGCAAACGTCCGGTTTAGGAGAAAATCCCGATGCCGACGAGAGCCATTGGAAGGTAGAAGGGCATGATCGACCATGAGAGCCACACGCTTGGTCCGGGCAGCAGGCGATTGATCCACTTTGGTGTCTTACCTGGCCAGTCGCCCTTGTCCTTCTTGGAGAAGTCCGAGGGTATATCTTCGGGACGAAGGGAAAAGGGGGCGATGTCGTGCTTTCCTTCAGCGACGGCTCTGTATAGGCTGCGGAAGCGCTTCTCCTGCCTTAAATAATTGGCATCCAAGTAGGCGAACAATAGCGTCGCCCCGAGGGCGAGGAGGGCTATTGAGTCATCCTTTTGTGTCAGGGCATAGCCATAGGCGGCCGTGACCACGGGTAAAAGCCACGCCTTCGCCGTGGACGAGGCTGCGGACATCCGAGTGACGACAGCCTGGATGAAGTCGAGGTGTTTTCGCGTGTCCTCAGGGTCACGCTCGTGCTTGGGTTCGCTCAATGTGCACCGATTCTCCTGCATGCCTCTTGAACGGCACGCAAAGTCCGGTCCTTCTGGTCCTCGCTGTAGGACGTCCCCTCCGGCCAGATTCGGCCCATGGCGTCACCCTCCCAGCGTGGGACGAGGTGCACGTGAAGGTGGAGTACGGTCTGGGTTGCTGCTTTCCGGTTCGACTGGATGACATTCAAGCCTTCGGGGTGAACGGCTTCTCGGATCGCTCCTGCGAGGCGCACTGTGGCACGTGCCATGTGTGCTGCGGTCTCTTCGTCCAGTTCCCAGATATCCGCCATATGCTTTCGAGGAACCACCATGGTATGGCCGAGGACGGCAGGCTCGGTGGGGAAGAACGCAACAACGTGCTTATCCGTGTAGACCTCACGGGCATCGGGATCGTCCCGCAGGACGATCTCACAGAAGGGGCAGTCCGCGACCGTTAAGGCCATCTGACGACGCCCTGCTCAGCCCAGTAGGGCAATTGCCGGCGCAGTTCGTTGAAGGTCGCCTTCGTGTCGATTCTCCCGTAACAGTCCTTCTGCGTGGGATCGAAAACAGGGACGCCGGTCATACCCAGTGCCGTGAACGGGTCATCGCCGGCTGAGTCAGGCCCATCACTGAGTGAGGCCAGTCCGTGGATGCGCACTCCCAGCAGCGGCTTCTTCATCGACCAGGCGCGCTCGACCTCGTACTGCACGTACTGTCGCTTAGCGGTCCGCCGACCGATGAGGACGATTACGGCCTTCTTGTAGTTCATCTCCTTGTCGATCCAATTCTGGATGGCTGCTTCAGTCTTGAAGCGCACCTCCTCCCAGTTTTGCCCGGTGATCTCCGGCGCCCCTGTCAGCGCGTCGATCTGGCGAACCAACTGCACTCTGTACACATCGTTGTCGTAATGGAACGAGTAGAAGACTGACTTGGCCATAGCGGCTCCTTCCCAAGGTTCCCGGGTTCGCCGGGCTAGCACCTTGTCTAGCAGGCAGGTCCGACACTCGTGGTCACCGGAGTGCGGCGGTGGGGTGCGGCAGCCTCATCCGATCTCGTCCGGAGCACCCTCGGTTGAACGTGATACCCACGATTACGCTCGCCAGCTGGTTGTTGCCCGCGAGCGCCGCTGGGCATGCGGCTTGCGATCCATGTAGTGATAGCGCGCTATGGGCGCCGATAGCGGCCGGCCTACTTCTTGGTGTTCACAATTCCAGTCCCGCCAGGAGGTGACTGGCTCGGTTCTGAGGTCTGAGTGGCTGTTTGGGCTCCCTTCGTTCCTTTCGGTTGTTGTTGTGTTAGTCGTGCGCCGAAGGTGTCGGTTGGACTTGCGCCTTCCGCAATCCTTTGGCTATACCGCTTGGGGTCTTCCATTGTTAGGCTCCTCAGTCGTGGTGGTCTTCGTGAAGGTAATGATCGCTCCATCGGGGACTGATGTCCAGACGCCGCCAGTGTTTGGCATCTTGTCCTTGAACTCGCCAGAAGGGCTCAACTCCCACTGACTTTCGAGGTAGATGTCGCGCGAATGTGGATAGGTGCTCACAAAGGAGTTACTGCCGCACCAGCCCCCAATCAAGGATCCGTCGGGTAGGTGAATCCGGACGAAGGCGCCCCCGGCATGCGGCAATTTGAAATCCCAGGCGGACGGCGTCCGACTGTAACGGGAGGTCGCGATTGGTACGATGTAGAATTTCCAGTGAAAGGGGCGCCCGAAGAGGAGGTAGGCTACTGCTGCGGGTGTGATAACGCCTAGCACGGCGACGATAAGTGCAACTTCTCGCGGGTTCTGAAAGTCGGGCGTTCCGACGCGGTTCACGAGCTGAGGGCCGAGTGCAATTACGTAGAATAGGTCGAAGACGACTCCTGCGAGTAGCGCCTGTGCGACGCGTGTTCCGGGAGTGACGTCGTCAAGGAGATAGCCGCGAAGTCCTGAGCGGACCGCGGCAAAAACAAGGCCAGGCAGCAGTATTGCGACCAGCACGACTACCTGGCTGACAGTCGTAGGAATCTCCACACGGACAGAATATCGCCTGGCGGTGGGCTAGTTGGTAGGAGCGGGCGGCGGTTCGCTCAATGGTAGGGCGCGACTACGGGTCGTTAGGCAAGCACGAGCTTATGCCGGCTGATCAAAAGTCGTCTCGTCCGCCGCCACAGGCGCCGCAGGGGTTGCGACCGCGGCTGGATTGCCAGGCATCAAGTGGGCGATCTGGCACGATGACAGCCACTCGGCTGGGCGTCGTCAGCGGAGATGGCAACGACATCCCCGGCTCGAGGGCGCTCAGGGTGTTTCAGATGATCGTCGAGGAGCAGGCCCTCTGGTGTGTTCGTAGACCGCGTCCCCGTTCGTGACCTGGGGAGCGACGGCCAAGGGACTCCAGGGACCGCACACATACCGGATTCGGTGCCACCTCCTACGCCGTCGCGACTGCCGCGGTCCGGAAGGCGTCGGTCGGCAGCTGTCGGTGTAGCCGCCAGGTGATGGCGATGGGGCGCTCACCGGTGTGGTTGACGTAGTCCGCGGGGCCCAGGAAAAGGTAAGGCGCCGCGCCAAGCGTGTCCTGCTTGTGCTCACGGGTGAACAGCAGCACGTGGGTGCCGCGCTCGCGGTGGTGGAGGTATCGCTGGCCGGTCGGCGAGGCGATCGAGGTGCGCGACTGGGACTCCCAGTGAAAGAGCTCGGGGCTGATCGCGTAGTCGTTGTACATGGTGGTGGGAGAGTAATCGCGCTCAGACTTTCGCAGAGTTACAAAGAACACGTCGGCCTGCCACGGCTCGGAGAACAGCACGCCCTCCCGGAAGCTGTCGGCTCGTCGCTCCGGCCCGGCGTGGTCGAGTGCGGCCACGATCTCATCGCGGCTGTAGCGCGCGTGGGTCTTGAGTCCCAGCACGGCAAGAGGGCCAGCCAGCTCCCCGGGCAGATGCCGGATGCCGGCTCGACCGATCCCGATGATCTCGCTGAGCTCGGCTTTTGCCGCCGGTTCGGCATGAAATGCTTCGAGTCCGTCGGTGTAGAGGTCGTCCGGCGCGGCGGGGTCCGCCGGGAAGTCGCCGCGGTCGGGCCAGATGCTGAAGAACAGCATCCGGGCGTACCGCCGATCGCGCTCGCTCAAGTCGGTATACGAGGGCGCGCCATCGCTGAGGAGGCGGAGGTAGGCGTCGGCCCGCTCGGGATCGTCAACGTGAGCAATCGCGGCCGCGCGGCGCACCACTTCCTCGTGCCGAGGGCCGCGTGCTGGCACGGGGAGGCCGGCGTCCCGGCGGAGTTGGGTCCAGCCCTTGCCGGGCTTGAGCACGTCGGCGAGTTCGATGTCGCCCTCGTGGAGGAACGTGGCCAGCGAAACATCGGCGCCCCTCATTGCTGCCAGGGCCTTGAGCTCGCTGACCAGCGTGCGCCAGCGGTGCTGAGTCTGGGACTTGATGTTGCCCAGGATGGTCTGCCGGCTCTGACGGTCCAGCACGATCTGGCAGCCGGAGGGCAGGAAAGGAAAGCCGTGCTCGATCTGGTCGCGCAGACCGCGACGGGTAGCTCCAGTCAGAGCGCGAAAGCGGCGATCGAAGCGGAACTCCTTGCGCTGATGGCCCACGAAGTCGAGCGCGGTGAGCACAGCCTTGTCCGGCGAAGACCGCAGTCCGCGACCGAGCTGCTGCAGGAAGATGGTGGCGCTCTCAGTGGGTCGCAAGAACAGCACGGTGTCTACCTCAGGGAGGTCGATGCCCTCGTTGTAGAGGTCCGCGGTGAACAGAATGTTGACCCGACGTTTCCGCAGGTCGCTCAGTGCCTGACCGCGGTCCTCATTAGAGCTCTCACCCGAGACGGCGCGCGCAGGGATCCCGGCAGCGGTGAACTTCTCCGCCATGTACTGAGCGTGACGAACCCCCACACAGAAGCCCAAGGCGCGCATGGTCGAAGGGTCGGTGATCTTGTCCTTCAGCTCCTTGAGGATGATCAGGGTGCGGGCGTCATTGCCGGTGTAAACGTTCTCCAGTTCGGTGTGGTCGTACCCGCCGCGCCGCCAGCTGACCGAACTGAGGTCGACGTTGTCTGCGATCCCGAAGTAGTGGAACGGGCTGAGTAGCTCGGCCTCGAGTGCGTCCCACAGGCGAATCTCTGCCGCGGTTTGCCCGTCGAAGAACTCCTCGGCAACGTCGATCCCGTCGGTGCGCTCTGGGGTGGCGGTGAGACCGAGCAACTCGCAGGGCGTGAAGTACGACAGGAGCCGGCGGTAGGTGGCGGAGTGGGCGTGGTGGAACTCGTCGACGACGACTACCTCGAAGGACTCAGGCGCTAGTTCAGCGGTGGAACGAGTGAAGGACTGAATGGTCGCGAAGACGTGCTGCCAGTGCTCAGGGCGGTAACCCTGCCCCCACAGCTCACCGAACGAGCCGTCTCCGAGTACTTCGCGGTAAGTACGCAATGCCTGCTGCAGGATCTCGATCCGGTGGGCAATGAACAGCAACCGTGGGCGGTGGCCGTCGGCTGTGAGGTTCTTGTAGTCCAGGGCCGCTACCACGGTCTTGCCGGTGCCCGTCGCCGCGACGACGAGGTTGCGGTGGCGGTCATGGACGGTGCGCTCCACCTCGAGCTGTTCGAGGATCTGCTGTTGGTGCGGGTAAGGCCGGACCTGCAGGCCTGAGAGGTTGAGCGCGGTTCCGCGAGTAGTGCGCCCGGAGGCCTCGGCGAGAGCGGCATCGAGCCGTTCGGAGTCCTGCGCTGGGTGGTAGTCAACGTAGGACGCATCGTTCCAGTACGTCTCGAAGGTCGCATCGAACTTGTGCAGCAGCGAGGGCGTGGCGACGGCGGACAGCCGCACGTTCCATTCCACGCCGTCGAGTAGGGCCGCCGTCGAGAGGTTCGACGAGCCCACGTAGGCGGTGTCGAAACCGGTGGCACGGCGAAACAGCCACGACTTCGCGTGGAGGCGGGTGCGGTTGAGCTCGTACTGCACCTTGACGTGTGCCCCGATCTCGTCGACCAGCCAGTCCAGTGCGCGCCGCTCAGTGGCGCCGACATAGGTAGTGGTGATGACGCGCAACTGGCCACCGCGCTCAGTGAACGCTCGCAGCGGCTCTTCGAGCAGCCTCAGGCCCGTCCATCGGACGAACGCGCAGAGCAGGTCAACCTGTTCTGCCGACCCGAACTCCGAGCGGAGCTCGGCGCCGAGGTTAGGGTCGCCCTTGGCGTTCGTCAGCAGTGCGGCATCCGATAGTGGAGTGCGCGGGCGGTCAATGATTGAAGTGGGGGCCTGCGCCTCGTGGACGGCGTAGAGCTGTCGCGCTGGTGTGGCCACGGGGGCATCGACGGCTTCGATCTGGGCAAGGAGACGGTTGACCAGTGCCAGCCTCCGCTCAGGGTCCTTGGTCGCTGACAGTGTTCGCTGGAGCTCGCCTGCGAGGTAGCGGGACAACACTTCTGGTGCGTCGGCGGAGTCAAGGTGCTGCTCCAGTGTTCGCCGCTTCGGCGGGAGCGTGGTCAGTTGCTGGGCGAGGGCCTGAGTGACCAGCGTTTCGTAGAGACCTTCGTGCACCGTGTTCCTGCATCCTTGGAGGTGGGCGGAGGAGTCACGCCCTGGGGTCAGCTTACGGACCGTGGAGTGCGAAAGTAGCTAAGCGGCGGACTCGAGATGGGACGAAGGATGAGGTATCGAACGGCCTTAATCGCTACATCGCCTCACTCGTCTCCGATGACGGGTCTTCGGCTCATGGCCGAGCGTAGGTGGAGAGTGCCACGTCGAGTAGGCGCAAGTCGCTAGTCACGAGGGCGACCGTGCGAGCAGCACTGGCACTGGAGATGGCCCTTTAGGGTGAGGTCGACAACTGTCCCCAACGATGAGGACCCCTGGATGCCATCGGTTCCTGTCATTCTGCTTCCCGACCACCGAGAGCGCGCTGTCGGCTTGCTACGGCGCTATTTCGGGCTTGACGGCTCTGCTGCTTTCACCGGTTCTCGGTTCGAGCGGCTCGGGGGTGGCGGCGACAGTCCAGCCAACGCCGACAGAGTCACCGCTGAGGATATCGTTTCCTTGTCGATGCTTTCGATCAGATTGCCGGGGTGGGCGTCCCAAAGGCTACTCGAAGACGACGAGTTCTCCGAGGTGGCCAGTGCGCACTTGGCTAAGCTCCCCACGGATCTTGACCTTGTGGACGCCGATCCAGAGACCTTGGCTGCCGGAGGGGTGGCAGCTCAGCTCTGGAGCCACCTCTACCAGCTTCGCGGGGTCGGGCCCACTACCGTCAGCAAGCTGATGGCACGCAAGCGTCCACCGCTGATTCCCGTGTGGGACTCGGTGATTCAGCGTGCCTTCGGACTCAAGAACTCCGGCGCTCAGTGGCGCATCTGGCGCGACAACCTTGCGGCAGACAACCAGCGTCTCCACCGCGACATGCTGGTGCTACGCGAGAAGGCCGGGCTCACCGACGAGATCTCCGCCCTGCGCATCCTGGACGTCGTGGTGTGGATGGCGCACCGCAGCCCGTCCGAGCAAGGTGACGAAGTCGCAGCCCTTGTCGGATGACACCTGCTCGTTTCGAGACGTCCGCCGCCCGGTGGCAGGTCGATCGCGCTATGCCGGCCGACTTGGCGCTCGCCACGTCCCTGGTAGATCTGGTCGCCGGCGCTCGGGTGTCCGTCTTGTGCTCAAAGTACAACTCCCAGGATTGAGGACGAACGAGCTGCTTTGAGCCCTGGGCAACCTGGAATCTCGTAGCAGCGTGCCAGAATCGCCTAGCGTGACCTCCTCCTTCGGCTGGCTCGCTATCGACGCCGAGCAGCGACGCCGGATGATGGAGGCGGTCGACCAGTTCCGCGACGAGGGGACTATCGACGACCTCGGCCTCGGCGGCATCCGGGACGCGTTCTCGGGCACGCTCTTTCCCGGCACCTCCACCCTGCACACGCGGTTGCGCTACGCCCTCTTCATCCCGTGGCTGCTGCAGACCGCATCCCATCGGCAGTCCGTCCCGGAGATGATGGCCACGTTCCGCGAGTCCGAGTACCGGCTCATCGAAGCCTTGAAGCGAGGCGGCGAGAGCACAGGCGTCATCGGCCGCGAGGCCGGCAGGAACCTCCAACGCCGGCCCAGCGCCGTCTACTGGGGGATGATCGCCCGCTGGGGGATCTTCGAACCCGGCTTCACCGTGCGGCGCTACTTCGAGCGAGAGCTGCTGCGTCGCGAAGAGCTGCGCGCCTCCCCACGCGCCGACGATCCCGAGCTGAACCCGCCAGTCACCCCCACCGGACTCGACCCCCGCCTGCCCGACCCGCCCGAGAGGCTGCTGCACAAGGCCCAGTTCGCTCTCCGTGCTGAGGACGCGCAGTACCTGACCGAGGCGATCACCCGCACCACCGCGGGCACGCTCCTCTCCCACTTGGCCACCCACCGCCCCACCACGTGGACCGACGCGACAATGGCACCAAAGGCAGCCTGGGACCCGGCCATCCGATCGGAGCTTCCGCCGTTACTGGACGGGATCGTTGGTCGAGCCGAGCGCTTCGCGATCACCGCCCACGGCGTCAACCTGCTCTACAACCTCATGCTCGCGGAAGCCACCAGCAAACACGCCCGGCAGGGCGGCAGCTTGATCGACGTCTACACCGAACGGCTGCACGAGTGGTTCGACGAAGCGCAACGGGCCCCACTCAACGCCCAGGAGCGCACTCACATCTGGCGCATGGTCGCCGACCGGGGAGGCCAGGTCTCCCGCACCACCCAGGAGTTCCTCGGCATCTGGGCCGACGCCGTCGCCAACGCCACGTCAGCGACCGAGCTGACAGTCAGCCGTGAGCTTCGGGACCGCATCCGGGCCCGCGAACGCGAGAAGAAGGGCAGCCGGGCCAGGCTGGCACCCGGCAACCAGCGCGCGCTCGATGCGTGGTCCGGGGCGAGTGGCACCGACCGCTACGACTTTCGCTGGCCAGTCGCGCGCAGCCACCTCCAAGACCTCTACGACGCGCAGGAGGCCGGCTGATGCTCGCTCCGGACACCACCGTCCTGCTCACCGACGCCCTGCAACCGCCCCCGGAGTACCGGGTCGAGCAGGCCGTGGCCACCACCTACTCCCTGAACCTCACGGCGATGCTGCTCGCGCCCATGACCTTCACCCTGGGTGGCGTCGAGGACGCCGGCACACTCGCCTCGGCGGACCCCGTGAGCTTGCTCGACGCCGTGGAACGGCACGTCCAGCACACCACCGTGTTCGTCCAGGCCGGCGGCATCCACGTGCCGGCTAGCCACAGTCGGATCCACGCCTTCCTCGAAGACAGCATCTGCGAGGTGCTGCCGCCGCGCGAGGGCCACCTGTTCCACCCCAAGATCTGGGCGGTGCGGTACATCCACGAGCACTCCGGCGCCCTGCACCACCGCCTGCTCATCTCCAGCCGCAACCTCACCCTTGACAACTCCTGGGACACCATCCTCGTCCTCGACGAGGACCCCCACGGCGCTATCCCCGCCACCCCGGCAGCCGACCTCATCGCCACGCTCCCGGGCCTCGCGACCGCGCCGCTTCGCGAGGCCCGGCGGACCGCCATCACCGACCTGGCGGAGACCCTGCGAACCGTGTCACTGGCTGCCCCGGAGCCGTTTACCGGCGGCTCACTGCTCCCGCTCGGACTCGACGACGCCCGGACATGGCCCTTCCCCGCAAACCCTGACCGCATCCTCGCGATCAGCCCATTCCTCTCGAGAGAGACGCTGCGCAACCTGCGCGGCGCCGCCGACGACGCCACTCTCGTCTCGCGCGCTGAATCCCTGAACCTGCTCGGGCGGCATGGCCTGGCCGGATGGTCCGCCCACGTGCTGCATCGCGGCGTGGAACAGACGGACGACGACGCCGAGCCCACGCACGCGCTCGACGGGTTCACCGCCGTCGTCGGCGAGGACGGCGACACCTTCTCCACCGGTCTCGATGGGCTGCACGCCAAGACGGTGGTGCTGGACCTGCCCGGCGGCCAGTCCATGACCGTCACCGGCAGCGCCAACCTCACCACACAGGCCTGGGGTGGTGGCATGGAGATGGGCGCCGTGCTCACCGGCCCCACCACCACCTGTGGCGTGCGCGCCGTCCTCGGCGACGACGACCACCCCGGGCTCGCCCGCGTGCTGCAGCCCTTCACGCCACAGACGGAGAACGGCGAGAGCGACCCGGCCATCGCGACCAACCGCCAGCTCGAGGAGTTCCACCGAGCCCTGGCGCGGCAGCGCCCACGCCTTGAGGTCACTCCGCTCGACGAACACCGCGTGCGCGCCCACCTCACCTGGGCCCTGCCCGACGAGCTGCCGGGTCACACCCGGGTGTGGCTCATGACCGTGCACGCACAGAAGCGCCCCCTGGCGGCGAGCCAGAGCTGGGAGATCGACCCGGTGAACATCACCCCCTACCTCGCGGTGGAGACCACCGCCGGGGAGGGGGCGGCGAGGGTGACCCGCCGGTGCGTGCTCATGATGCGCATCGACGGCGATCCGCTCGATCGGCGCCGGGCCGCACTCGCGGAGATCCTCTCCAGTTCTCGCAGCGTGCTGCGCTACCTGGCGTTGCTGCTCGGCCTGGACCCCCAGCAGCTCAGCGAGGGTGCCGAGCATGCGGCCCACCGGAATGCCACGGGCGCGCCCGCACCGGAAGGCGGCGCTGCCGCGCTGTCGCCCCTGATGCTCTTCGAACCCCTGGTGAGGGCCGCCGCGCGCGGGCCGCAACAACTCGCCAGCGTGGCCCGTCAGATCCAGGAACTGCGCGACATGCCGCAGGCCGCTGAGGTCATCCCGGCGGAGTTTCTGCAGATGTGGGACGTGGTGCTGCAGACCGTGCAGGCCAGGAGAGCGCCATGACCGAGACGCGGCCGGACGTGGACGCGATCCTCGCAGGGCTCAAACCCTTCCAACGTGCCACCGTCAACCATGGATTCGACCGGCTCTGGGGTGAGGACGATCCGGTGCAGCGGTTCCTCGTCGCCGACGAGGTCGGGCTGGGGAAAACCATGGTGGCCAAGGGCATTGCTGCCCGAGCGATCGGCCACCTGTGGGACTCTGGCCGCCCGATCACCGTGCTCTACATCTGCTCCAACGCCCAGATCGCCCGGCAGAACCTGCGCCGGCTCCGCGATCTCACCGGGGGAGAACTCCAGGACAACGCCGACCGGCTCACCATGCTGCCGGCCACCCTGGGGCGGGAGGCGGACCAACGTTTGCAACTCGTCGCCTTCACCCCGGGCACGTCCCTGAACCTCGGCAATTCCACCGGCATGGTTGCTGAGCGGGCGCTATTGCACTGGATGCTGCGCCACGTCCTCGGATCCGAGGAGGTGCGCAAGCAGTCCTGGACCAGTTACCTCGCCGTTGGCGTTGAGCTCGATCGTTTCCGGCGACGCCTCCGATGGAAGCAGAGCCGGCCGGAGCTGGACCCGGAACTGGTGGCGAGCTTCGCCGAGCATGTGGACACGGAGCGCGGGCCCTTCGGGGGAAGCCTCCGGGAAGATCTCCTGGCGGACCAGGCGCGCTGGGCGCGCACCCCGCACCGCTCCAGCAAGCACAGGCGCTCCCGGCGCCCCGTGATCGGCGCGCTGCGCATGGCGATGGCCCACGTGGCCGTCGAGCGGCTTGCACCCGATCTGGTGATCCTGGACGAGTTCCAGCGTTTCAAAGAGCTGTTCCCCAGCGCGGACCGCGCCGCCCACGCTGAGACCACCGACGCGCAGCGCCTCGCGCAAAGGCTCATTGCGACCGAGCGAGCCAAGGTGCTGGTGCTCTCCGCCACCCCGTACAAGATGTTCACCCTGCCGGACGAGCCCAGCGGGGACGACCACTACCGCGACTTCACGCACACCATCGAGTTCCTGGCCGGCCCCGAGACAGCGCGAGACATCACTCGGGAGTTGACGCGCCTGCGTGAAGGGATCCTGCTCCGTACCCCCGCAGGGCACCAGGCAGCGGCAGAGGCGCAGCGCCGCGTGCAAGCAGCACTACGTCGAGTCATGTCGCGCACCGAACGGCTCGCCGCCACGCCGCACCGGGACGGCATGCTCACGGAGCGGTCGCTGGGCGCGATGACCGTGGAGCCGCAAGACGTGGAGGGGTGGCTCGCCGCCGACGCGCTCGCCCGCCAGGTGGGCACGCAGGACGCTTTCGAGTTCTGGCGCTCCGCCCCGTACACCGCGAATCTCATGGACCGCACCGGCTATCAGATGCAGGAGCGGTTCCTCGCGGCAGCCCGGCAGCAGGACCCTGGTCTCACTCAGGTACTGCGGGAGCACTCGAACGCCTTCCTCGACTGGGAGGAGATTCGCCAGTACCGACCGATCGAGCCCAGTAACGCCAAGATGCGGGCGCTGGTCCATGACCTGACCGCCCGTGAGGCGTGGCGCCTGGCCTGGATGGCGCCATCGCTGCCGTACCTGGAACCGGCAGGGGTCTTCGCGAGCCCGGCGATCCGCGGGTTCACCAAGCGCCTCATTTTCTCCGCCTGGAACGTGGTGCCCAAGGCAATCGCCGCCATGGTGAGCTACGAGGCGGAACGACGGCTGCGGGAGGAGTCGGGCGCCGTCGTCGACGCCCACCACCGTTACGGCAACCACCGCACCGCCGTCCCCCTGACCTTCGGCTGGGACACGGACGCCGATGTGCCACGAAACCTCCCCAACCTGACCGTGCTCTATCCGTGCGTCACGCTCGCGCAGCTCGGCGACCCCCTGGCGCTGGCCCGCGATCATGGCTGGAGGTTGCCGCTGGACCGCGACGCGGCACTGGGGGCCGTGACCGAGCGGGTCCGGCATCTGCTCGCGCAGCTGGGCATCGTGCCCCAGCCGGGCTCGGAGGGGCAGCGGCGCCGGTGGTACGGCGTCGCTCCCTATCTGCTCGATGCGGCCCTGGACGATGACGGTAGTGCTCGCCAGCGGATCAAACGCTGGCTCCAGGGCGAACGACGTGAGGGCTCTCGGCTCGTTGACCACATGCGGTGGGCCATGGAGGCCGACCGCGGCGAGCTGGGCGCCCCGCCGGAGGACCTGGCCCACGTGCTGGCACAGATGGCGCTCGCCGGGCCCGGCGTGTGTGCGCTGCGGGCTCTGGCGCGAGCGGAGGACGGCGCACGCTCGCTCACCGATCCGCAATTGCGCGTCGCTGCCGTCACGGCATCTAGGGGACTGCGCTCGCTGTTCAACAAGGCGGAGATCGTCTCGGCGGTCCGGGGCGGCGCCGGGCAGAGCGCAGCGGATGCGGACTCCTACTGGCGACAAGTGTTGCGCTACAGCCTGGACGGGAACCTGCAGTCGGTGCTGGACGAGTTCGTTCACATGCTCACCGAGTCTGAGGGACTGGGCGCGTTGTCGAGGCTCGAGAGGTCGGAAGCCCTCGCTGACCGCATTGCGGCCACGGCCTCGATCCGCCCCGCGCAGAACACCATGCAGGACGTGCGAGTCGACGGAGAGCACATCTCGGTGACCGAGCAAAGGTTGAACTCCCACCTGGCCGCCCGCTTCGGCCGAGTGCAATCCAGCGAAGCCGCCGCCGAACGTGAGGCCACGGTGCGGGAGGGCTACACCTCGCCGTTCTGGCCCTTCGTGATGGCCAGTACCTCGGTGGGGCAGGAGGGCCTGGACTTCCACACCTACAGCCACGCAGTGGTGCACTGGAACCTGCCGGGCAACCCCGTGGACATGGAGCAGCGCGAAGGGCGGGTGCACCGCTACAAGGGCCACGCGGTGCGCAAGAACGTCGCCGCGATCCATGGCGAGAGTGCGGTGACGGCGGACGGGACGGACCCCTGGCGCGCCGTCTTCGCCGCTGCCGAGGCCACCCGGCCTGCCGGCGACTCACTGATCAATCCGTACTGGGTGTTTCCGCTGGAGGGAGGCGCGACCATCGAGCGCTACGTGCCGGCGATGCCACTGAGCCAGGAGACGCAACGGTACGCGCGACTGCGCGCCACCTTGGGGGCCTACCGCTTTGTGATGGGTCAGCCCCGGCAGGAGGACCTCATCCGTTACCTCGGGGCAGATGCCGAGAAGCTGCGGATCGACCTGACGCCGCCGACTGATGCGGAGGCTGGGGCATGAGCTTCACGGTGGTCGACTGGAACGTCAATGGCTTCGTGCGCCGGGAGCAGGCCGCCCTGCTGGGCCGGCTCGACTGGGATATTGCCTGCCTGCAGGAGGTCACCCGCGAATCGTGGGCGGACTTCCGAGCGCTCGCCGATCAGGGCGAGGTCGCGTTTGAATACTTGCCGCCCTTGGCTGATGGCGGGCCCAGATACGGGTGCGCGGTGTTGGTTCGAGCACCGGCCAGGATCGAAGACTTCGGGCTCATGGCTGACATGCCATCGCCGGAGCGGGCGGCCGTGGCGAAGGTGACGATCGAGGAACGGGGCCTCTGGGCGTGCTCCTGGGCCGCGCCGCCCGGAGTGACCTGGGGCCGGGCCGGCAAGGGGCGTCAGGTGAACCGCTTCGCCGCGTGGCTGCGCGACCGGCCGGGACCCGCCGTGATCGGGATCGA
The DNA here is from genome assembly GCF_003752405.1 of Bogoriella caseilytica. Lineage (NCBI taxonomy): Bacteria > Bacillati > Actinomycetota > Actinomycetes > Allobogoriellales > Allobogoriellaceae > Allobogoriella > Allobogoriella caseilytica. The sequence continues at coordinate 802,254 of NZ_RKHK01000001.1, read as the reverse complement.
CCGCAACGCTCCGAAGTGGGAGCGACACGACCTGCCTGCTGACGAATGGTGGAACAAGCACGAGCCGCTGCTCTATGGCCCGGATCGGGTGCACGACCTACGGGACGCGTATCGCGACTACCTCGACGCTAACCCGGCCGTGGCGGAAGGGGTTCGTTCCGAACGCCCAGACGGACCGCTCACGGTCACCCACCTGCGTGGCGGTGTCGAGTGCCGATACGACGCGATCTACGCCTCGCCAGAACTCGTCGTCGATCACGTCGACCACCTCTGGGACGAAGCCCGCGGCGCTGGGAGTGACCATGCGCTGGTCAGCGCGACGCTTGGGTGGGGCGGCTCCTGAGCGACTCTCACGAGAGACCCGCCCAAGGGCCGCTTCAGCCGCGATTGTTTTCGAGCGCCGTGGGGCAAGCTGGAGTCATGCCACTGGAGATGGATATTTGGCGAGTCGATGGTGAAGTTCCCCGGCGCCTTCCGGCGTCGTTGCTGCCGTCGGACTCAACCTTGGAGAACTATCTGGAGCAGGACTGATCTCTCCTGTGCGGGGCGGCTACTCGTCACCTGTAATCGGGGTTGATCAACTGAATCCGTCGAGGAGCAGGGGGAGTAACTGGCAAATGCTGACCTTAACGATGGCAGAATGAGCATCCTCGACGGTGCTGCGTGGACCTCGGTTGGGCCTTGCCGCCGAGCGTGGCTGGAGCCGTCGGATTCGCACAGCGAAAGGTCTTATGTCAGTGCCCGATGCGATGCTCTCCAGTGTCCGACCCCGATGTTCACTGTCCGCGGGCGTATACGCGTCACGAGAACGGTAGGCCAACATGCTGACTGGGATGCTCACTGACAAGGAGCGTCAGACCCGCGGGCTGGACAGCCTTGGTGGCGGGTTGCGCCCACTAGTCGACGACCGCATGGCGGCAGCCGCGCACGGTAAGCCCTGGCTACCACTCTACGAGGCGAAAGAGACGGCACGCCTGCGCCGTCCCTACCGCGCCGACGTAGGCGATCCGCGCCTCATGCTGCGAATCCTCCGATACGAGCGCGGAGTGTTCACCGAAGTAGACGCCTCGCAACGAGCGTGGATCGATGAGTTGATCCAGGCCTCTAACAAGGCAGCGCACGCCTCCACGGTGACCCGCGCCGAAGCGGACCGCGCGCTCGAGACCATGGCATTACTCGCGGACTCCCTTGATCTGCCCGACGTGGTTGCGGACTTAACAGCGCTCCAAGCGCTCGGGACCTCTCCCACTCCTGCTCCGGTACCGACAACGCCCTCAGGCATCACCCCCATATCGCCAGCCGTGCCGTCACCGACGGAGCCGCTTGTCGATCCAGTCAGGCCCTCACCGTCGGAAAGTTCTCCGCGTGAACGAACCGTGCCGATCCCAGCGGAGCGCGTGCCGGGAGAGGACTTTCCCCGCGAGGGTATTCGAGTGCTCTCCGCGCGCACGGGGGCACTCGACGTTGTCGTCCTGTACCGGGAGGCAGTGAACTTCGCTCTTGTCCACAACCGCGTGTCGCCGATCGCTGGGATCCGGGTGCAGAACAATGGTCCTCATGCGATCATGGACGTCTCCCTGACCATCGACCTTGACACCCCACCGGATCTGGTCGAGTCCCCGGTTGCACCACCACTCATCGTTCCGATCGGAACTGTCGAGCCTGGTGACCACCTCGAAATTCCCGTCCACCAGCTTGCGTGGCGGCTCAACCCAGTCCCATTCGTCGCGCTCGACGAAGCGCTCTTGACTGGCATCCACCTCACGGTCACAACCGGCGAGGGCGCTGAGAAGGCCGCTGTCCGGGACACCGCTGATGCCCGACTTCTCACCGCTGAGGAGTGGTGGGCGCTCAGCATCCCCGAAAGCCTCGCGGCTTTCGTGCGTCCTAATGACCCCACTGTCATCGCGCTCCTCACGGAAGCGAGCGAGCTTCTCGCAGCGCGCACCGGATCGCCTTCGCTTGAGGGCTACCAGTCCGGGCCCGAACGGGTTCACAAGATCGCTGAGGCGGTCTACGACGCAATGGCCACCCGCGGCATCACCTACGTTGAGGCCCCCTCGTCGTTCGAAGGCACTGGTCAACGCGTCCGCACTCATGCTCAAGTCCTTGAGGAGCGACGAGGCACGTGCCTAGACCTCGCCTGCACCTACGCCGCTGCCCTTGAGCAGGCTGGGATCCACCCGGTCATCGCCGTGGTCAAGGGCCACGCGTTCACCGGCTACCTCACCGAGGAGACAGAGCTGCCGGCCGTCGCCCTCACGGACGAGAGTGCGATCGTCACGGTCGCCGACTCCGACGTCTTCGACGCCGTCGAGACCACCGCGCTGTGCGTCCATGAGGAACCTATTGCCTTCGACCAGGCGCGCGGCCTCGTGCGCCGCTGGTGGCGCGCGCAGCTCAGTGAGGTCGCCTATCTCCTCGACGTCAACGCCGCTCATCGCCGCGTCAAACCACTGCCCTCGATCCGCCTCGAGGCTGGAATTCGCGTTGTCGAAGTCGTCCGAGAGGCCGTCCAAGCACCGTTGCGCCGCGTCCCCGCTACCTCAGAGAGGCGCGACGCCCAGCAGGCGAGCGCACCGCCGCGCGTCCAGCGGTGGCAACGAGCTCTGCTCGACATGACCTATAGAAACCCACTGCTCAAGCTGAAGGCAGCGTCCAGCACTCCGGTCCATGTTCCTTCGGCCAGTCTTCCGCGCCTCGAAGACAAGATCGCTGACGGCCAGCAGATCGAGCTCATTGCCCATGACGAACTCGCAGCGATTCACAGGGCTCAGGGTGCCCGCACCGCCGCCGACGTCGACGCCGACTCGCTCCGGCGAATCATGGACGAGGAAAACACGCTCTTCGTCTCCCTGAGCCAACGTGAGTACGCCACGCGCCTGCGCAACCTCCAGCGCAAGGCTCGAACGACGCTCGAGGAGACCGGCACCGACAGCCTCTACCTCGCGCTCGGGACCCTGGAGTGGTTCGAGGGTGCCCGGCAGGGGAGGGCGCCTCTCTTCCTCGCTCCGGTACGCCTGACCGGCGGGCGCGGCGGAACACGCTTCGCGGTCGAGTTCGACGACACACGTGCTATGGAGCCGAACTACTGCCTCGTGGAGAAGCTCCTCGTCACTTGGGGTTTGGAGATCCCCGAGCTCAGTGACCCGGGTGAGGACGAGTCTGGTATCGACGTGTCCAACGCTTTGGCCGCCGTTCGATCCGCTCTGCTGCGCGCCAAGCTCGTGGAGTTCCGTGTGGAAGAGACGGCGCACCTGGCGCTGCTGCAGTTCTCCACCATCGAGATGTGGCGCGATCTGCGCGAGAACTGGTCGCACTTCATGAATCGGCCGGTGGTCAAGCACCTGGTGGAGACGCAAGGACAGCCCTTCATCGACGGCATAGAGCCACCGGCGGCCGACTCTGCCGCGGAGGCGACGACCTATCTTCCCATCCCCGCCGACGGCTCCCAGATCGAGGCCGTTCGCTGGGCTGCCGCGGGAAAATCGTTCATCCTTGAAGGGCCTCCCGGTACCGGCAAGTCCCAAACCATTACGAACCTCATCGCCCACTGCCTGGCCGAGGGGAAGAAGGTCCTGTTCGTCGCCGAAAAGCAGGCCGCGCTCGATATCGTCAAGAAGCGTCTCGACGGTGTCGGCCTTGGCGCTTTCAGCCTCGACGTCCACGGCAAGAACCAGACCGTCACCGCCGTGAGGCAGCAAATCAGCGACGCGCTCGACGTGACGGCTCCGACGTCCTCGTCGTGGGAAGCCCTTCGCGCGAACTACCGAGCGCTGGTTGAGTCACTCGCGCGTTACCCCCGGCACCTGCACGAGGCCGGGCCGGTCGACATGTCCGCCTGGGACGCGCGCCAGGTGCTTCTCGAACTGAAGGAAGCCGTGGCTGACCAGGCGGCGGTGTCGCTGGAGGTGCCGCGTGGCATCGTCATGGGCCAGGTCGAGCTGAACGACGTATACGACGCTGGTCGTGACCTCGGTAACGCTCTGATGGACCTCGGTGTTTGTCCAGATCAGTCACCCTGGCGTCTCGCCGGGGTCGTCGACCCCGCGGCGATGGACCGTAACGCGGTCGCCCGAGTGTTGCAGGAGCTTCGCGAGTCTGAAGCCGCGCTCAGCGACTCCGCCGTCCGTGACATCGCGGCCATCGCCGCCACGCCGTCGGAGCTCGGCGCCATCGCAGCTTGGCTCGACTCCGTCCACGCTGGCCTGGGTCGCAGTTCGGGGGAGGCCGCGCAAGTTGTCACCCTCTCGTGGCGCAACAACGCCCAGCACGCCCGAGGTGCGGTGAGGCACTTCCGCGAGCACCAGGGCGGGCGGCTCGGTGACTTCCTCCCTGGTGTGCTCGATCTCGACCTCGATGGGATCGTCAATCGTTCGGTCGAGGCCGACGGGCGCATGTTCGGTAAGAAGAAGCGCCGCGCGTCGATCCTCGCTGACCTGCAGCACGTCATGCGAGGCCCGGCGACCTTCCCGCAAAAGCAGCTGACAGCGGTTCTTCGTAACCTGGCGACACTGCGGGACGAAATGCGCGGGCTCGTGCAGCACGTCGCCACCCTGCCGGGCATCTCACTGCCTTACGGATGGAACCCACTGGACGAGGGACAGGCTGACGCGCTGGACCGCGCGGTGCACAGTCTTGAGGTACCCGCTCACCTACGTGCCGTCCTTGGCGCGAGCCGGCCCGATGTGGAGACGATCAGAGTCTCGGTTGACCGGATGACCACTGAGGCTCTCAGCGGTCCCTCTAGCAGGGTGCCTAGCGGTGACGCCGTCCGACGACTCGACGGGGCGTGGACCGCGTTCCGTCAGCAGCTCGGCAGCACGGACAGCGAAGTCGCTCGCTGGCTCGGCTCCCGAACCCGTGGAGAGGCCCTGCGTGCTGACCTGCAGCACTGGGCCGCTGATGGCGCAGGTGGCGCGTTCATTGGTCTGCAGCGCTGGCTGCGGGTGCGGTTCGCCCTCGCGCGACTCGAGGCCCTCGGCCTCGGCGCAGTGACCGAACCGGTCCGTACCGGCGCCCTGCGCGGCGCGGACGTGGAGAACACCGTGCGGCTCGGCGTCGCCCGGGCCGTGCTCGATGAGCGGCTCGACTCCACAGGTTTGGCCGGTTTCGACGGAAGCGAACGTGGACGTCTGGTCGAGCGGTTCCTGTCCTCCGGTGAGGACGTGCGGGAGCGGATGGTTGCTGAGCTCTCCGGCCGCATCGTGCGGGCACGCACCTTCGACCCGGTAGCCCGCAAGGGCGACGTCGCCGAGCTGCGCGGGCAGCTGGGCCGCCGCCGGGGTGGCATGTCTTCGCGGCGCATGCTGCAGCGCTTCGGCTCGCTGGTCACCCAGATCACTCCGTGCTTCCTCATGAGCCCCGCCTCGGTGGCTCGGTTCCTTCCGGCGGACGCGATTGACTTCGACGTCGTCGTCTTTGACGAGGCTTCCCAGATCCGTGTCCCGGAAGCCATTGGTGCGATGGGGCGGGGACGGGCCGTGGTGATCGTCGGCGACTCCAAGCAGATGCCCCCGTCCTCGATGTTCGCCGCGGCTGGACCTAGCGAGGACGAGGAGGATGAGCTCGCCGACGACTCCCTCCCGGTCCCGGTGGATCTTGAGTCGATCCTCTCCGAGGGGGTGGAGTCGCGACTGCCCCAGCTACTCCTGACCTGGCACTACCGCTCCCGCGACGAGTCCCTCATCGCGTTCTCCAACAGCCAGTACTACGAGGGACGCCTGTCCAGCTTCCCCACGCCGCCAGCTCACGGAAAGGTGCCGGCCCTGCACCTGCGCCGGGTCGACGGCGTGTGGGAGGGCGGTGGTCGCGGCGCAGCTCGTATCAACCGCGCCGAGGCTGACGCCGTCGTCGCGGAGATCCGCAACCGCCTCTCCACACGCCCGGAGCGGAGCATCGGCGTGGTCACCTTCAATACGCGTCAGCGCGACCACATCCTTAACCTCCTCGACGAGGTCCGGCAACGAGACTTTCGCGTCGAGGAAGCACTGTCCCGGGCGGATGAGCCGCTCTTCGTCAAGAACCTCGAGAACGTTCAGGGCGACGAGCGTGACGCCATCCTCTTTACTCTGGCGTTCGCGGCCGACGCACGTGGGAAGGTGCCGCTGAACTGGGGTCCGCTCAGCCGGGCGGGCGGCGAGCGCCGCCTCAACGTCGCGGTGACACGCGCGAAGGAGCAGGTGGTGGTTTTCTGCTCCTTCGAGCCACACGAGCTGGACCTGTCCCGTTCTACCTCCATGGGCTTGGCCGACCTCAAGGATTACCTGCTCGCGGCGCGCAACGGTATCGAGGCGGCCGGCCTGCGTCGGGCCGAGGCGCGAGACCTACATCTCGAGGACGTCGAGCGGGCGCTGCGTAGTGCAGGGCTTGAGGTGCGGACGCACATCGGGCTGTCCGACTTCACCATCGACCTTGCCGTGCGCGCCGGGTCGGAGCGCCCCTGGGTAGCCGTCATGCTCGACGGTCCGGCGTGGGCAGGGCGTGGCAGCGTCGGTGACCGCGAAGGGCTCCCGAGCACCGTATTGACCAGCCGTATGGGATGGTCGCGCGTTGAGCGCATCTGGCTGCCCACCTGGGTGCGCGACGCCCAGCCCGTGGTCGCCCGCGTCGTCGCTGCCGCCTCCGAGCCGCACGCCACGGCACCCGAACCTGAAACGGTCGACTCGCTCGGCAACGCGGACTTGCCGGGGGTGGTTGAGCGTCCGACGAATCAACCTTTCGCTGTGGTAGGTGCTGGACGTCCCACCGTCATCGACAGTGAGTCGATCCCGGTGCCCGAACTCACCCCGCCGGGAAGCATCGAACCGATAATCAGCGCCGCACTTGCCCCACCGGTTGTCACCGCGTCCGTTGCGGCCACGACGGCACAGCCCCGCTTCGAGCCAGCATCGACCTCGGTTAAGCACGGTTTGTGGATGCTCGCCGACCACAGGCGGTCCTCGGTGGCGGCCATCCGAAAGGAGATCGGCGACGTCGTCCAGACGGAGGGGCCGGTGCTGGAAGAACGACTCGTGCGCATCGTCGCAGCCCGGTTCGACCTGAGCAGGGTACGTGAGACCCGGCGGGCGCAGATCCTTGCCTGCGCACCCCGCGGGCTTGCCGTCGAGGCGAAGAACGGTGACGTTGTCTACTGGCCCGAGGGCATGAATGCGGACGCCTTCACCGCCTACCGACTGCCCGACGACAAGCGCGATATTCACGATGTGCCGTACCAGGAGCTTCGCAACGCGATGGTCGATGTCGTTCGCAGTGCGCACGGCATGGAACACGAGGACGCACTGCGGGAGACTGCGCGGGTGTTTGGCGTGACGCGTTTGGGTGCCAAGGTCCGCGAGCGCTTAGAGGGCGTGTTGCAGGCGGCGGCTAGGGAGAACTTTCTCACTGCCCAAGACGAGCGGGTATTTGAGGCGTAGCGGAACTCAGTTAGTTGCCTGCGTTGGGAGATGCGGGCCGATATAGCCTACGTACACGCAACCGTCGACGGCTGTCGCGTCGTGATAGTGGAGTCGAGGCGAAACCATCGCTAACCGGGCGATCTTAAAGTGCGACCCCATGAACACTCGACCGTTGCTGTCGACTCCGGTCGGCACCGGTAGTATGCGCGGGCTAGAAAACTTTGGGTTCTTCCTGACATCCTCGCTCTCGTTTGCGGCATGCCGGTTCGCGGAGAACGTGGCGTACCCCTCGGGCGGATGGGTGAGATATTGCTGAACTCCGCCTACCACCTCACCCGACTTCTTTCCGCGGGCGTAGTGCTCGAGGGCCACGAGAGCGCTCCATGCTTTGGCCGCTGCTCCCACAGGCATCTTCTGGTCCAGTACCTCGCAAGGCGTCTCGTCGCCAGTGAAGCGCACGTGCGTGAACTCGTCGAAACGGACAAGGAGCTCGGCGAAGCTCTCAGGCGTGATTTCCAGTCCAGAGGGGTCGTCCGGGTCGGCCCAAGCGGACTCTTGTTGCCCTGCCTCCATCAGGCGTCGCCGAAGAGTTAGGACCGTTCGCTCGAGCTCAGACGCAGTCTGCTGGGCATCCGCCCACTCCAACTGGGCGTCCTCTGATTCTCTGCGTGACTCGGCGAGCTCATCTTCGAGTCGTAACAGCCGGTCGTTGAGCGCCTGGGCGCGTCCCACGGCCCGCTGGTGGGAGGCAGATAGCTGGGCGAACTCCGCTTCGCGGATTACCCAGTGGCCACGTTCGGTCGCCAAGCTCCGCAGCAGTTCCTCGCTGAGGTCGGTAGCGAACAGTTCGCGGGCCAGCTGTGCGAGTCCGTCCGGCGTGGTCGGAGTTGCTCGCGCAGAATGCGGGCGCGTTGTCTCCTGGGTCGGATCTGGCGTTCGCTGCGCTTCGTTCGCCTTAGCGCGCTTGGCCTCCGGGAGCGTTTCAGTGGTGCTGACCACGTGCTCAGAAGAGAGGGTGACCTTTTTGTCTTGGCCTACCAGTGCGGTCGGACGCCAATCCAGGACGCGGGCGTCGGTGGCCGCGAGCAAGCGTGACTCCACGCGCCCAGCCCATCGGGGCACTGAGGTTTTGAGGGCCAAGTCGCGGGCGCGCAAACCAAGCAACTTACGAATCCGCCCGGGTGGGCTCTCCAGGATAGTCTCGGTGGTGAGGAACCGGTGTCGGAGCGCGTCGAGATTACTGCTGGGATCGAGCCCGGGTAGGTAGGTGCGGAGCGTGCCTGGTCTGACGGCATGGCGGGCTCCGACAGCCTCCGCGAAGCGCTCCGTGGCCTTTCCGTCGAGGACATAACCTGCTGACAACCCGACGGTTTCGCGAAGCAGCCCTTCGACATAGTCCGCCCAGCGATTGATCGGCAGAGTCTCACTGCTGCCAGCTACGAACACGGGACCTCGGCGCTCACGGCTCGTGAGTACGTCGATCAGCCCATCCACTTCATCCGCGCCAAGCAGAGTAGGGCAAGGCGTGAGCGGGGCCCCGTGATCATCTCCTGGGAGCTTCGCAAGGAGCTCCCGCGCAACACGGGGGCGTGCCGCCCACACGTCGTCGACACCTTCCTGCTCCACATCGATCCACACCCACGGACGCTGGCCCGCCCCAGCCGGTGTGTGGGCGATGATCTGCGTAATCCAGGCCCCCCTCGGGTCCGAGTCCTCACGAAGAGTAAACAATGCGGATGAGGAACCGTCCGCGTCGGTTTCTGTGGTGATGACTGCTTCGGCACGGTCACCAACCTGCGCCACGTCGCCGTTGGCGGTCAGCGCCTGAGGTGCGTACTGCTTGCCTTGTAGCCAGGTTTGCACCTGCGCGAGTACAGCCGGAACGGGATCCCCGTCCACATCTACGGTGAAGATCGATCGGTACCCCAGCACAACAGCTCCTTCGTTGGGCCGCCGTCGCGGCTACCCACACTTTACGGGCCCTAGCGGTGTGACCATACGAAGTTCTGACGGCTTCCCGTCCGGGACGATCACCACGAGGTACAGTTCTAGCTGTGGCGAGGGTGGCAGGGATTGCTCCGTCCACACTTTGTGCTAAATCTCCAGCTCTGGCGCGTAGGCGAGCGAGTCGGTGGTGCGGATTGGTATGCGCTTGGCAATCTCGGCCGTCCGCCGTTTCCGGGTAGAGATAGCGGTGCTCCGACCGTTCGGCCTTGCCGGCGCCTTAACGGCATTGCGGAAGAATCCTTGTGCTGCTGGCAGGCCTGCCGCCGGGACCGGCAATTCTATGTCGAACTAGAGGGAGAGGGCATGGACCCGAATTCGGAACTGCAAAAAGCTCAACACTCCGCCCTGAACCACTATCGGTGGGGCATCAAAGAATCGGCGCAGCGGACGCAAGCCCTGCGGGCCGAATTGCGAGAGATTGAGGCGGAGTCGGCAGGTGTAGTGGGCCGGAATGACGAGGCGTTATCGAGCGCGGACTCTTACCTCGATTCGATGCCGTTTTCGCGTGCGGGTTTGATTGGGCAGTTGGAGCACGACGGCTACTCGTCGGGGGGTGCGACGTTGGCTGTTGATCAGGTGACGGTGGATTGGCGGGAGCAGGCCGTGAGGGCTGCCGAGAGTTACTTGGAGACGATGCCGTTTTCGCGTGCGGGTTTGATTGGGCAGTTGGAGCACGACGGCTACTCGTCGGGGGGTGCGACGTTGGCTGTTGATCAGGTGACGGTGGATTGGCGGGAGCGGGCCGTGAGGGCTGCCGAGAGTTACTTGGAGACGATGCCGTTTTCGCGTGCGGGTTTGATTGGGCAGTTGGAGCACGACGGCTATTCGACGGGGGATGCGACGTTGGCTGTTCATCAGGTAGCGGCGGAATAGCCTGGTCGTCCGTAGGGTCGTCTGGAATTCATTTAGCGCTCGCTGGCTGTCCAATGCTGACATTATCTGTCAGGAGGGCCTCCGGGATGAGTATTGGTGTGGTGATTCCCTCCCATGCCGAAGGTCCCACAACCTCCAGAGGAACTACACTTAGTCCCCGCAGAGTGCCAGCAAAGCGTCGTGCAGGCGGGTGTCGTCGCTGCTAAGGCCGCTGAGAACCTCGTCGAGGCCGACGCCGGTCTGCGCCATCCGATCGATGGTCTCGCCGCCGACGGGAGCCAGCCGGGAAACAAAGATCTGGGAGTAGTCAGGGTTCGAGATCGGCGCAGGAGCGCGTTCGTTCTGCACGACGGCCGTGGGCCCGAACACCAAGAACAACGGCGGACGGTCATCAGCTCTGTTGATCACCACGCGCCACTCCCACTGGCCCACGTAAGGCGTCGCGACCGCGGTGATGCGCCCGGCGGACTGGGATCTTTCGAGTTGAGGAACCAACTCGTGTTCGGCGAACCACCTCAAGCTCCGCTTCACGGTGGCGAGCGTCTTGCGCCCTTCTTCGAACTGTCGCTTGGCATGCAGGGCCAACACATCGCCGAACTCCTGCGCGGCCTTCTCCTGAGGCCGGTGGCCGTACCTCCCGCTCTCACCGGTCTCGCACATCGCCTTCAGGAACTGGATCTGATCGTCCGTGCTCACAACCCCGGGTCCTTCTGTGTAGTGCTCCACAAGCTCATTGATGAACGCGCCTTGGCGTGGATGATCGCGCCGCCAGGCCCGGTCGCCCGTGATGTGCCCCTGCAGGCTCTCGAGCAGTTCGCCGTACGTCACCACGACGGCCTGCTCCCAGCCATCACGGAGCAGATGGCTGACGCGCCGCACACACAGCATGACCACGACGCTCTGCCTGCCGCCGCTCGCACCGTGGGCGAGGTAGCGCTCGTATCCATGCCCGTGGCCGTCCGACCATTCGTAGTTCTCCACCACGATTCCCGCGCGATCACTCGTGAGCACGATGTCGGCGATGTCCTTCCCGAGGCCCTCGTCCCCGGAGGTGTCGACCTCCTGGGTGACCCGGTAGCCGTGGGTCGGCAGCGAATCCGCGGCAGGCAGATGCGCGTTGACGTGCTCGACGAAAATCCGCTGGAAGGCATCGCCCAGCTGGTGGGTGCCGTTGATATCCAGCAGCCAGGCGAAGACGTTGGACAGCTGCTTCTCGTGCGTGCCGTGGTGCATCACCTGAAAGACGTTGAACTGCTCGGCCAGGCTCCGCGACAGCGAAGGCACCAGCATGGTGACCACATGGTCGAGGGGGGTCTCGGATGTGGGCACCTCTCGAGGCTACCCACGGCCCGATCTACGCGCGCCGTTCCGCCCTCGCGCGCAGGCGGTTCGTCAGACGGTGGCGTGGATGCACGTTCGAATGAGCCGCCCGGCCGCGGTCATGTCGAAGGTGGAGTCGGTGAGCCACGCCGCGACGCTGGCATCGATCATGCCGGTCAGCGCTGTCGCCACAACGGCCGCGGGCTCTGCGGGATCGGCATGGGTGTGCCCGGCCGCCCGGGCGGTATCGATGAGCTCAATCAGCGGCAAGGTCCGAGACGGCGTGCTGGGCCGGTCCTCGATGCCAGTGGGGTGGGCATCATTGACGGACTCGGCGATCAGGCGTGCATGGTCGGGATGGTCGAGCATGTAGTCCAGATGCGCCTGGGTGAAGGCGACAATGCTGTCCATCGGGGTGTTGGCGGCGATGACGCTCTCGTGGACGAAGGTGGCGAACTCGTTGATGACGAAGCCGTAGGCCTGTTCCACGAGGCCGGCCTTGGTGCCCACGTGGTAGATCACGGCCGCTTTGGTCACCCCGATCTCGTCGGCAACGCTTTGCAAGGTGCATGCCGACCAGCCCGCGCGTCCGATGATCGCGATCGTGGCGTCCAGGATCTGCTGCCGTCGGGCGATCTCGGTGACGGTAGGGGGCCGGCCGTCGGCGTCACGGGTGCCGCGGGAGCGGGTGGGCATTGCTCAATTGTCCATGAACGCCGCGACCTCCTCAGCAATACTCGCCGGCTCTTCGCCCGTGATCGCGTGCGAGGCGCCGTCATAGGTCACCACGGTGCCGTGAGTGAGAAGTCGTTCGGCGTTCGCGGCGGCCTCGGCGCTGTCGTGCATGCGTGACTGGCCGGCCATGATGACCAGCATCGGGATGTCGATCTCTTGAAGCTGCTCGTCGTCGAAACGCGTTGGTGCAGGGCTCCCAAGGGCGAAGTGCTGCATGCCGGCTTCGATCATCTCAGCGATCGGCTCGTCCTCGACCGGGGCGTCATTCGCTGTCCAGCTCGCGAAGTCCTCACGCCAGGACTGTGGGAACCAGGAGACCGAGGCGGGAAGTGAGCGGGCCACCGCCCCGAGCGACAGGTCGCCGAACGTCATCACCGGGTCCACCACGATGACCCGCGAGACGGCCTCAGGCTGGTGCACCGCCAGGTTCGCGGCAATCCACCCTCCCAGCGAGTGGCCCATCACCACGGGGTCTCCCGGCAGCTGTTCGAGCACCTGAGCCAGCCATCGCGCATCGTCTTCGTGCCTCTCGATCGGACGCGACTGAATGCTTCGGCCCGGTTGGCCCAGGAGGTCGAGGACGTACACAGGCTGCGTGGCTTGCAGGGAGTGGATGTTGTCGGCCCACATGGGCGCACCCGACTGCGTCCCGGGAAGCAGGACCAAGGGGTCCGCTTCTGCCCGGCCAGGATCCGTCGCGTCATAGCGCAGAACCCGCACCACGCCGTACTCGGTCTCGAACGAGAGCCTCTCCGAAACCTCAGGGCCCTCCGCGATCGCCCGCTCATACGCGGCCAGATACTCCGTCTGGCCGGCCGCGCTGCGGAAGTGGCCGACCGGCGCGGAGGACGCGAAGATCAGCGCGCCCGCGACCAGACCAACCGTTGCTGGCAGCAAAATCCGCGCTATCCGGCGCCAGCGAGGGCGCTGTCGCTGTCCTTGCCTGCCAATCTCGCTTGCCTCGGCGGATGCCTCCGGCGTTCCTCTCGACGCCGCCTCGCTGCCGCCGTCGTGCCCCTGTGCGGATCTCACACGCTTCACTAACCTCATAGTCAGTTATCTAACCACATGGTTAGTCGTAACTCAGTACGGGTCGCGTGCGGCACTGATGGCGTCCGTCGTCTCTGGGCGTGGCGTACTTGCACCGCAACTCCCACGGCGGGCAACGCGACCTGACCCGCGAACCGCACTGGCTGAAGGTCACCCATCACCACCGTTGTTTGCGCGACAAACTTGACTGTGTGAGCATGGAGACATCGAGTTTGCAGCGCAAACAAAGGAAGGTGAGTCATGTCTGCCGAACAACTGCCCATCGATCCGCAGCGGGCTCGGGCCATCGCGCAAGAGTTCGACATGCTGCAAGGGCTGATCCTCGTTCCCGCCGGGATCGGGACGGTCTTCTTCGGCGTCCTGTATCCGATCAGCTTCACAACGGGCACGCTGCTGCTGTTGGCCGCGATCGGACTGGGCATGCCACTGACCACAAGCTGGTATGCCAAGCACTATGGTCGAGTCCGCACCAGCAGGAAGCGGGACGCCGCCGCGGCGGTCATCGCCTTGCTGGTGATCGCCGCCCACCTCGTGGCCCTCGGCCTCGACCATTTCGAGCAACTGCCGGTGATGGTCTCCCTGCTACTGGCCGCGGTCGTGCTCTGGGTCTCCATCCGTGTCGCCGCTCGGCGACTGGGAATGCGGGCCGTCGACCACCTCGTGCCGGCAGCGCTCGCGGTGGCGGCACTGGGACCTCTGGCCGTGGGTACTGGGGAGTTTCCCGCTGTGCCCTACTTCTTCGTCCTCACGGGCACCGGTCTCGTCATCCTGGGATTCGCGTGGCATCACAGGCTGGTCAATCTTCTCGGTGACCCCCATGCCGCATGAGCCTGCAGCACACTCACGCCCAGAAGGCACTGTGCCCGGGTTTGATCGCACCGTTCACGAGCCTGCGCGCCTGGCCGTCTTGACGGTGTTGGACGGAACCGCGAAGGCGGATTTCGTCTTCCTGCTCAGGCTACTGGGCCTCACCCAGGGAAACCTCTCCAGCCACCTCTCGAAACTCCAAGCCGCTGGACTGATTACCTTGACCAAAACGGCTGGTGGCATCGGCCCGCGCACCTTCGCCGCTATCACCGACTCAGGAAAGGCCGCAGTACAAGAGCACTGGAAGAAGCTCGATGAGCTACGCAAGCTGAGCGGTGATCAACAGGCCGGCACCGGTGTCGACTAGCCCGCGGGCGACTCCCGCTCCATCGAGCGTGCCGGCCGTCGTCCCTACACCCGCCCCTGACCTGCCCAGGTCCTCCGCACCGAGCTCATCCGCCTCCGCCGCGCGTGCCGCACCTGCACCACGATGCCCACCACGGCGAGCACGAGCTGGCCCACGAACCACGCCGGCTGGTCCGCGACCAACCGGGCCTCGGTCACGCCGTCGAGGTCGACGGCGTCCAGCAGCAGCATCAGGCCCGTGATCGCCACGCTCGCGCCGGCGAAAGCACTGACCACGATGAGCACGAGCTCGGGCAAGTTGGTCACGATCGCCAGCACACCGAGCAGCGCGCCGCCGACGACCCCGGCGATGATGAGCGCCCAGGGCGATTCCGCCCCCAACGCCGAGCCGACGGTCTGGCCGAGCACGAAGCCCATCGAGGCGAAAGCGAGCACCACGGCCAGGGCGAAGAACAGGTAGGCGAGCCCGGCCGCCACCAGCGCGAGCACGATCGCCGCGATCCAGCCGGCGGCCGAATCCAGATACCCCTGATCGGTGAAGGCAGCCACCAGCGCGGCGCCGAGGTTGAAGCCCACGAAGGCCCCCCACAGCGCCAGCAGCACCCGCATGGCGCTGTTCCCGCGCAGCGCCAGCAGTAGGCCCACGAGCAGGGCCAGCACACCCACAACGACGTCGGTCATCGCACACCTCCTCAGGTCAGGCCTTTCATCATCACCGATCCGGCCCGAGCGTGCGGCACACCGCCGGGGTCCGACCCCGCCGCAGATCCCCCGTGGGCGGTGCTGAGCGGCTCGGCACGTCCGCTTTCCGGCGGGCACCGGTCTCCGAGCACGGGTGAGCGTCGGGCGCCACCGCGGGGGAAAGGCCGCTATCCAAAACACCACGATCGGCCTGTTCCGACTGGTACGTTCGTCGCATTCAATGACTGACGGAGTGCAAGCGCGGCAGGCCCAACGTACGGTCGGCCGACTGCAGGCGCGTTCGACGAGCTCCTGGAGGAGTGCACATGGGTTTCATCAAGGCTTTCTCGGGTGCACTGGGCGGCTCGATGGCCGACCAGTGGAAAGACTTCCTCGTCCCGCCACGCGGCCTCGCACCGACCGCCGCGATCTTCCCAGCAGTACCCCAAGGTCAGAACGCGGGGCGCGGCTCGAACACCAAGGCCTCCGAGCACATCATCACCAACGGCAGCAAGATCGTCGTGCCGGAGGGATACGGCCTCGTCACCCTCCAGGACGGAGAGATCACCGGCTTCATCGCCGAACCCGGCGGCTTCATCTACACCTCCGAGGACCAGAACTCGAAGTCGGTCTACGCCGGCGACGGCATCGTGGCCTCCACGGTGAAGATGTCGTGGGAGCGCTTCAAGTTCGGTGGCCAGCCGGGCTCACGCCAGCTGGCGTTCTACGTCAACCTCAAGGAGATCCCGAACAACCGCTTCGGCACCCAGTCGGAGATCTACTGGGACGACGCATACCTCGGTGCCCAGGTGGGTGCCATCACCCGCGGCACCTACACCCTGCGGATCGTGGACCCGATCCTGCTGGTCAAGCAGTTCGTGCCGCTGACCTATCTCAGCGCCTCGGCACGTGTGTTCGACTTCTCCGACCTGGACAACGACGCGGCCAGCCAGCTCTTCAACGAGGTGGTCGGCTCATTGGCGCAGGCCTTCTCGCTCTACACCAATGATCCGAGCCAGGGGAATCGGATCAGCCGGATCCAGTCCGACTCAGTGGGCTTCGCGCAGTCGCTGAGCCAGGCGGTCGAGGACGGCTACCGGTGGACGTCCGACCGGGGCCTGACGATCGAGAAGGTCGCGCTGCAGGCGATCGAGTACGACGAAGACACCCGCAAGCTGCTCAGCGACGTCAAGAAGGCCGATGCGCTCGGCGGCGCACGCGGCAACTCCTACATGCAACAGGCCGCCGCCCGGGGCTTCCAGGCAGCCGGGGAGAACGGCGGCGGGGGAGGCGCGGGCATGGCCTTCCTCGGCATGGGCATGAACGCCGCAGGCGGAGCTGCCGGCGGTCTGCAACAGCCGGTGGTGCCCGGGCACCAGCAGAACTACCAGCAGGTGCCCCCGCAGCAGCAGTACGCCCCGCAGCAGTACGCCCAGCCCGCTCCGGGCTACGGCCCGCAGCAGGGGCAGCCACCCCAGGGCTACGGCCCCCAGCAGGGACAACCCGCCCAGGGTTACGGGCCGCCACAGGCGCAGGGCCAGCCGCCACAGGCGCAGTCGGCGCCGGCTGCGCCGTCGAGCGAGCCCGCACCCGCGCAGGAGGACCCGGTGGCCAAGCTCGGTCAGCTCAAGCAGATGCTCGACCAGGGGCTGATCACCCAGGACGACTACGACGCGGCCAAGGCCAAGGTTCTTGGGCTGTAGATGACCACCGCGCACAACCCTCCTGATCCAGCCGGCCACCAGGAGTTGCCGACGGCGGCGGTTCCCCCCGCCGTCGCCGAGCCGGCCACCGCTCCAGGCGAGCCCACTGCGCCCGCCGGGCATGTCGCTCCAGGCGAGCCCGCCACGCCGACCGTCGTCAGCCATGACGACGCCCAGGACGGGCTGGCGAAGTGCCCCCGCTGCGGGGCCACCGAGATTGCGCTCAACGTGGCCTCGGGCATGCTGCGGTGTGCGTTCTGCCGCCACGAGTGGACCGGCCAGGGCGGGTCCGATGACCTGTTCATCAACCAGGACATCACCACCCTGGCCGGGATGGTCATCGGCGCCGGGTCGCAGGACATCGTCGCCTCGACCGATGACGTCCTGACCTTCAAGTGCTCGGCCTGCGGGGCCGAAGTGGTCGTCAACACCGCTGAGAGCACCCAGTCCCGGTGCCACTGGTGCCGGAACAAGCTCTCGATGAACCAGCAGATCGCCAACGGTGCAGTGCCTGACATCGTCCTGCCGTTCTCCCTGAAGAAGGAGCAGGCGGTCGAGCGGATCCAGGCTTTCGTGAAGAAGCGCCGGGCCTTCGCCCACCCTCAGTTCCTCAAGGAGTTCGCCCCGGAGAACGTCATGGGCGTCTACCTGCCCTACATGGTGGTCGACATCAACGCCCACGCGCAGTTCGCCGGCGAGGGCGAGCACCGCACGCGGACCTACACCATCGGCAGCGGCGACAAGAAGCGCACCGTCTATGACGCCGACGTCTACGGTGTGCGGCGCGAGACCGACATCTACATCAACGACCTCACGGTCGAGTCGTCCTCGGAGCGGCGTGACCAGAACACCTCGGTCAACTCCAACAACATCATCAACTCCATCATGCCGTTCGACGTGGAGAACGCCGTGCGCTACGACTCCAACTACATCGCCGGTTTCTCCTCCGAACGGCGGGACTCCGACATCGACCACCTGGCACCCCTCGTGCAGACCCAGGCTCGGGACATTGCCCGATACAAGGTCGCCGAGGAGACGTTGAGCTACTACGACCGCGGTGTGCGCTGGGAGAACCAGCAGATCGACATTCGCGGCCAGCGCTGGGCCGCCGCCTACCTGCCGGTCTGGCTCTACAGCTACCAGCAGCGCAAGTCCAACGGGCAGACCTTCCTGCACTACGTGGCCGTGAACGGCCGCACCGGCGAGACGATGGGAAGCGTCCCGGTCAACCAGGCCAAGCTGCTCGCGATCTCTGCCGCCGTCCAGGCCGCAGGAATGGTCATCGGCAGCATCATCATGGTGGTGGGCTGATGAGCACCGCGATCCCGCTGTCGATGGCGAGCGGCGACATCTTGGCATCCAGTTCCGACGGTGGCGGCTCGATCGGGCTGCTGTTCTTCCTGTCCGGCTTCCTGTTCTACGGTCTGATGTTCCTGCGGTACCGCAACACGGACAAGCATCATCGACACGCCCAGGAGACCGAGGCGAAGCTCGCCAACGTCCAGGCTGGCGACGAGCTGCGCGGCAAGCGCACCCGGCTGCGTGAGAAGCGGATCAAGGGCGCCAACGAACGGCAGGTCGAAGGCGTGCAGTCCAGTGGCGCGATGGCCGGTCTGCTCGGCAGCGGGCCCGGTGGCTCCGGTGGTTCCGTCCGCAAGATCTTCGACACCTTCCGATAGCCGGCCCAGGCACCTGCGCCCCCACCTGGCCGGGCCATTCCTGAGATAATCGGGGCAGACCCCAGCCCTGAGGAGCGTCCAGGATGTCGAACCCCCTCGATCTCGGTGACCACGAGCCCACCGGAGTGCCGAATCCGCTGCGGCTGGACGCGCCTGCCCCGGCCGAGGAGGCCGAGGTGCACCAGCCGGAGAAGGTCGGCGGCGTCATCCTGGTGGACGCCGAAACCCAGCAGCAGCACGCCGAAACGGCCACGACGTTCCTGAACGAGCTGCTCGAGGCCCCCCTGCACAGCCCCGAGTTCCAAGCCAAGCTCGCCCAGCTCACCCGCCTGGGCGCGGACACCATGAACCAGGCCGCGGACTCCTCCAACCGCATGCTGCAGCGCCCCGCCGCCGCCCTGGCCGCCACCGGGGAGGACCCGGCCTCGCGCACCGGCAACAGCCTGGCCGAGCTGCGCAGAATAGTCACCGAGCTGGACCCGAACCGCCACGACCTCACCGGCGGCAAGCGGCTGCTGAAGTTCCTGCCCGGCGGGAACTCCATCGAGAAGTACTTCCGCAAGTACGAGTCCGCCCAGGACCAGCTCGACGCCATCACCAAGGCGCTCCAGGGCGGCCAGGACGAACTCCGCATGGATAACGCCGCCATCCAGACCGAACGCGAACACCTCTGGGCGGCGCTCGGCCAGCTCGCGAACTACGCCGTCCTGGCCCGCCACCTCGGCGATGGTCTCGAGGAGCGCATCGCCACCCTGCGCAGCGAGGGCAAGACCGACGAAGCCACCACGCTGGAGACCGACGCCCTGTTCTACGTGCGCCAGCGTCACCAGGACCTGATGACCCAGATGGCGGTCTCCGTCCAGGGCTACCTCGCCCTCGACGTCGTGAAGAAGAACAACACCGAACTCATCAAGGGCGTCGACCGCGCCCTGGACACCACCATCGGTGCCCTGCGCGTGGCGGTCATCGTCTCCCAAGCCCTGGCCCAGCAGCAGATCGTGCTGAACCAGATCGAGGCGCTCAACTCGACCACCTCGGACATGATCCTCTCCACCTCCGAGCTGCTGCGCTCCCAGGGTGCCGCCATCCAGCAGCACGCCGCCCAGGCCACCGTGGACCCGGCCAAGCTGCAGCAGGCCTTCGACAACGTCTTCCAAGCCATCGACGAGATCGACCGCTACAAGGTCGAAGCCACCCGCTCGATCAAGCAGACCGTGCAGGTGCTCGAAGGCCAAGTGGGCCAGGCCCGACTCCAACTCGAACGGAGCCGCTCCTCCGACGCCACCGGCGACGAGCCCCCGAGGAGCTAGCGATGTCGCGACTCACCCTCGGCAACGTCGTCAAAGTCTGGCTGGTCCTCCTCGGCTTCCCGCTGCTCGCCTTCCTGGTGCTGCTCATCGGCGGGGTGAAGAAGCGCCTGCCGGTGGTGCTCGAGGGGCTCGTGTACGCGGCCGGTTTCTCGGTGAGCCTGCTGACGCTGGACTTCCTCGGCCTCGGCGGACTGCTCGCCCTGACCGCGATGGGCGTCTCGGGCGTGCGCGCCTGGCACCTGCGCGACCTGTGGTTGCCGAAGCGGCGCCGCTGGTGGCACCGCTTCACTCAGCCCGAGGTGCTCGAGCCCGTCTCGGCCCTGCCACCGCCGGAGGCCGCTTTGGAAGGGCCGGAGGGCCGGGCCGCGGCGCTCGGCTGGGTCGCATCCCTGGGGCAGCAGAGCCAGCAGCAGCTCCCCGCTCACGCCTACGGCAGCTTAGAGGAGACGCTGCAGAAACTGGGCGCCGTCGTCGAGGCGGAACGCGCCGAACCCACCCGCGATCCGCGCTTCGAGTACGAACTGGACGCCATGGTGCGCCAGTACCTGCCCGGGGTGCTGAACGGCTATCTCGCCATCCCGCCCGACATGCTCCAGGCCCGCCAGCCCAACGGGCGGACCCCGAACGAGGAGTTCGCCGAACAGCTCCAGCTCCTGGCCCGCCAGGCCGAGAACCTGCGCCAGGGCCGGCACAGTGAGCTGCCTTCGCACCTGACCACCACCGGCAACTTCCTGCGCGAGAAGTACGGGCAACGGCGCGAGGAGCCGTTCGACTTCGGGGTGAAGTAGCCCGCGCGCCGGGCGCCGGGCGCGATTGTGGTCAGAATGCGCCGCTATTCCGGCGACATTCCGCACGAGTAGCGACCCCAAGTGACCACAATCGCGCGAGGTAGCGAAGAGGATTGCAGCGCTCGATAAGCGGGTCCCGAGGGATCAACAGGGCATAGGATTTCTGGGCCGGTGCTCAGCCCCCGGATACCGATGACGTCCCGCCCGGGGCCCTGAACAAGGAGCGAGCTATGGCTAGCGAGATCCAACTCATCAGCGATGGCGACGGGCTCGCAGTGATCGGAGATTCCGGGGCCGTGGACCGGCTGATCAAAGCCCAGGGGCTGCAGACTCGGGACCTCGGGCTCCCGCGGCTGCAGACGGCTTTGACGGCTTCCTCCGGCTTCGCGCAAGCCGGCTCCGAGGTGGCCGCCCATGCCGGGCGCTGGGTCAAGCTCACCGAAGAGTCAGCGCGGAAGCTCGCGACCTCGGAGATGATGACTGGCTCGAAGGAGATCTTCAGTCGCGCTGTCTTCGTCGATGACAAAGGCACCATCACTGGTCTGGCTGAGATCGTGAAGCCCGGCTTGTCGTGGGCGTCCAATCCAGCGGTGCTCGCTGGCGCGGCTGGCCTGATGGCCCAGCTCGCCATGCAGCAGACCATGAACGAGATCACCGAGTACCTCGCGGTGATCGAGGTGAAGGTCAATGAGGTCCTGCGTTCGCAACGCGACGCCGTGCTGGCCGACATGATCGGCGTGGATTTCGTCATCGAGGAAGCCATGGCGATCCGCGAGCAGGTCGGCCGCGTCTCCGAGGTCACCTGGTCCAAAGTGCAGGGCACGGCCACGACGGTGGCGCAGACCCAGGCGTACGCCCTCCGGCAGCTCGACGGTCTCGCAGACGACCTCGAGAGCAAGAGGCTCGGTGATCTAGCGGAGGCAGCGAAGACCGCAGAGCTCAAGACCCAGGAGTGGTTGGCGGTCCTGGCGCGCTGCTTCCAACTGCAGGACGCGATTGCTGTTCTTGAACTCGACCGCGTGTTGGATGCCTCTCCTGATGAACTCGACCAGCACCGGCTCGGGCTGCGCACAGCTCGCGACAACCGTTCCGCTCTCATCGCCGAGACCGTGGAGCGGCTGATGATGCGCATGAATGCCGCCTCCGGAACGGCGAACGCCAAGGTGTTGTTGCAGCCGGGAAACGCCCGCTCCATCCTGAAATCCGGTCATCACGTATGTGACGCGGTCATCGAGTTCGAGGATCGGCTGGGAATCGAGGAGCAGCGCCAGTCCATCGAGGCGCGCCGCTGGGCGGAGGCCGCCACGGAAGCCCGGGACAAGGCGGTCACCGCCGGCGTCGACGGTCTGGGAGCGGTTCGTCGCCGGGGCGTCCAGACGTTCGGGAAGGCCAAAGTCGGCCTGAACCGCTTCTCCACTGGAGCCTCTGCGCGTTTGTCTCGGCGGGATGCCGAGACCGACGACGAGTAAAGGCTGCTCGGCGCCGCGCCATGGGTGGCGGCCCTATCCGTCGAACCGGGTCGTTCTCCCCGCGGTAAGAACGACGAGGACGTCACCCCGCCTGCTCGGCCACCTCGGCCTCGCTGCGGAGGATGCAGAACTCGTTGCCCTCCGGGTCGGCGAGCACCACCCAGCCGCTGCCGGGCCCGTACTTGCCGCGATGGTCGGCCACCTCCGTGGCCCCCAGTGCGCGCAGCCGGTCCAGCTCCTCGTCACGTGTCCCTTCTTCAGGCCGGAGATCGAGGTGGATCCGGTTCTTGTCCTGCTTCTTGTCGGGCACCTCGAGGAACAGCAGAGAGTGGCCGCCGTCGGGCCGGACGATCATGCACGCCTCGTGACCGGGCTCGTTCGGGTCGTCAGCAACATCGACATAACCCAGCACCTGCTTCCACCACTCGGAGAGCTGGAAGGCGTTCTGGCAGTCGATCGTCGTATGGGAGATGAAGGAAACCATGGGCCCTACCTTCCCGCGTCACGCCGGCTTGTGCGAGAGCTTTTCTTGCGGAGCCGGTGATCCGAGCTCCAACCTCATGAAGATGCTCATCGGATCCGGCGTGTAGTCACCGAAGGGGCCGGTCTCGACGAAACCATGGCGGGCATACAGCCGTCGAGCCGCGGCGAAGTAGTCCATCGAGCCGGTCTCCAGGTACACGGTGGCGTAGCCCCGCTCGCGGGCAACGCCCACCAGGTGCCGCAGCATCGCGGACCCCACGCCGCGCCCGCGCGCCGCCCGGACCGTGCGCATGGTCTTGAGTTCGGCGGCCTGCGCACTGAGGCGCTTGATCGCGCCGCAGCCCAACAGTGCGCCGTCCTCGCTGCGCGCGGTGTAGAAGCTGACCGCAGGATCCCGGAGCGCGTCGGTACTCAGCGCGTGCACGCTCTCCGGCGGCGAGGTCGCGTACATGTCCACCAGATGCTCGCGCAATAGCGCTGTGACGTCCTCTGCTGTCAGATCCCCGATCCCGAAGTGCACAGCGGCAGCTTATGGCTGGTGGCGCCCCGGCCCCGCCTCGCCGGCGGCCTCCAGATCCACCAGGCGCAGGCGCAACGACACCGTCTCGCCGATCGCCAGGCGCTCTGCGGTACGCACCGCCTTCTTGATCGGCAGCACGTAGGTCTCATCCGAAGGGAAGATCGAGGTGCGCCACACCGTGCCGCCCACGGTCACCTCCACCCGCAGCGACCCGAAGCCGCGCTCAATCGGCCCGGCCAGATGCAGGATCTCGTCCGCAACCTCGGCCGGCAGGGACACGAAGGTCCACGTGTCGGTGCGCACCTCCCACCGCCACAGCTCGGCGTCGAAGGTGAAGTCCATGGGGAGGAATGGTGGCGGGTGGGGCCGGGCTGGTCAAAGCCCTCGCCCGGCGCGTGGGGCGATCGTCAGTCTCAGCCCGCGCGCAGGTCGCGCCGTCGGATGGTCAGCGCCGAAACTGCGAAGGCCACCACGGCGCCCGCGCCCAGTCCCAGCACGGCCGTCAGCGCAGGGTCCTCCCGCGGCAACGTGCCCACCAGGTGCAGCGGGGAGAGGTCTCGGGCCCAACCGGGCAGGCGCAGCGTCTCGGCCAGGAAGCCGACCACGACGATCCACCCGACCAGGAGCCAGATCAGTCCTGCCAGCTGCGGCGCCGCCGCACCCAGCAGGGCGGCCACCGCAGCCACGAAAGCCACCGGCACGGCGTACCCGGCGCCGACTCCGAGCGCATGGCCCACGGCGGCGGAATCACCAGTCACCGCCCAGGTCGCCAAGCCCAGACTCGCGGTGCCCAGCGCCAACACCGCTAGGGACAGTGCGGTGACCACGGCCCACCAGCCAAGCCACAGCCGCAGCCGCGGCACCCGGGTGGCCAGTAGCGCCCCCAGCCGTCCGGATGACTCCTCAGTGCTCAGCCGGCCCGCACCCTGCGCTGCCACCGCAGTAGCCGCCAAGCAGATAACCACCACGGCCAGGCTGGTGACGATGTCGACCCCGCTGCCCACGCCCAGAGCCTCAACCAGGTTGGGGTTCGCGTCGATCAGCTCGGACATCTCCTGACTGAGCGCGCCGAAGCAGGCGGCCCACAGCACCGCGATCACCGTCCAGGTGAGCGTCGGTCCCTGCATCATCCGCCAGGTCAGCCCCGGCACGGTGGCCAGCGTCGGCCGGGCCCGCGCGGGCCCTGGCCGAGGAGTGAGCACCCCGGCGCCCAGATCGCGGCCGCGGGCGATGACCACCGCTCCGGTCAGCAGGGCCGCCCCGCTCGCGGCATAGGCGAGCAGCGGCCAGGCCTGCGGCTCGGCGAAGGCACGGACCTCGGGCAGCCAACCCAGCGGGCTGAGCCACACGGCGTCCCAACCGAGCCCGTCGACCAGCGCGCGCAGCAGGTAGACGCCGGTGAGCAGGCCCAGGCCCATCAGGTAGGCGGTGCGGGCGGACTGGGCGAGCTGCCCGAGCAGCAGTCCGGCGGCCCCGAAGAAGGCCATGACCAGCGCGACACTCGTCGCATACCAGGCCGAGGCCGCGGTGGGCACGCCGACCGCCACCAGCCCGGTGAGCATGAGGGCGCAAATGGCCAGGCACGTCCCGGCGAGCAGGATCGCGCCGGACGCGAGCGGGGCCAGGCGGCCCACCTGCCCGGCGGTGAGCACCTCGGTGCGCCCCGCCTCCTCCTCGCGGCGCGTGTGCTTCACTGCCACATGCATGGCCAGCAGCGGGAACAACAGTTGGCCCATGAAACCGACCTCGAGTGCGGAGATCCCGCCGATGGTCTCCAGCCCGTAGCCGCGGCCGTTGAAAGCCAACGCGGCCGGCGAGGCGCCGATGGTCTCGGCGTACACGAGCCGTTCGCCGGGGTCGTCGTACAGCACCGCAATGCTGGCGGCCGTCAGCGTGACCAGGCCGGCGGCCACGACCACGATCAGAAGAAGGCCGATCCCGCCGGTGCGCAGCCCCAGCCGGGTCAGGCCCGCGGCGCCGGTCGTCAGGCCTCGCAGACGGGTGCTCATCGGGGCACCTCGGCCCCATCTGCGGCGGTGGGGTCCTGGTAGTGCTCGAGGAAGAGCTGCTCCAGGCTCGGCGGGTGCACGGCCAGATCACGGGGTGCGGCGGTGCTGAGGGCAGCGACGGTGGCGGGCAGCGCGGCGTGGGTGGTGAACAGAGTGGTGCGGATCCCCTGGGCGTGCTCCTCGTGGGAGAGCTCGGTGACGCCATCGATCTGCGCCAGCTCACGCGGGGCCTGCGCCGAGATGAACTCGATGGACGTCAGCGTGCCGGCGCGCAGCTCGGCCAGCGTGCCGCTGGAGACGGTGCGCCCGCCACGGATGATGGTCAGGCGGTCGCACAGCGCCTCCACCTCGGCCAAGATGTGGCTGCTCAGCAGCACCGTTCGTCCGTCGCGACTGAGCTCGGCGACCACCTGCTGGAAGATGGACTCCATGAGCGGGTCCAGGCCTGAAGTGGGCTCATCCAGCACGAACAGCTCGGCCTCACAGGAGAGAGCGGCGACCAGCACCACCTTCTGGCGGTTGCCCTTGGAGTAGGTGCGCGCTTTCTT
This sequence comes from Bogoriella caseilytica, assembly GCF_003752405.1. NCBI lineage: Bacteria > Bacillati > Actinomycetota > Actinomycetes > Allobogoriellales > Allobogoriellaceae > Allobogoriella > Allobogoriella caseilytica. The sequence goes on along the minus strand of NZ_RKHK01000001.1, from coordinate 776,509 downwards.
CGTGGGGTCCAGCTCGAAGCGCTCGATCAGCTCATTGCGGCGCTGGGGGTTCATGGTCCCCTGGAAGCCGCCGAGCAGGTCGATGCACTCCCCGCCGGACAGGCCCGGCCACAGCGAGGTGTCCCCGGGCACGTAGGCGAGGCGTCGATGGATGGCCACCGGCTCGTGCCAGGGGGAGACGCCGAACACCTCAGCGGTACCCGAGTCGAGGCGAAGCTGCCCGAGCAGGGCGCGGATCGTCGTCGACTTGCCGGCCCCATTGGGGCCGAGGAAGCCGTGCACCTCCCCGGCGCGGACGTGCAGGTCCAGCCCGGCCAGCGCATGGGAGGTGCCGAAGCTCTTGTACAGGCCTTCGGCACGAACGACAAAATCTGAAAGTGACTCGCTCATGACAGTGACTGTACCGGATACTCTGACAGTGACTATCACTTGAAGCTTGGAGATGCTGTGCCGACCCCTCCCGACCTGCCGCCGCCGCCCCGGCCGGGCCTGCGTGAGCGCAAGAAGGTAGCCACGATGCGTCACGTGCAGAGCGTCGCGCTGGGCCTGTTCCTCGAGCGTGGCTTCGAGGCGGTCACCGTCGAGGAGGTCGCCGAACGGTCCGAGGTCTCGGCCAGCACTGTCTACCGCTACTTCGGCACCAAAGAGGGCCTGGTCCTCCATGACGAGTTCGACGACCAGGTCCTCACCGGGCTCACCCACTTCCTGCACCAGGGGCTCACTCCGTGGCAGGCCTTCGAGGGGGCGCTCGAGCTGGTAGGTGAGGCCCACTTCGTCGTCGAAGAGGAGGCCACACTGGCCCGGATCCGGCTGTGCCTGCAGAACCCTTCGGTGCGGGCTGCGGCGCATCTGATGCTTGAGGAGATGGTCGACGGGCTGGCCGAGATCACCGCGAAGGCCGGGCACTTGACGTTCCCGCAAGCGCGGGTGCTGCTCGGCGGCATCGGCGGGGCTCTCTTCGCCGCCTTGAAGAACTGGCACGACGCCGGCGGCGAGGGTGGCTGGCGGCGGCATGTATCCGAGGCGGTCGAGACGGTCAAGAGTTCCGTGCCGGGGTAGATCGGCGCTGACACTCTCGTTCTGTGTTGACACAAAACCGCCATCGCCCTACGTTTGTGTCAACACAAAGGAGGTCCTCATGATGATCGACGCGCTCGTGATCCTGGTGGCCGGGCTGCTCATCACCCTGCTGCCCCGGAGTCGGCGGTACGCCTCGTTCCTCACCTGGCGGGCGAGCCGGAAGGCCGGCGGGCAGGTGCCACCCGAGCGCCTGCCGGCGCTGCGAGAGCGCGCCGCGCGACGGGAACGTGCCACCGGTGTCGGGATCCTGATCGCTGGCGTGGTCTGGCTCCTGGTGAGCCAGTTCTGGCCTGGCTGGCGTGAGCAGCCCGGTGCCCTCTATCTGGTGCTGTCGCTCTTGGTCGTCTTCAGCGCCGCGTGCCTGGCGGTGGTGGAGATCGTGTGGCCGGGCGATGTCTCCGACGGACCGCGCTTCGCCCGCGCCACCTCGCCCACTTTCGCCGACTATGTGGCGCCACAGACGCGGGTGGTGAGCGGGCTCTTCGTCGGTGTCAGCGTGGTGGTGCTGGCCGGATCCCTGGCGCTCGCTCAGTCGCAGTGGTTCGATGCGGCGACGCTGTGGCGCAGCCCGGTCCCGTTCCTCCTGGCCGCGGTGCCAGTGCTGGCGCTGCTCTTCGCGCTCGCGATCAAACGGGTGCTCGATGCCCCGCAGCCGGCCCGCGACCAGCGCGAGCTCTACTGGCAGGATGCGATCCGCGCTGAGACCCTCTACACGCTGGCTATCCCCCCCGCCTTCGTCGGAGCGTTGTCACTCTTGATCGCCGCCGCCTCGCTAGACAACGCGGCCTCGGCGACGGCCACGGCCACCGGGGAGATCGGGCCGGACTGGACCGGCTGGTTGCTGTTCGTCGGCTACGTGCTGCCTCTGCTGGCCATCATGGCGGCCGCCGTCGCGATTGCCAGTGCGGGTGGAGTGATGCGCCAGTTCAACCGGCGCCTATGGTCCACCGTCGCTCCTGAAACCGGGGCGGAGGCGAACTGATGGTGCGCCTGGACCCGCACTCCGAGGAGCCTCCCTTCGCCCAGCTGCGCACCCAGCTCACCGCGCAGATCGCCGATGGCACTCTCAGCGAAGGGGACCGGCTACCCACCGTGCGCCGCCTAGCGGGGGACTTGGGTATCGCGCCGAACACCGTGGCCCGCGCATACCGCGAGCTCGAAGGCGACGGCCTGATCGTCGGCCGGGGCCGCTCGGGCACCTTCGTCACGGGCCCCGGCGGCGGTCAGCAGCCCACCGCAGCCGACCGGGAGGCCGCTGCCGAGGCGGCGCGCGCCTACGCCCGGGCCGTGCGCTCCCTGCGCATCAGCACCGGCGAGGCCCTGGTGATCGTGCGCGAGGCCCTGCGCGCCTGAGTAGTGCGCCGCTGGGGTTCCCCTGCCCTGCTCCGCACGCCGCGACCCTCGTCCTTAACCTTCCGGCGGCGCGGAGGGCATCCCTCGGGCGTCCCGGACAGGTGCGGCGTGCAGTGAGGCCAGCAAGGTCAGCTTCTCGGCGCTGGGTGAGCCCGCAGGAGCGTGGTAGACCACCAGCTGCCAGCCGGCAGAGCCCCGGACCTCGAAGGCGTGGTAGTCGAGCGTGAGATCACCGACGTCGCGGTGCGAGAAACGCTTCGAGTCGTGAGTCTTGCCGCGCACATCGTGGGTGGCCCACAGGCGCCGGAACTGTGCGCTGCCGGCGCAGAGCTCGACCACCAGCTGCCGCACGGAGTCTGCGGACTCCACATGCCCCAGCGCCAGCCGGAGGTTGGCCACAGTCGCCTCCGCGGCCCGGTCCCACTCAAGATGGAAGCGGGTGGCTGCCGGATCGAGGAAGGTCATACGGGCGAGATTGTCGACCCGCTCGAAGTCGGCGTATAGCGCGGCCGTGAGGGCATTGTGCGCGAGCACGTCGAGCTGGTGGCTGATCACCATCGCCGGAGTGTGCGGCCAGGCCTCGAGCAACTCGATCAAGGCGTCTGGTGCCGCGTGCCGGACCGGAGTCGCGGCCACCGGAGCCAGCTCCGCAAGACGGAATGCGTGCTGGCGCTGATCGGCGTCGAGGCAGAGCGCTGTGGCAAGTGCATTCAGCACCGACGGTGAGGGGTTGCGCTCACGCCCCTGTTCCAGGCGGGTGTAGTAGTCGACACTGACGCCGGCCAGCATGGCGACTTCCTCGCGCCGCAGGCCCGGCACCCGGCGGGAGGTCTGCACCGGCAGTCCGACGTCGCCGGGCTGAACCTGGCCACGGCGCGCATGAAGGAACGCGCCGAGCTCTGAGTTGCTCATGGCCCCACGCTAGGGCGCGAGTCGTGGGCCAACCAGGCCCTGGCGCCCCCTGGTTGCGCGGTCAGTGCCGGACCATCACGAAACCGGCGTGGTGCAGCACGCCGTCAACCAGCTCGCCGAAGGCCCAGAAGCCGGAATCGTCAAAGTAAGTGATCCGGGTGCCGTGCACCCAGTACCGGCCGGTGTAGGCGTCCCGGCGACCACCGCGGGTCTCGGAGTACCGGCCATCCGGCAGGAGATGCTGCACGAGATCGCGGCGAGCGTCCCGCCAGGCCCCGGTCCAGGCGGATCTGACCGCGGGATCGGCCAGGTCTTCGCCGGCGCTCCGGGTCGGCTCGCCCTGCCAGGCCTCGAGCTGTCCCGAGACCCAGACCCCGAGCAGGTCGGCGGGGGAGACGACGAGCATCGAGCGCACCTGGGAGGCACTCACCGGGCGGTGGACCACAGCAAAGGTGGCGAGGTTGCCGGGCAGCAGGTCGTAGCTGCGCCGGTGCTGGGGCGGCAGCTGATTCACGATGGTGTCCACCATGAGCGGTACGGCATAGGTGCCGCCGGCATCAACTACTTCCGAGGCCGGCTCGGTGAGGGAGGCCGTCAGGCGTTCGCCCGCGAGGTGCAGATCCTCGCGGATGATGTAGGCGGGTCGCCACACCTGCGCGCCCGTGATGAGGGTGGTGGCGGCAGGGGACGGAACGGGCGGGCTGGGGTCGGAGGCAGCGCGGACGGCCATCCGTCCGGCCGGAGCGGAGGCGGGGTGAGAAGTCATGGCTTGAGCCTCGCGCGATGCGAGCCCGTGGAGAAGGCCCTGCTGCACCCAGGCAGGGCGCGCCGCCCAGTGGTGCACCGAAAACTCCTCGCGAGGTGCTGGGCGGTGCTGTGAAGATGGCCGGATGATCCTGCCCGAACCGATCGACCTCGAAACCTGGACTCGCCGGGAGACGTTCGACCACTACCGCGAGCAGGTGCCGTGCACCTACGCCATCACCGTCGAGATCGACGTGACGCAGCTCCTCGCGGCGCTGCGACGCGCCGGGCGCAAGACGTACCCCGCGCAGATCTGGGCGATCGCGAACGCCGTCAATCGTCGCGGTGAGTTCCGGATGGCGCTCACCGAGGTGGGCGCGCCCGCGACGTGGCCCGTCGTGCATCCAGCGTTCACCGTGTTCAACGCGACGCGCGAGACCTTCGCTGTGGTCTGGTCGCAGTACGACCCGGACTTCGTCACCTTCCACGAGCGCACTGCCGATGTCCTCGCGGAGGCGGCCTCAGCGACCACCATGTTCCCGCAGGGCGAGCTGCCGCCGCACGTGTTCGACGTCTCGAGCCTGCCGTGGACGCACTTCACCGGATTCTCGCTACAGATCGACGGCGGTACTCGGCATCTCCTGCCCATCTTCACGATCGGCCGGCATATCGACCGGGACGGGCGCACGTACATGCCGCTGGCCGTCCAGGTGCACCATGCCTCCGCCGACGGCTTCCATACCGCGCGACTCGTCGATGACATCCGCGAACTGATGGCGGCGCCGGGATGGGTGGGCTAGGACCCCAGCCCGCACTCCCGGGCGAGCACCGCGGCCTGCATGCGGGAGTTCAGGTGCAGCTTGGCCAGCACGCTGGAGACGTGGGACTTCACCGTGGCCTCGGTGATCACCAGTTCCCGCGCCAGCTGGGCATTGCTCAGCCCGCGCCCCAGTGCTGCGAGCACCTCCCGCTCCCGCGCGGTGAGCACCGCGAGCCGGTCAGTGGCAGCCGAGGTTCCGCCACCGGAGTCGCCGCCACCGCTCACGCCGTCGTCATCCCTGCCCGCCGGTCCGCTGCCGCTGTCCGCAGATCCGCCGCCCCGCCCGGCGAAGGCGTCCAGCACCCGCCGGGTGACCTCGGGTGCCACCACGCCGTCCCCGGCAGCCACGCGCCGGATCGCTTCGACCAGGTCGGCCGGCTCGGCGGACTTCAACAGGAAACCGGCAGCTCCGGCCCGTAGCGCCCCGAAGACCACCTCGTCGAGGTCGAAGGTGGTCAGCATCAGCACATCGGCGCTGGACTCCGCCACGATCTGCCGGGTGGCCGCGATGCCGTCCGTGCCGGGCATCCGCGCGTCCATCAGCACCACATCGGGGCGTAGTGCCCGCACCTGCGTCACCGCGGCCGCGCCGTCGGCGGCCTCACCGGCCACCGCGATGTCCCCTGCGCTCTCCAGCAGCAGACGCAGCCCGCTGCGCACCGTGGCGTGATCGTCGGCGATCACCACCGTGATCATGGCTGACCCGGCTTCATCGGCAGTACCGCTTCCACCAACCATCGCCCTGCCTCCTCTTCGGTGCGCAACCGTCCACCCACTAGCTGCACTCGCTCCTGCATAGCCGCCAGCCCGGTCCCGCCACTGAGCGTGGCCGCCAGCCCGCCCTCCGTCCCGTCCGCGGGCAGCGGGGAGGCCACGCGCAGCGTCAGCGCGCCCCGCCCGCTGCTCAGCTCCACCCGAGCCGCGCCGTCGCCGTGCTTGGCCGCATTGGCCAAGGACTCCTGCAGCACCCGCAGCAGCACCGCGCGCGGGGCCGGGGGCAGCGCAGGGGGCGCGCCGTCGACGTCGATGGACAGACCGGACGCCCGGCCGCGCGCCAGTACCTGCTCCCAGGTCACCTCAGTGAGCAACTCGCCGGCCCCGCCGTCCTCCTCACCGCGCAATACCCGCACCATCTGCCGTAGCTCCTCCAGCGCCTCCACGCTGGTGGCGCGAATGGTCTCCAGGGCCTTGCGGTCCCGCGCGGACTCCGGCTCGGCGTGCAGCACCCCGCCCGAGGTCAGCGCGATCGAAGCCACCTGCGCGGAGACGACGTCGTGCAGCTCGCGAGCCATGCGGCGCCGCTCGGCCTCGATCGAGCCCTGCCGGCGGCGCTCGTACTCGGCCACCAGTGCCGGTTCCCGCTCCGCGGCCAGCCGTTCCTTCAGCGCACGGTCCTGCATGGCCGGATAGCCCTGGCGCACCTCCGAAGCCCACCACAGCGGCACGAACAGCACGCCCACGCAGAGCAGCAGCGCATTCAGCGGGGAGAGCCCGGCATCCACCACCGCCGTGAGCGCCACCAATGCCGCCGTCACCGTCAGTGACCCGACCCGCACCCGCCGCACCTGCGCCGGCGAGGCGCGCAGCACCTGGTTGTAGATCAGATCCGTCAGGCACAGCACCACCCCGATGCTCAGCCCGAAGCTCAGATCTGCGAGGACGACGCCGGCGCCGCAGAGCAGCGCGAGCGTGGGCCAGCGGACCTTCGCGGCCAGTGCCCCGGCCATCGCCGCCAGTGTCAGACCATGCCACCACGGCGCGGGCTCCAGCCCCCAGCTCTCCCAGGGGAGGAAGCCCGCCCGCTCGTACCAGCCGGCCAGCAGCGTCAGCGCCGCGAACACCACGTAGCCCGTGGAGTGCAGATGCGCGCGCAGCTCACGGTTCATGTGCCGATTGCAGCACAGCGCGCGGCCGCCGTCCTCCATCGAAAGATCGAGACCGCGGCGGTCAGTGCCCTGGCCTCCCACCCTTTGGCCGATGTGCGCCGGGGCGGCGCCGGCCCAGGATGCCGGGGTGATCGACACTCTGACCTTCTTGGCGCCGCTCGGCGGGGCCGGAGCACTCGACCTGGCCGGGCCGCTCGGCGGGACCGGAGCACTCAACCTGGCCGGGCCGCTCGGCCTCACCGGCTCCCTGAGCGTGCCCGAGGGCGGCGGCCTGGCCGGCGTCCTCGCCATCCTCGCGCTCATCGACTCCACCAGCTTCGGCACCCTACTGATCCCGCTGTGGCTGCTGCTCAGCCCCGGGCGGCTGCGCGCCGGGCGGGTGCTGATCTATCTGGCCGTGGTGGCCGGGGCCTACCTGCTGATCGGGCTCGCGCTGCTCACCGCCCTGCTGACCGTGGGGGATGTGGCCCTGAACCAGGTGCAGAGCTGGCGCGAGCAGCCGGTTTTTCTGCTGGCCCAGGGCGCACTCGCCGCGGGACTGATCCTGTTCTCGCTACGCCTGGACCCGATGACCGAGGCCGGCAAGGCACGCAAACGCGAGCGCGAGGCTGCGCGCGGCAGCAGCGGCCGGGTGAGCCGGCTGCGCGAGCGCGCCGTGGGGGAGGGCGCCCGGGGCGGGCTCGCGGCCCTGCTCGCCCTGGCGCTGAGCGCCGTGGCGCTGGAGATCGCCACGCTCATCCCGTACCTGGCCGGCATCGGCCTGGTGGCCGGCGCCGACCCCGGCGCACCGGCGTCCGCAGGCCTGCTCCTGCTGTACTGCGCGGTGATGATCGCCCCGGCACTGCTGCTCCTGCTCGGGCGGGTCCTCGCACACCGGCACCTGGAACCGCTGCTGCGCAGGCTCGAAGGCTTCCTCAGCAAGCACGCCCACGGCACGGTGGCCCTCGTGCTCTTCTTGCTCGGGATCTTCCTCGGCCTGAACGCCCTGGAGGGTCTGGACCTCGCGTGAGGTGCGCTGGAGTGCGCCCGGCCCGGCAAGCCGGCACCATCCGCTCAGCTGCGGTGCGCGAACTTCTCCAGCATCGCCGAGTCACCGGAGACGATGAGCAGATCCTTCGGACCGATGCGGGTGGAGGAGTCCGCGTAGGCGAAGGGCTCACCAGGGGACTTCACGCCGAGCACCATCACCCCGTACTTGCTGCCGATCCCGGCCTCACCGAGGGTCATGCCGTGGGTCTCGCGCGGCGGGCGCATCTTGACCACCGCGAAGCCGTCCTCCATCTCGATGTAGTCCAGCATGCGGCCCGAGACCATGTGCGCCACGCGCGCCCCGGCGTCGTACTCCGGGTACACCACGTGGTGGGCGCCGATGCGGCGCAGGATCCGACCGTGCTCGGCGGAGATCGCCTTGGCCCAGATCTGCGGCACCTTCAGGTCCACCAGGTTCGCGGTCACCAGCACCGAGGCCTCGATCGAGGTGCCCACCCCCACCACGGCCACGGGGAAGTCCTTCGCACCGAGCTGGCGCACGGCGTCGGGGTTGGTGGCATCGGCCTCGACCACCGCCAGGCGGTGTGACCACTGCTGGGCCAGGTCGATGTCCTTCTCCACCGCCAGCACCTCGCGGCCCAGCTTGTCCAGTGTGTTGGCCAGGGCCGAACCGAAACGCCCCAGCCCCACCACCAGGGTCCCGGTCTCCCGTTTATCGCTCATGCCCCCATCATGCTCTCTGCGCGGCAGGGGGCAAAGGTGGCGCCTACCCGAGGCGGCGGGTGGCGCTCGGGCCGGGTCAGCCGATCACCGGGCGCTCGTTCGGCCGGCGGATCAACCGGCGCCGCTCGCGCAGGGCGAGGGCGGCCGCGAAGGAGATGGTGCCGGTGCGCCCGAGGAACATCAGCGCCGAGAGCACGTACTTCCCGGCGTCGGGCAGCTGATCGGTGATGCCGGTGGTCAGGCCCACCGTGGCGAAGGCGGAGATGACCTCGAAGAGCACCTCACCCAGGCGGAAATCGGTGATCAGCAACAGCGCCAGGGTGCCCGCACCCACCAGGGTCGCGCCGAGAAAGGCCACGGCCACCGCCAGGCGCACCACGGAGGAACCGATGCGCTTGCCGAAGGCCTCGACGTCGCGGTCACCTCGGGCCTCGGCCACGATGGCGAGCACCATGACCGCAAAGGTGGTCACCTTGATCCCGCCGGCGGTCGAGGCCGAGCCGCCACCGACGAACATCAGCGCATCCATCACGAACCAGGTGGACTCGCTCATGGCCGAGATGTCCACAGTGGCCAGGCCCGAGGAACGTGGCGCCACCGAGTGCACGCCCGCCGCAAGCAGCCGATCGACCGGATCGAGAGCCCCGAACGTGGCCTCGTTGCCCCACTCCAAGGCTCCGACGGCGATCGCCCCGGCCACCGCCAGGATGCTGTAGGTGGCCAGCGTCAGCTTGGTGTGCAGGGTCCAGGTGCGCCACACCCGGAAACTGCGACGGCGGCTCCTCTTGCGGTGGCGCAGCGACTTGGAGATGTCCAGGATCACCGGGAAACCGAGGGCTCCGACTGCGGCGCCGAAGATCAGGGGGAGCCCGAACCACCAGTCGCCGGCCAGCGGCTCGATGCCTTCGACCAGGACGACGAACCCGGCGTTGTTGAAGATCGAGATCGACATGAACAGGCCGTGCCAGATGGCCGTGCCGATCGAGTCACCGAGCGCGAGGAAGCGCGGCACCAGCACCAGGGTCAGTACCGTCTCGATCACCAGAGAGGCGATGACGACGGCGCGCACCAAGGTGCCGACCTCACCGAGTCTGGCCTCCTTGGTCTCCGAGGCGGCCAGCATCTTCTGCGTCAGGCCGATGCGGTGAGAGATGGCCAGGGCGAGGATCGAGGCGAGGGTCATGATGCCCAAGCCGCCCACCTTGATGGCCACCAGGATCACGGTCTGGCCGAAGTTCGACCAGTACTCCGCGGTGGGCACCACCGTCAGACCGGTCACGCACACCGCGGAGACGGCGGTGAAGAGCGCATCGGCGAAGGAGGCGCTCTCATCCCCGGCTGTGGCCTGCGGCAGGGAGAGCAGCGCAGTGATCACCGCGATGATCGAGGCGAAGATCGTCAGCGCCAGGCGGGCCGGCGAGTGGCGCGCCACGTGGTCGATGCCGTCTTGCACGCGGCGGATGAACCCGCCTCGGGGGATGGGTAAAGAGCGGCGCGGCCGGCGCGGAGCCGGCCCCACGCCGGATTCTGGCGGGACGCCGTGACGATGAGCGTGATGCTCGTGAACCACCCGCCAACTCTGGCACACACCCGCAGCATCGTCAGCCGACGCGGACCAGGCATTGGTATCCGCGTTCCGGACGCTTCGCCACGCTATTCGTGCCCTGGGCCGGCGTAGACGTGGTTAGTGTGGGCATCTATGGAGAGGCACCTGTGTCGTCGTCGGTGATGGTGTGGTCCGACGATCTCGTCGGATATGACTTCGGTTCCGGCCATCCCATGCGCCCGGTCCGCCTGGTGCTGACCTTGGAACTCATGCGAGCCCTCGGCGTCCTCGAGGTGTCGGGCCTGGAGATGCGCGCGGCCGCCGAGGCCGGTGACCATGACCTGCAGCGGGTGCACACCCCGGCCTACATCGCCGCGGTCAAGCGGGCCGAGGCCGACGGGGTCAGCGATCTCGACGCCGGCCTGGGCACCGAGGAGAACCCGGTCTTCGCCCAGATGCACTCCGCCTCGGCGCGGTTGGCCGGGGCCACCCTGGAGGCGGCGCGCTCGATCTGGCCGGCCGGACCCGGTGATCTCGGCCAAGCCCCCACGCGGGCGCTGAGCCTGGCCGGCGGAATGCACCACGCCATGGCCGGCCGCGCGTCGGGCTTCTGCGTGTATAACGACCTTGCCGTGGCAATCTCTTGGCTGCTGGATCACGGTGCGAGGCGCGTCGCGTACGTGGATCTCGATGCCCACCACGGCGACGGCGTGGAGCGTGCCTTCTGGGATGACCCCCGGGTGCTGACCGTCTCGGTGCATCAGCACCCGAGCACTCTCTTCCCGGGAACTGGCTACTCCACCGATATCGGCGGAGCGGAGGCTCCCGGGACGGCGGCGAATGTCGGCCTGCCGGTGGGCACGAGGGATGCCGCGTGGTTGCGCGCCGTTGATGCGGTGGCCAGTCCGCTCGTGGCCCATCACGCCCCCGACGTGCTGGTCACCCAGCATGGCTGCGACTGCCACGGCAACGATCCCCTCGCCGGGCTGAACGTCTCGGTCGATGCTCAGCGGCAGTCCGCGATCATGATGTCCCGGCTCGCCGCGGATGCCGGAGCTCGCTGGCTGGCCACCGGCGGGGGAGGGTACGACGTGCTCAGCGCGGTGCCACGGGCGTGGTCACATCTGGCCGCCGTCGTCGCCGGTGCCCCGATCGATCCGCAGACACCGGTGCCCACCGGATGGCGCGAACTGGTGACCGAAGCCGGCGAGCCCTATCCGCCGCGTGCGATGTCCGACGGCGTGGAGGCCTCGGTGGTGGAGAACTTCCCGCGATTCATTGACGGCTACAACCCCGAGGACGCCGTGGACCGCGCAATCATGGCCACCCGGCAGGCTGTCTTCCCCGGGCACGGCCTCGACGTCTTGCTGGACTGACCAGCCCCTCCGGCCCTCCTCCGGCCCTCCTCCGGCCCTCCTCCGGCCCTCCTCCGGCCCTCCTCCGGCCCCCTCCGATCGATTGTGGTCAGTTGGAGCCGCTCTGACGCCGATTCGGCCCTCGAAACCGGCACGAACTGACCTCAATCGCGAGGGGTGGGGCCGGGTGGAGGCGGGGGCGGACCCGGGTGGAGACGAGGGGTGGAGGCGAGGGGCGGGCGCGGGTGGCGGCACAGGTCGGGGCCCGGGTGGAGGCCCCGGAAGCGGGCGGCAGCGGCGGGCTGAGCGGGGCCGGAAACTGCGACTCGCGAGACGTCTGCGACGGGAGAGGTTTCCCGATGAGGTGGTTTACCTCTATATTGCGATGTGCGTAACCGCTGCGACTTCGCGGCAATCACGAGAGACAAGGGTGGAGATGGACCAGCAGCAAGGTGCCCCACGGTTCCTGACCGTGGCCGAGGTCGCCGCCCTGATGCGCGTCTCCAAGATGACCGTCTACCGCATGGTTCACTCCGGCGAGCTCCCTGCCGTGCGCATGGGCCGTTCCTTCCGCGTCCCCGAGGCCGCGGTGGAGAAGCTCATCGCCGACGGCCTCGGCGACGAGTGGAGCGCCGCGCGCTGAGTGCAGTGCCACTGCCTCGACCTGCCGTCTCGACTGTCACGGCCGCTGTCAGCGGTTAGACTTTCGGGGTTGTGCGCTGTTTCGGCAGCGTCCCCCATCACCTGTCACCAACGAACGAGGTACCTCAGTGGGCTCCGTCATCAAGAAGCGCCGCAAGCGGATGTCGAAGAAGAAGCACCGCAAGCTGCTGCGCCGTACTCGCCACCAGCGCCGCAACAAGAAGTAAGACCCTCGGCGCAGCCCGACTGATGCCCGCGACGATTACCCGCGCCCGCCTGACCGCCTCCACCAAGGAGGCGGTGCTCGCTGCTGCCGTGGACCTGGCACGCAGCGCCGCCATCGATGTCGGTGGCGAGCAGGCGGTCGGTGAGCACTTGGGCGTCATCGTCGACGGCGAGCGGCTGCTGACGCACGTCTTCGCCTCCACCGCTCCGGGCTACCGGGGCTGGTGCTGGGCGGTGACGCTGGCGCGCCCGCCGCGCGGACGCCGGGCCACCGTCTGTGAGGTGGAGCAGCTCCCGGGCGAGGAGGCCATCCTCGCGCCGGAGTGGGTGCCCTGGGCCGATCGGCTCAGCCCGGAGGACGTCGGCCCGGGCGATGTGCTGCCCTACCTCGAGGACGACCCCCGGCTCGAGCAGGGCTACGAGGCCACCAGCGAGGACGATGCCGATCTGCTCGGTGGCCAGCTGCTCTTCGAGCTGGGACTCGGCCGTGAGCGGGTGCTCTCCGCTGAGGGACGCCGGCAGGCGCTCACCCGCTGGTACGACAGCCGCGGCCCGGAGGCCCCCGAGGCCAAGGCCGCGCGGTCACAGTGCTCCACCTGCGGGTTCTTCCTCAAGCTCGCCGGAAGCCCACGGCGGCTCTTCGGCGTTTGTGCCAACGAGTGGTCGCCCTCCGATGGTCAGGTGGTCTCGCTGGACCACGGCTGTGGAGCGCACTCCGAGACTCACGGGCCCAAGCCAGCCTCCCTGTGGCAGCCCACTGAACCGGTGATCAGCGAACCGAGCCTGGAAGTCATCGCGACCGAGCCGCTCCGGCCGGCCGCAGAAGCTGGCGACGCCCCCTCTCCGGAGTGAACCGGCCGCAGGCTCCCCACCGGCCGATGTTCCCCTTCCGCTCGGTGGTGCTCGGCGCCCTGATCCCGGCGTTCATCCACGCGATCGGCGTGGGCGCGATGGTCCCGGTGATCGCGCCCTCGGCCACCTCACTGGGTGCGAGTCTCGCGGCAGCCGGCTTCATCGCCGCGTTGCTGCACATCGGGCAGATCCTCGCCGATCTCCCCGCGGGCGCCTTCGCCGCGCGCGTGGGCGACCGGCGAGCCATGCTCGTCGCCGCAGTGGTGGCGGGCCTCGGCTTCGCCGGCGCAGCCCTCTCCCCAGGGCTGATCACCCTCGGCCTGGCCATCCTGCTCATCGGCGCGGCCTCCGCCGTCTTCCACCTGGCCCGGCACTCCTACCTCACCGAGATCACCCCGCCGCTGCAGCGCGCCCGGGTGATGTCCACCCTCGGCGGCGTGCACCGTATCGGGCAGTTCCTCGGGCCCTTCCTCGGCGCTCTGGTGATCTACAGCGGCGAGGTGCACGCGGTGTACCTCCTCGGCACTCTGACCTCGGTGGCGGCCGCAGCCACCGTGCTGCTCTCCCGCGAGGAGAAGCGCAGCCCGGCCGTCACCGACGGCGTCGGGACCGGGGAAGCGACGCCGCTGGCGCCGGAGCCCAGCCTGCTCGCCCTCGCCCGGAACTACCGCTCCATGCTCTCCACGCTCGGTGTGGGTGTGCTGCTGATCGGCGCGATCCGCGGCGCCCGTGAGACCGCCATCCCGCTGTGGGGGGAGTACCTCGGGCTCGATCCGGCGGTGACCTCTCTGATCTACGGCCTGGCCGGCGGGGTGGACATGCTGCTCTTCTACCCGGCGGGCAAGCTGATGGACCGCATGGGCCGCCTGTGGGTGGGGGTGCCCGGCACCTGCGTGATGGGCGCGGCACTGCTCGCCATGCCCTTCACCGTGGGGCCGGCCAGCCTGGCCGCGGTGGCCGCCGTTCTCGGCTTCGGTAATGGCATGACCGCGGGAATCCTGATGACCCTCGGCTCCGACGTCGCCCCGGCCGCCGGCAGGGCGCGATTCCTCGGCATGTGGCGGGTACTGACCGACACCGGCGCTGCCGGTGGTCCGCTGGTGGTCTCCGCCGGCGCCGCGCTCGGATCGCTGGCGGCGGGGATCTGGGCGGCCGGCGTCCTCGGGCCGGCTGCGGGCGGTGCCCTGGCGCGCTGGCTGCCCCGGTGGTCGGTGCATGCCAATCGCACCACCAGGCGGCGGGCGGGACTGTGACCGCGTCACTCCTGCGCCCCTGGCCGCCACTCCTGCGCGCCTGGCCCGCGTTGCTCGCCGCCGGCGCCGCGGTGGGCCTCGGTCTGCTGGCCCCGCTGATCAGCCCCCTCCTCATCGCGCTGGCTCTTGGCGCCCTGTGCGCGAACACCCCGGCGGTGCGGGCGCTCTCCGCCGTCGCCCCCGGTGCGAAGACGATGTTGCGCCTCGGCGTGGTGCTGCTCGGCACCCGTCTGACCTGGGAGGCAGCTGCCGCCCTCGGCTGGCGCGGCGTGGTCGTGGCGGTGGTGACCACCGCTGCAGTCTTCGCCGTGACCTGCTGGGTGGGCGATCGCCTCGGGCTGGAGCGCGGCCTGGTGACGTTGGTCGCTGCGGGCTTCGCGATCTGCGGCGCCGCGGCCATCGCCGCCGTGGAATCAGGCATCCGCCGCCGCGATCGCGATGTCGCGCTCGCCTTGGCGATGGTGACGATCTTCGGAACCGTCATGATTCTGGCGCTGCCCCTGGCCGCGAACGCCCTGCAGCTGAGCGACCTGCAACTCGGGGTCTGGGCGGGCGCTTCGATCCACGAGGTCGCTCAGGTGGTGGCGGCCGCTTCCGTGGCCGGCACTGTGGCCCTCACGTCCGCCACGACGGTGAAGCTGCTCCGCGTGGCGCTGCTGGCCCCAGCAGTGGTGGCCGCGCGCTGGCGCGACGACCGGTCCCAGCCGGCACCAGACACAGCCGCCGCAGCACTCAGCTCGCCGTCCGCGGTCCCCCGCCGGGCCCCGCTCCTGCCGTGGTTCGTCGTCGGCTTCCTCCTCGCCGCCGTGGCCGCTTCCGCCGGGCTGGTGCCGGACGCTGCCCGGCCGGCCATCGACAATGCGGGCTTGGTGCTGCTCGCCGCGGGCATGTTCGGCCTCGGCCTGGGCATCCGGGTGCGTGATCTCCTGCCGGTTCCCTGGCGCGTGGTGGCGTTGTCCTCCTTCTCCACTGCCGTTGCCGCTGGACTGGCGCTGCTACTCGTGCTGACTTTGTGGTGAGATCGAGACCATGTCCTGGTTGAACAACGCTGCCCATGCCCGCTGGCTCGAACAGGAGAGCGACGCCCTCCTGAGTTTCGGGGCCGGATCTCGTACACCGGTCGCCTTCGGTGCCCTCGACGACGCCGGGCAGGTCCCCCCGGGCGCCGGCCACGAGTTGTGGATCACCTGCCGGATGACCCACTCCTTCGCTCTGGGCGCCCTGCTCGGCCGCCCCGGGTACGCGGCGCTCGTCGACCATGGCGTACGCGCCCTCACCGAGGTCTTCGCCGACGGTGAGCACGGTGGCTGGTTCTCTGCCGTCGGCCCGGACGGCCTCCCCGACGCCACCGACGAGGCCGCCACCCGCAAGGACGCTTACCCGCACGCCTTCGTGCTGCTCGCCGCCTCCTCCGCCACAGCAGCAGGACGTCCCGGGGCTGCCGAGCTGCTCGCCCGGGCCCAGCGCGTCCAGCTCGAGCACTTCTGGCGCGAGGACGACGGCATGGTGGTGGAGAGCTGGGACCGCAGCTTCACCGAGCTGGAGGACTACCGCGGCGTCAACGCGAACATGCACACCGTCGAGGCCTACCTCGCGACGGCCGACGTCACCGGCGATGCCGTGTGGCTGGACCGCGCCGTGCGGATCCTGCGCCGCGTGGTCGATGACTTCGCCCGTGGGCAGGACTGGCGCCTCCCGGAGCATTTCGACCCGCAGTGGCAGATGCTCCCGGACTACAACCGCGACGAGCCCGCTCACCCCTTCCGGCCCTACGGCGCCACCCCCGGGCACTGGTTCGAGTGGGCACGCCTGACCCTGCAGGCCGGCCACGCGCTGCAGCAGCGCGGCAGGGAGTTGGAGCCCTGGATGCTCGAGGGTGCCACGGCGCTGGTCGAGCGCGGTCTGGGCGACCATGCGGCCGACGGCGTGGAGGGCTTCGTCTACACGGTCGACTTCGACGGTACGCCGGTGACCACGCAGCGCATGCACTGGGTGGTCACCGAGGCGATTGCCGCCCTGGCCGCGCTGCACCGCGCCACCGGCGAGGAGCGCTACGCCGAGTGGTATCAGCGCTGCTGGGACCACGCCGCGGAGTACTTCCTCGAGGCGCCCGGCCAGTGGCGCCACGAGCTCGGCGCGGACCTCCAGCCCGCGCACGGCACGTGGTCGGGCAAACCGGACATCTACCACGCGCTGCAGACCACGCTGCTGCCCCGCCTGCCGCTCAGCCCGGCGCTGGCCCCCGCTCTCGCCGCGGGTCTGCTCGAGGCCTGAAACAGTCTCCGCGTCGTAGAATGGTGTGCGAGAGCTGAGGTGTGGCTGATCCACCGCAGCCCGTGGAGAACCGAGGCCGGTCATGGCTGTTCCAGCAACGAAGGACGAGCTCCTCACCGCGATCGAGAAGACCTTCGCGCAACTCGACCATGACCTCGACCGGGTGCCTCCCGCAGCAGCGCGGGAACCCGTGCTCGAGGGGCAGGTCAAGGACACCATGATGAGCCCGGCAGATCTGCTCGCCTACCTCATCGGGTGGAACCGGCAGGTGCTCATTTGGCATCAACGCCGGGCTGGCGGGCTCCCCGATGAGCTGCCCGCTCCTGGTCTCGCCTGGAACGAGCTCGGTCTGCTTGCCCAGCGCTTCTACGGCGACCATGCCGACGACGGCTGGGAGGAGTTGCGCCTTCAGTTCCGTGAGGCCAAGGACGACGTCGTGGCCCTCGTGGAGGGATACTCCGACGACGAGCTCTACGGGGCACCCTGGTACGGGAAGTGGACCATGGGGCGCATGATCTCCTTCAACACCTCCTCGCCCTATGCCAACGCCCGCCGTCGACTCCGTGCCTGGCTCCGCACCCGGTGAGCTCCCGCGCCGCGATCAACCCCGGCGCGGCCCCACCCACACCTGCTGGGCGTTGACGAACTCCAGGACGCCCTCGCGGCCCAGCTCACGGCCGTAGCCCGAGCGCTTCACCCCGCCGCTGGGCAGCCGCGGATCGGTCTTGACGATGCCGTTCACGGCCACCTGACCGGCGACGATCTGCCGGGCGATGGCCTCACCACGATCGGTGGAGGTCCACACGCTCGCACCGAGGCCGTAGGGCGTGTCGTTCGCGAGGTCCAGCGCCTCCTGCGCCGAGCCCGCCCGCAGCACAGCGGCCACCGGCCCGAAGGTCTCCTCCACGCACGCCGTCATACCCGGGCGCACCTCGGTGAGCAGGGTGACCGGGTAGAAGAACCCTGGCCCCTCCGGCAGCTCGCCGCCGAGGCGGCACTCGGCCCCGGCCTGAACCGTCTCGACCACCTGGCGGTGCAGGTTCTCGCGGAGGTCCTCCCGGGCGATCGGCCCGATCTGCGTGGTTTCCTCGCGCGGGTCGCCCACCACCAGCGCGTCGAGCCGCTCGTGCAGCAGCGCGACGAACTCGTCGTGCACGGCGTCCTCGACGATGATGCGCTTCGCGGCGATGCAGGACTGGCCCGCGTTGATGATCCGCATGGTCGCGATGGTCGCGGCAGCGGCCTCGAGATCGGCATCGGCCAGCACGATCGCCGGGTCCGATCCGCCGAGCTCGAGCACATGAGGCTTGATCTCTGCGGCTGCCACCGAGGCCACGGCCGAACCGGCCCGGTCCGAACCGGTGAAGGAGACCGCCTGGATCCGCGGATCCCGGATCGCGGCCTCGACGTCCGGCGTCTGCACGAGCAGTGCCTCGACCAGCCCCGGGGGTGCGCCCACGGACTCATCGAAGAGCGCGGCGATCGCCTGGGCGCAGCGCGGCACCCGCGGGTCATGCTTGAGCACGCCGGTGTTCCCCGCCATGAGGGTGGGAGCCAGGAAGCGGAAGGCCAGCCAGAAGGGCGCATTCCACGGCAGGATCCCCAGTACCGGCCCCAGTGGCAGGTACTGCACATAGCTGCGGGTGGCGTCCGAGGGAATCTCCTCGGTGGCCAAGTAGGCGGTGGCGTGCTCGGCGTAATGCTCCGCAGCCCAGGCGGCCTTGTCCACCTCGGCCCGGGCCTCGGTGATCGGTTTGCCCATCTCCAGGGTCATCAGCGGGGCGAGTTCCTCACGCTCGGCGCGCAGCCGACCGGCCACGGCGTGCAGGACGGCGGCACGCTCGGCGATGCTCCGCTGGCTCCAGCCCCCGAAGGCCCGGTGCGCCCGGCCGATCACCTGCCCGACCTCCTCAGGGCCGGCGGCCGGGACCTCGTGGGCGACCGTGCCGGTGCGCGGGTCGATGACGGTCAGCACACTCATGCTTCCTCCATGTTCTCGACGGCGCTCAGCACAGGCGCCGTCTCAGCCGGGGTGACGGTGAAGTCCTCGGGCAGGTCGAAGAAGGAGGCGCAACCGTCCGCGGTGACCCGGATGGTGTCGGAGATGCCCACGGTCTTGTCGCCGTCCACGCCCCACATCCACGGGATCACATGGAAGGTCATGCCCTCCTCCAGCACGGTGAAGTCGCCGGGGTTCAGGCTCAGGATGTATCCCTCGTCCCAACTGGGTGGGAAGGCGATCCCGATCGAGTACCCGGACCGAGTGACCAGGCGGGCATCGACGTCGTTGTCCGTGATGATGTTGCGCACGATCGAGTCGGCATCGGAGACGGTGAGCCCAGGGCGCATCTCGGCCTTGAGTTCGCGCAGCGCCATCTTCATCCGCTCCTGGGCCTTCTCCATCGACGGGCTCAGCTCGTCCAGCACCACGGTGCGCATCATGGCGGTGTGGTAGCGCCGGTAGCAGCCGCCGACCTCGAGGAACACGTGCTCCCCGGGCTGGACCTCGCGGCCCTCCCATGTGGCGTGACCGATCATCGACCGCGGCCCCGAGGCCACGTAGGGCATCACCGCGGGGGGTTCACCCCCGGCGCGGAACATCGCGGCGCTGATCGCCGCACCGATCTCGTTCTCGGTCACCCCCGGCTGCGCGGCCTCCAGCCCGGCGGCGATCCCGGCCTGGGTCGCGATCGCCGCCCGGGTCATGATCTCGATCTCCGCGGGAGACTTGCGGCGCCGGCCCTCCTCGACGATGCCGAAGCAGTCGCGCAGGGTGCCGCGCTGGAAGCTGGTGTGGATGCGGTCTTGCTGGTAGGCGGGGAAGAAGTAGCTGTTCCGCTCGTAGCCGATGCGCTTGGTGGCCAGATCGAACTCGGTGAGCGCGGCGATGAGCTGCTGGATCGCGTCCCCGGTGTCCGGGTAGGGCCGGGTGATCTCCACCCAGGTGCGCTCGATGACGTTGGACTCCTCCATGGCGCGCGTGATCATGAAGGGCTCGTCCTCGAGCGGGACGACCAGGGCCTGGAAGAAGGAGTACCCGGTGGTCTGGTAGTCGGTGAGGTAGATGAGGTTCTCGGGGTCGGTGATGATGACCGCGTCCAGGAGCCGGGCTGCCATGCGCTCCCGCAGTTCGGTGATCCGGCGCTCGTACTCCTCGGGCGCGAAGGTCATGTCGTCACGGCGCCTCATCCCGCGACCGCCGTCGCAACCGCCTGGTCGAGCAGGCCCAGCCCTTCGGTGAGGTCGTCCTCGGGGATCGTCAGCGGCGGGATCAACTTGATCACTTGCCCGTTGGTGCCGCACGGGCCGAGCAGCAGGCCACTGTGGAAGGCGAGGCTTTGCACCTCTTTGGCCAGCGCGCCGTCGTGCAGGTCCAGGCCCTGCATCATGCCGCGGCCGCGCACCTCCCAGCCGCGGCCCGGATGGGCGGCGGCAATGTCCTCGAGCGTGGCGCGCATGGTCTCGCCCTTGGCGTGGACCGCAGTCATCAGCTCGTCGTCGGTGAAGTAGTCCAGTGCCACCGCCCCGGCCACGAAGGACAGGCCCTGCCCGCGGAAGGTGCCGGTGTGGGCACCGGGGGACCAGTGCGCATCCACCTCCGGCTTGTTGAGGTTCATCGCGATGGGCGTCCCGAAGCCGCCGAGGCCCTTGGCGAGGGTGATGATGTCCGGGTCCAGGCCCATGCCGTCGAAGCTGAAGTAGGAGCCGGTGCGCCCGCAGGAGGCCTGGATGTCGTCAATGATGAACAGCGCACCGACGTCCCGGGCGAGCGCCTGGATGGCGTGCAGCCACTCGGCGCTGGCGACGTTGACGCCGCCTTCGGCCTGCAGCGGCTCCACCAGGAAGGCCGCCGGGGGCTTCTGCCCGCTGGAGGGGTCCGCGAGGGCCTGCCGGTAGGCCTCCAGCCCCGCCAGGCCGCCACCGGGGGAGCTCTCGTTGGGCAGGCGCACCACGTTCTCCAACGGCACTCCGGCCCACTGGCGGAAGGCGTCGTTGGCGGTCGCTGCCAGCGAGCCGAGGGTCATGCCGTGGAAGCCGTGGCTGAAGGCGACGACGTCGCTGCGACCGGTGGCCAGGCGCGCCAGCTTGAGGGCGGCCTCGACCGCGTTGGTGCCGGTGGGGCCCATGAACTGCATCTTGTGGTCCATGCCGCGCGGCTCGAGGATCACCTCGCGGAAGCGCTCGATGAAGTCCCGCTTGGTGGTGGTGTAGGTGTCGAGGCTGTGCGCGACACCGTCCCCTTCGAGGAAGGCGATCATCGCCCGCTTCATGCGTTCGTTGTTGTGACCGAAGTTCAGCACGCCGGCCCCGGCGAAGAAGTCGATGTAGGACTTCCCGTCCTCATCGACCTGGCGGGCATTCGATGCCGAGGCGAAGACCGTGGGGTACGCGCGGCAGTAACCGCGGACCTCGGACTCCCACTGCTCGAAGGGGGTGGTATCCATGTGTGCTCCTTCTATGGCGGTGTCGCGGCCTCCTGGGCGGCCCGGACGGCGGATGAGCTGTGGGGTGGCGTGACGTCGCCGTGGCGTGGCAGGTGCACGCGGGTGACCCGCTCCGGCTGGTCGCCGTTGACGCCGGAGCGGGGGCTGAGGACCGGTCCACGGCGGTGGTGGCGGATGCCGTGTGGCTGCCAGGCGCGCACATGACCTCCTCTACGGACGGCGCACGCGCACGTGGGGCCATCGACTACCGGTCGGGTGATTCTGGACACTTCGACGACCGTAACCGTCAGGACGCCAGTTCGTCGATACCTGCTAGGGCGCGGAGTTCCTCGCGGCCCGCTTCATCGCCTTCTGCTCGGCGCGCTGGGCCTTGATCTCAGCCTTCTGCGCCCGCTGGATCGCTCGCACGCGCTTGCGGTAGGCGCGGTAGACCCGCGAGTAGGCCCAGAGCATGCCGAGCAGACCGAGGCTGAGGCCGGCCACGCAGATCCACAACCAGCCCTCGGGGGCCCGGTCCATCAGGTCCAGCCCGGCCACGACCGCGGTGGCGATCAGCCAGGCCACGGTGCCCGTCCCCATGAGCGTGACGGGGTTGATCTTGGCCGGCGGCGGGGTCGGCGCATCACCGAAGAGGTCCATGGGCGGCATGGCCTGATCCTAGGAGACGCAGGCCACAGCGTCAGGGAGTTGGCGTCTCGGAGCCTGGATCGGATTCACGGCCCAGCAATCGGAATGAGCCGCGTCCACGACGTCCGGTCCCTCGGGCAGTAAAGCTCCAGGCCTGCGGGCGCGAGCCCGGCATTCGCCGGGTGGTGCGGATGCGCACCGCAGAGGGGGAGCGGCTGGCCCCAGAGCTGATCCTGGCTCACCTCCTGCTGGATGGTGTCGAAGAAGTGCAGCAGCGCGTGGCCGAAGTCGAATTCTTCCAGCGGAACGAAGCCCTGGGACCAGGCGGTGACGACGAATCGACGTTCCCGGTGCTCGGCCAGGATCCGGCCGGATCCGCGGTCGCGCCCGGGCTCGATCCGGATGCTCAGCCCGGCGTCCCGGAAAGCCTCGCTCAGCACGGTGCTGGCCAGCTCAGCGGGCGCGGGTGGTGCAGGGACCATGTGGCGAGGTTACTCACTCCGATTCGCCACCCACTGCGCGAGAGCGCTCACCTCGGCCGGCGTTCCGGAACGCGCCCGATATCTGACAGAATCCGCGCCTATGACCACCACTGCGCCGCAGGCCGGCGACACCGACGTGCCCTGGCTCGACCGCGCCTTCCGGATCACCGAACGCGGCTCCACGGTGGGCGGTGAGATTCGCGGCGGATTCGTCACGTTCTTCGCGATGGCCTACATCCTGGTGCTGAACCCGCTGATCCTCTCCGGCCCGGACTCCATGGGCGGATACCTCGGTGGCGGCGACGAGGCCAACATCCCGGCGATCGCGGCAGCCACGGCTCTGGTGGCCGGCCTGTGCTCGATTCTGATGGGTGCGGTGGCCAACTACCCGCTGGCGCTGGCCGCTGGCATGGGGCTCAACGCCTTCGTCATGTACGGCGTGGCCTCCTTGCCGGGCATGACCTGGGCCGACGCCATGGGCCTGGTGGTGCTCGAGGGCATCGCGATCTTCGTGCTGGCCCTGACCGGCCTCCGCGAGAAGGTCTTCCTCGCGGTGCCGCGCGCCCTGAAGGTGGCCATCACCGTGGGTATCGGCCTGTTCATCGCTTTCATCGGCCTGGTCGACGGCGGAATCATCCGCCCGGCGGCGGGCACGCCGGTGGAACTCGGCGTGGGCGGCTACCTCACCGGCTGGCCCACCGTGGTCTTTCTCGTGGGCCTGTTCCTCATCGCGATCCTCATGGTGCGCAAGGTTCGCGGTGCCATCCTCATCGGGATCGGCGTCGCCGCCGTGCTGGCCATCGTCCTCGAAGCCGTGACCACCATCGGACCGGGCGGCGAGGACAACGCCACGGGCTGGTCCAGCAACGTTCCTGCGCTGCCCGGCTCGTTCGGTGAGCTGGTCCAGCTCCCTGACTTCTCCACCCTGGGCCAGGTCTCGCTCTTCGGTGCCTTCACCTCCCCGATCGGGTGGCTGGCCGCGTTGCTGCTGGCCTTCTCGCTGATGCTCACCGACTTCTTCGACACCATGGGCACGATGGTGGCCGTGGGCGCCGAGGGTGATCTGCTGGATGAGGATGGCAACCCGCCCCACACCCGCCGGATCCTGCTCGTCGACGCCATCGGTACCTCCGGTGGTGGCCTGGCCGGCGCCTCGACCGCCACCAGCTTCATCGAGTCCGCCGCCGGTGTGGCGGACGGCGCCCGCACCGGCCTCGCGCCGATCGTCACCGGAACGGCCTTCCTCGGTGCGATCTTCCTGGCGCCATTGACCGCGCTGATCCCCTTCGAGGCAGCCACCCCGGCGCTGGTGATCGTCGGCTTCATGATGATGACCCAGGTGACGGCCATCCCGTGGAAGGACCTGGCCGTCGCCTTGCCGGCCTTCCTCACCATCATCTTCATGCCCTTCAGCTACTCGATCGCCACCGGCATCGGGGTCGGCTTCATCGCCTACACCGTGCTCACGGCGACGCGTCGGGGCGGGTTCAAGCAGGTCCACTGGATCATGTGGATCTCGGCGGCGGCCTTTGTCGTCTACTTCATCTCCGGGCCGCTCCAGGAGTTCCTGCTCGGCTGAGCCTCAGCCAGAGCCCGGCACCGCCGAGCACACGAGAAGGGCCGGTTCCCTGCGGGGGGCCGGCCCTTCTCGTCGAGCGACTCAGACGTGCTGAGGTCAGCCCTGGGGGATGGCGGAGATGTCCAGCTCGATGGAGATCTTGTCGCCCACCAGCACGCCACCGGCCTCAAGGGCGGCATTCCAGGTGAGGTCGAACTCCTTGCGGGAGATGGCGGTCTTGGCGGCGAAGCCCACGCGGGTGTTGCCGAAGGGGTCCACGGCCGAGCCGTTGTACTCGACCTCAAGCTCGACCGGCTTGGTCACGCCGTTGATGGTGAGATCGCCGGTGAGCGTGAACTCCTCGTCGGAGGAGCCGCTCACACCGGTGGACACGAAGGTCCACTCCGGCTTGTTCTCGGCGTCCCAGAAGTCGGCGGAGCGCAGGTGGTTGTCGCGGTTCTCGTCGCCGGTGTTGACCGAGGCGGACTGAATGGTGACGTTGGCCTGGGAGTCGGCCAGGTTCTCGGCCACCTGGATCGTGCCGGTGTAGGACTCGAACTTACCGCGCACGCGCGAGATGCCGGCGTGGCGCACGGAGAAGCTGAGCTCCGAGTGGGAGTTGTCGATGGTGTAGGTGCCTGCGGGAATCGCTGACATGAAGATCTCCTGATGTATCGGGGTGGCCTGCCCTGCGGCCCTAGGGACTCGTGAAGCCTCCCAGGTGCGGGCACGCCCATGGTGGACAGAACATGGCTGCTCTCGCACTGTAGGACGAGAACCCCTTTGCATGCAAATGCATGAAACCGGGACGTGCCAGGACGGGACTCGCCCGGGTCTCCGCCGTGCCGCTCTGGCCGGACGGGAAGGGCAATGTGAGGGCTGCCACGGCAACTCCGTCCTACGGAGCGTCGTAGTTTGCGAGACTGGGAGACATGGAGCGCACCATCGTCCACCTCATGCGCCACGGCGAGGTCCACAACCCCGCCGGGGTGCTCTACGGGCGCATCCCCGGATTCGGCCTCTCCGCACTCGGCCACCAGATGGCCGAGCGTGTGGCCGAGCACCTCGTCGCCGAGGGCCACGACATCCGCGCCGTCCTGGCCTCGCCGCTGCAGCGCGCCCAGGAGACCGCCACCCCCGTGGCGCGGGCCTTCGGGCTCGAGCTCGGCACCGATGAACGCGTCATCGAGGCGGAGAACCACTTCGAGGGCGTCAGCGTGACCCCGGCCGAGCTGATGCGCCCCGCCCACTGGCGCGCCTACCTGAACCCCCTGCGCCCGTCGTGGGGTGAGCCCTACCGCAGCCAGGTGGCCCGGATGCGCCAGGCGATCATCGATGCTCGGGGCCTCGCAGAAGGCGGGGAGGCGGTGCTGGTCAGCCATCAGCTCCCCATCTGGTCCACCCGCCGTCACCTCCAGGGTCGGCCGCTGTGGCACGACCCGCGGCGCCGGGAGTGCTCCCTTGCCTCCCTGACCTCGCTGACCTTCCTGGGTCAGCGCCTGATCGGCGTGCGGTATTCCGAGCCGGCAGGTGAGCTGCTCGTGGGCGCCAAGGACACCGTGCCCGGCACCTCTCCGGCCCTCATCCCCGCCGCTCCAGGCACCGTGGAGGCCACTGAGCAAGCCCGAGTCAGCGAACACGATGCTGCCGGTGGCGCCGGCGCTCCACCCCGTTCCGACTCGCCGGAGGCCTCCGAGTGAAGCCAGGTCTGGTGCTGGTCGCCCTCCTCGCTCTGGTACTGACTGCGTGCGCCCCGCCCGGCAGCAGCCAGGACGGCGTCATCCGCACCAACCCCGGCTACGAGGCAGGCGACGGATCCTTCTCCGTGTGGGAAGCCGATGAGCGCGACGAGCCCGTCGAGCATGTCGGCACCACCTACGAGGGTGAGGAGATCGACCTCGCCGAGCTGCGCGGAGACGTCGTGGTGCTGAACTTCTGGTACGCGGCCTGTCCGCCGTGCCGGGCCGAGGCCCCGGACCTGGCGGCCTTCCACGAGGACTACTCCGGCAACGGCGTCCACCTCCTCGGCGTCAACCCGCGTGACGACGCCGGAGCGGCCCAGGCCTTCGAGCGCACCTTCGGTATCCCCTATCCCTCCTTCCACGATGCCCAGGCACGCGGTGTGGCCGCCCTGGAGGGCAAGGTGCCGCTGCAGGCCATGCCGGTCACGGTGGTGCTCGACCACGAGGGCCGGGTCGCCGCCCGCATCCTGGGGCAGGCCGAGCCGGTCATCCTGCGCGGCCTGGTCGACGACGTGCTCGCCGAGCAGGCCTGAGGTCTCCCCCGCGTGAACTCTGTGGCGCAGTTCTTCGAAAGCACCGTGCTCAGCGGCTCGATGCTCGCTGCCCTGCCGGTGGCCGCCCTGGCGGGCCTGATCTCCTTCGCCTCGCCCTGCGTGCTGCCGCTGCTGCCCGGATACGTCGGCTATCTGGGTGGCATGGCGGGGGTGAGTTCCGCGGCCGTGGGCGGTGCCTCCGGCACCAAGCGCGCCACCGGCAGCGGGCGGCTCCTCGCCGGCGTACTGCTCTTCGTGGCCGGATTCTCCGCCGTCTTCATCATGCTGGGCGTGGCCTTCTCCATGGCGGGTGCGCTGCTGCAGCCGTGGATGGATGTCATCCTGCGGGTGGCCGGTGTGCTGGTGATCCTCATGGGGCTGGCCTTCTGCGGTTTCGTCCCCTTCCTGCAGAACGAGCGTCGCCTGCACGTGGCCCCGCGCGCGGGCCTGGCGGGGGCGCCACTGCTCGGCGTGGTCTTCGGACTGGGCTGGGCGCCCTGCATCGGCCCCACCCTGGCCGCTGTGCTGACGCTCTCCCTCGATACCGCCGACCCCGGGCGAGGGTTGGTGCTCCTGACTGCCTACTGCCTGGGACTGGGAGTTCCCTTTGTGCTCGTGGCCATGCTCTTCTCCCGCTCGGCCCACGCCATCGGGTTCCTACGACGGCATCGCCGTGCCATCCAGATCGCCGGAGGCGTCATGCTGATCCTGCTCGGCCTGGCACTGGTGACCGGCGCGTGGTCCTGGCTGGCCGGGCATCTCCAGGGCTGGGTCGCTGGATTTGAGACGGTGGTCTGATGGAACTGGGACTTCTCGGATGGCTACGCTGGATGTGGCGCCAGCTCACCAGCATGCGCGTGGCCATCATGCTGCTGCTCCTGCTCGCCGTGGCCGCACTGCCCGGCTCGATCATCCCGCAGGTCACCCATGACCCCACCGGAGTGGCTCAGTACCACCAGGACAGTCCGCGCCTGGCCGAGTGGCTCGACCGCCTGGGCTTCTTCGACGTCTACGCCTCGCCCTGGTTCGGGGCCGTGTACCTGCTCCTGTTCATCTCCCTCATCGGCTGCATCGTGCCGCGCACGGCTGTGCACTTCCGCGCCCTGCGAGCCGCGCCGCCGAAGGTCCCCAGCCGTCTCTCGCGCTTCCCGGTGCGCCGTGAAGCCACCGTCGAGGGCTCACGGGAGACCGTGGAGGCCGGCCTCGTCACCGCGCTGCGCCGCGGCCCTCTGGGACTGCCGCGCTATCGCACCACGGTCAGCCCGGAGGGCATCAGCGCCGAGCGCGGCTATCTGCGCGAGACCGGCAACATCGTCTTCCACCTCTCCCTGGTGGCGCTGCTGGTGATCTTCGGCCTCGGTCAGGTCTTCTCCTACCGCGGCCAGGCGATCGTGATCGAGGGGCAGTCCTTCGCGAACTCCGTGGTGGACTATGACTCCTTCGAAGCCGGCCGGTTCTTCGATCCGAACAGCCTGGAGCCCTTCACCTTCACGCTGGAGGAGTTCCGCTCCGAGTTCACCCCGGACGCGCAGGCGCGCGACTTCGCCGCCGACCTCACCGTCTACGAACCTGACGGCAGTGTGCGCGAGGAGGTGCTCGAGGTGAACCACCCGGTGGGCGCTGCGGGGGCACGGGTCTACCTCTCCGGTAACGGCTACGCCCCCGTCATCACCGTGGAGGACGGCGCCGGCGAGGTCGCCTTCTCCGGCGCGGTGCCCTTCCTGCCGGAAGACTTCGTCTACACCTCGCGCGGCGTCATCAAGGTCCCCGACGTCTCCGCCGGCCAGGAGCAACTCGGCCTGACCGGAGCCCTGCTTCCGACCGCCGTCGTCGAGGAAGACGGATCCGGCGCCCGTTCCCTGCACCCCCAGCCCAACAACCCGCTGCTGGTGCTCACCCTCTGGGCCGGGGACCTCGGCCTGGACGCCGGGATCCCGCAGAACGTCTACGTCCTCGACACCGAGGACATGCGCCAGATCTACGAGCCCCAGCCCGATGGCGCCGCCGGATCGGCGGAGGACGGGCAACGGCCGGTGACCCTCTTCCTCGAGCCCGGGGCCACGGTGGAACTGCCCGAAGGGCTGGGCACCATCACCTGGGACGGGCTACCCCGTTTCGCTGCCCTCGACCTGCGCTACGACCCCACCATGCCCTACCTGCTCGCAGCAGCGATCCTGTCCATGGCCGGCCTCTTCGCCTCGCTCTTCACCGCGCGCCGCCGCCTGTGGGTGCGACTCGACGAGCAGGGCGGATGCGTCCAGGTCGAGGCCGCAGCCCTGGCCCGCGGTGACGACGCCGGCCTGGCCAAGGACCTTGACCGAGTCTTGCACGCTGTGGGCATCGAACCGCCTCACGACGAAAGGCACCAGCCATGACCGATCTCGCCCTGGCGAGCCTCAACCTTGTCTACGGTGCGATGGCCGCCTACACCGTGGCTCTGGTGGCCTTCGCCATCGACCTCTCCGGGTTGCGGGACCGCGGGCCTGTGCCCGTGACCGAGCGTCCCCGGCGCGCCGCCGGGATCGCGGTGGCCACCACCTGGCTCGGTGCCGCCCTGCATCTCGGCGCGGTGGTCTCCCGGGCGGTCGCCACCACCCGCGCTCCGTGGGCGAACATGTACGAGTTCACCCTCGTCTCGACTTTCGTGGCCGTCGCGATCCTGCTCTGGATGCTGCGGATGCGCCGCGACATGCGTTTCCTCGGCGTCTTCGTGGTGGGTCCGACACTGCTGCTGCTCGGTGTGGCCGTGGCCGTGCTGTACGTCCAGGCCGACGACGTCATGCCGGCGCTGCAGTCCTACTGGCTGGTCATCCATGTGTCCGTGGCCACCATTGCCACCGGTGTGGTCACGGTGGCTGCCACGCTGTCGGTGTTGCAGCTGGTCCAGGAACGGGCCGAGCGCAACCGGATCGAGGCCGCGGCCCGGCTCGATCCGGCCGAGGCGGTGCCCACCAGCTCGGCCGCCCCGGCCGCCGCCGGGACGGGAACCGGCATTCTCAGCGGACAGCCCACCGACCGCACCAGCTGGCAGGACGATGTCGAGAGCGCCACCAGCCGCACCGGCGCCCTCGAGTCCGGCGCAGCCAAGCAGGCCCCGGCGCGCAAGCTCATGAGCCACCTGCCCAGCTCGGCCGACTTCGAGCGCCTGGCCTTCCGGCTCAATGCGATCGGCTTCATGCTGTGGACCTTCACGATCATTGCGGGTGCCATCTGGGCCGAGCACGCCTGGGGCCGGCCCTGGGGCTGGGACCCCAAGGAGACCTGGTCGCTGATCGTCTGGGTCATCTACGCGGCCTACCTGCATGCGCGCTCGACCCGCGGATGGGAGGGGCGTGGCGCAGCCGTGCTCTCGATCCTCGGCTTCCTCGCCGTGATGTCGAACTACTTCCTCGTGAACCTCATCTTCGACTCCCTGCACTCGTACTCGGGAATCGGCTGAGCCCCGCGTTTCCTGAGATCAACCTAGGCTGGCACTATGCTCCGCTTGCTCCCCGTCTTCCTCGCCGTCGCGATCTGGGTCTACGCCCTCGTCGATTGCGCGCGGACGCCTGAGGACGAGATGCCCTACCGCGTGCCCAAGGTCGTCTGGATCATCCTCGTGGTGGTCTTCCCCTTCGTCGGTGCCGTGGCATGGATCATCGTGAGCCGAGTCGCGCGTTCGCAGAACGGCGGCGGGTCCGGCGTGTGGAGCTCCGGGCCGCCGAAGCCTGGGCGCCCCAGCGCGCCCTCGGGGCCTAGGGCCCCCGATGACGACCCCGAGTTCCTCTTCCGGATCGAGCAGCGACGGCGGCGAGAAGCGGCGGCCGAACGCCGCCGGCAGGCGGAGAAGCGCGGTGAGAAGCCTGGGCACGACTCCGCAGGTGGCGGTGACGCCCGCGAGGGTGGCGCCCCGGGCACCGGCGCTCATGGCGGCTCTGCCGATGAGCCCGGCGAGGGCAACCCCGGTCCCTCCGGCGGCAGCGCGCCCGACGTCGACAGCTCCCGATGAGGTTCGTGCTCTACACCCTGATCCGGGTGGGCCTGATCCTCGCAGCAGGCGTGCTCCTCTCCCTGGCGGGTCTGCGCTCCTGGCTGCTGTGGATCACCGCGATCCTGGTGGGTGCGATGGTCTCCTTCCTGCTCCTGCGCCGTCAGACGGCCGAGTTCTCGCAGTCACTGACCAGCCTGACACCTCGGCGGACAGCAGGCCGGCAGGCCGCGCAGGATGCCGCCGCAGAGGATGCGCTGGTGGACCAGGCCGCCGAAAGCGAGGGAGACCGTGCGCCGCGCGTCGGCGCGGCCGAGTCAGAAGGTGGCCGGGGGAATCAGGGCGATGGTGAGGAAGATTCCGTAAACCAGGACCAGAAGCCCCGTCCCTGACAGCAGCGGGATCAGGTCCCGCCCCTGGGCGGTGGACAGTGCCCGCGTGCTCAGCCGGAGGGCGGCCGGTATCAGGACGGCCATGAAGAGCACCGCCGTGGGTGCCCAGAAGGCGCACAGGCCGCCGAGGGCCAGCGCCGTCCACACCAGGGCCACATAGGCGCGCCGCGCACGGCGCTCGCCCAGGCGAACCGCCAGTGTTCGCTTGCCGGAGAGCGTGTCCGTGGGGATGTCACGCAGGTTGTTCGCCATCAGGATCGCGCAGCTGAGCAGCCCCACTCCGCTCGCGCCCAGCCAGGCCGTCGGCGGCAGGGTGTAGCTCTGCGTCCAGGTGGTGCCGAGGGTGGCGACCAGGCCGAAGAAGACGAAGACGAAGACCTCGCCCAGGCCCAGGTAGCCGTAGGGCCGGGCGCCGCCGGTGTAGTACCAGGCCGCCAGCACGGCGAGAGCGCCGACCGCCAGCAACCACCAGGTTCCGGAAACGGCGACCAGTCCCAGTCCGAGCGCAGCCGCCACCGCGAAAGAGGCGAAGGCTGCGCGTTTGACCGTGCCGGGCGCGGCCTTCCCGGTGGCGGTCAGCCGCATGGGGCCGGCCCGGACGTCGTCGGTGCCGCGGACGCCGTCGGAGTAGTCGTTCGCGTAGTTCACGCCCACCTGCAGGGCCACGGCCACGCCCGCCGCGAGCAGTCCGCGGGGTACGGAGACTCCCAGTGTGGCCCCCTCGCGCAGGGCTGCGCCGGTGCCGATGAGCACGGGCGCCAGCGCCGCCGGCAGGGTGCGTAGCCGCGCACCCTGGATCCATTCAGTGGCCGTGGCCATCGGTGCCTTCCTTCTCAGAGATGTGCTGTACTGCGAGCCGGGCGGCAGCCCGGCGATCGCGCTTGCCTGGTCCGAGCGTGGGGAGTTCGGTGGTGGTCACCAGCGCGCGCGGCGCGTGCGGCGGACCGAGTCGGCGGATCACCTCCGCCCGCAGCTCCGCCAAGCTCGGGGGGCGATCCGGTGCCGTGGGCACGACCACGGCCACCACGGACTGTCCCCAGCGTGCGTCCGGGATGCCGACCACCATGACCTCGGCGACTCCCTCCATCGCGCCGAGGAGATCCTCGACCGGGCCGGGGGAGACCTTCACCCCGCCGGTATTGATCACGTCATCGACCCGGCCCACGATCTGCAGCCGACCGTCCCTGATCACGCCGAGGTCGGAGGTCTGCAGCCAGCGGGTGCCGGCGTCGTCGAGGCGGAAGCCGCTTCCGGAAGCTGCGCGCCCATCGACCGTCTCGGCCGGCTGGTCGAGATAGCCGGCAGCAAGCATGGGGCCGGAGATCTCCACTCGTCCGGGCACAGGCTCCTCGTCGTGCGACGGTGGATGTGGCGCTCCCGATGCATACCCGGTCATGATCCGCACGCGCATGCCCTCGAGCGGGAGACCGTCGTAGGCGCAGCCCCCGCAGGTCTCCGTCATGCCGTAGCTGGTCACGAGGGACAGGCCTGCCGCGCGGGCGGCCTGCTGGAGCGAGGGCGCAGTGGCTGCCCCGCCGACCAGCACCGCCGAAGCCTGACGCATTGCCCCGAGGACGGCGGGGCCGCTCTGGAGCACCCGGTGCAGCTGGGTGGGCACCAGGGAGACGTAGGCGCGGGCGCCCCTAGCTGCCTGAGTGATGGCCTCGGCCAGCCGGTGGGGGTCGAATCCGCCGCTGGTGTCCACCAGCACCGGCTCGGTGGCCCCGACCACGGAACGCACCAGGATCTGGAAGCCGGCAATGTGGTGGGTGGGCAGGGCCAAGACCCACCTTCCCGGTCCGCCCAGGGCCTGTTCGCCGGCGCGGGCCCCAGCGCGGAGGGCCTCGGCGGTCACGGCGATGAGATGGCCGCGCCCGGAGGTCGAACCGGAGCTGCGGAGCACCGCCACGGTGCCCCCCGGCAGCGGGATGCGTGCGCGCTCACTGATCTCGGTCAGTGCCGCGTCCGCGGAGGCTGTGGGCTCGTGCGGAAGCAGCGGGCGGGGTGAGGCCGCCGTGCGGGAGTCCGGCTCCTCATCACCCAGCCGGAGGCGGAGCGCTGCCATCAGCCGGACCACGTCCTCACGACCGGTCCCGCCAGGGAGGGGGAGCAGTTCATCCGGTCGGATGGCGGTCGGGGGCACTGGTCCACCCTACGGCGGCCTGGCGCGGCAGAAATGCCGCGCCGGTTGCCTACAGTGTGCGCATGCAGCTTCCTCGTGAACCGTCTCGGCGCGCTGTCACGGCAGGGTTGGCCGGCATCGTCCTGGCTGGGTGTGGCGTCTCCAGCGGCCGCCTGCACGAACCGTCCTTCTCGCCCGAGCCCCCTGAAGAGCCGGAGCCGGAACCCACCGAGGAACCGGAGCCGGAGCCCGTGATCTGGCCGCTGACCGGCATCGAGTACGACGGGTCGGAACTGCCGGAACGGACGGCTCTGGCCGTCAAGGTCGAGAACTCCGTGCAGTCCCGGCCTCAGACCGGGCTGGAGTTCGCCGATCTCGTCTTCGAGCAGCAGGTCGAAGCCGGCATCACCCGGTTCAACGCGATGTACCACTCGGTGGTGCCCGAGACCATCGGACCGATCCGCTCGGTGCGGCCGATGGACGCCGCCCTCGCGGCGCCGATCGCGGGCGTGCAGGTCTTCTCCGGGGCGCAACCCCCCTTCACGGCGCGTGTGCGAGACGCCGGCGTGCAGACCATGATCTTCGACGCCTCCGATCCCGGGCTGGCCCGGCGCGGCAACCGCCCGGCTCCGCACAATGTCTACGCCGACGTCGAGACCCTGTACGCGCACGCCAACACCACCGAGGGGCCGGCTCAGGATCTGTTCCACTTCTCGGAGGACCGCGACTCCGCCACCGCTGCCGAGGTGGGTGAGGAGCCGATCAACGAGATTGCCATGACCTTCAGCGGGCCCACTGGCTCGGCACCGGGGTGGCGGTGGGACCCCGAGGCCGAGGTCCGCGGGATTCCCGGCGGAGCGTGGCAACGCCTGGAGAACGGCGTCGAGCAGCTCACCACGGATTCGAATCCGATCCGCGCCACCAACGTGGTGGTCCTGCGGGTCGAGATGGCGCCCTCCGAGGCCGATCCGCACGTGCCGGAGACCCTGCTGCGCGGCTCGGGGGAAGGCGTGGTCTTCACCGGAAATCGCGTGGCCAGCTTGACCTGGGAGAAGGGTGGCGAGGACTCCGCGCCCCTGCGCCTGACCCGCGAGGGTGATCCGATCCTGCTGGCGCCCGGGATCACCTGGATCGAACTTCTGCCTCACTCAGGGGTGCTGAGTTACTGAGCTCAGCACCCGGCTTCGGTGGTCCTGAGCCCGTCCGATCTGGCGATACACTAGGCGGTGGGAGCACACCGTGACGCCGCTGCGGCGAAGGAGTCGATCGTTCATGCCCGTGCTGCCCCTGCTTTCGCGAGAGAAGACCGTGGCCAAGCCCGGCTTCAACCGATGGCTCGTCCCGCCGGCGGCCTTGCTGGTGCACCTGTCCATCGGCCAGGTCTACGCCTCGAGCGTTTACCGCCGTGACCTGACGGCGCACTTCTCCGACGACTGGCTCGCCTCCCTGCTGGGGGAGCAGACCTCGATCGGTCTGATCTTCTCGATCGCCGTCGTCTTCCTCGGTCTTTCGGCAGCGGTCTTCGGCAAATGGGTGGACCTCGGCGGCCCCCGCCAGGCGATGGTGACTGCTGCCGCGCTGTGGACCACCGCCTTCCTCGTGGGGTCACTGGGCATCGCCACCGAGCAGCTCTGGTTGCTGTACCTCGGCTACGGGGTCATCGGTGGTATCGGCCTGGGCATCGGCTACATCTCGCCGGTCTCCACTTTGATCAAATGGTTCCCCGACCGGCCGGGCGTGGCCACCGGCATGGCGATCATGGGCTTCGGCGGTGGCGCCGCAGTGGCCAGCCCGCTCTCGGCCTGGCTGCTCGGCATGTACGACCCCGACCGTGCCGAGGTGGGCGTGGCCAGCGGCAGCGCCCTCGCGAGCCTGTTCCTCACCTTGGGCGCGATCTATCTCGTGGCCATGCTGATCGGCGCTGCCCTGGTGCGGGTGCCCGCCGACGGCTGGGCACCGGAAGGCTTCGACAAGAATGCCGTGGCGACGAACGCCATGATCACCCGGGCGTCGGTCTCGGCGAACAACGCCTTGAGGTCCCGCCAGTTCTACCTGCTGTGGATCGTCCTGTTCGTGAACGTCACCGTCGGCATCGGGATCCTGGAGCGCGCCGAGCCGATGATCCAGGAGTTCTTCCCCGACTCCACCGCGATCACCGCGGCCGCGGCTGCGGGCTTCGTGGGCCTGCTCTCCCTGGCCAACATGCTGGGCCGCTTCGGCTGGTCCTCACTCTCGGACAAGCTCGGCCGGAAGAACATGTACATGATGTACCTGGGCGTGGGCGCCACCGGCTATCTGCTGCTCGCGCTCTTCGGTGCCTCCTCGGTGGTGGTCTTCGTGATCCTCACCGCCGTGCTGCTCAGCTTCTACGGCGGCGGTTTCGCCACGATCCCGGCCTACCTGCGTGACATGTTCGGCAGTTTCCAGGTGGGAGCCATCCACGGCCGGTTGCTGACCGCGTGGTCGGCCGCCGGTATTGCTGGCCCGCTCATCATCAACCGCACCCTGGACGCCTCGGGCTCGGGCGAGGTACGCGCGGCCGACGCGGCCTTCGAAGCCGGCGACTACCGTCCCGCGCTCTTCATCATGGTCGGTCTCCTGCTGGTCGGCTTCGTCGCCAACCTGCTGGTGAGGCCCGTGGACAGCAAGCACCACGAGCCGGAGGAGGAGGCCGTGGCGGCAAAGGAGGAGGCAGCGGTGGCGGCGCAGGAGGTCCCCGTCGATGCCCCCGCGGCCGGAGTGTCTACTCCAGCGCCGCGCCCACGGCGATCGCCCATGCTGGTGTTCGCGTGGATTCTCGCCGGCGTGCCGCTCAGCTACGGCATCATCATGACCGGAATCAAGGCGAGCCAGCTCTTCCTCTAGCGCCCGGCGGAGCGCCGGCCGGGCCGGGCTAGAAGTAGTAGGGGTACGGGCTCCAGTCGGGATCGCGACGTTCGAGGAAGGCATCGCGGCCTTCCTGTGCTTCCTCGGTCATATACGCCAGGCGCGTGGCCTCGCCGGCGAAGACCTGCTGTCCCGCGAGGCCGTCGTCGGTGAGGTTGAAGGCGAACTTCAGCATCCGGATGGCCTGGGGTGACTTGGACGCGATGATCCGCGCGTACTCCAGGGCGAGATTCTCCAGCTCCTCGTGCTCGGCCACCTCGTTGATCACGCCCCAGCGCTCAGCGTCCTCGGCCGAGTACTCCCTGGCGAGCAGGAAGATCTCGCGGGCACGCTTGTCTCCCACCTGCCGGGCGAGCAGCGCGGAGCCGTACCCGGCGTCGAAGGAGCCCACGTTCGCGTCGGTCTGCATGAAGCGGGCGTGCTGGCGCGAGGCGATCGAGAGGTCGCACACCACGTTCAGGCTGTGCCCACCTCCGGCTGCCCAGCCCGGGATCGCGGCGATGACCGGCTTCGGCATGGTGCGGATCAGGCGCTGGACCTCCAGGATGTGCAGTCGGCCGGCGCGGGCCGCATCGATCTGCTCGCGGCGCAGATCGGTGGGTGCCGTGGCATCAGCATCAGGCACCTCGTACTGGTAGCCCGCGCGGCCGCGGATGCGCTGATCGCCACCGGAGCAGAAGGCCCAGCCCCCGTCCTTGGGGCTGGGGCCGTTCCCGGTCAGGATGACCGCGGCGACATCGGGCGTCATCCGGGCGTGGTCGAGAGCGCGGTAGAGCTCATCGACGGTGTGGGGGCGGAAGGCGTTGCGCACCTCGGGCCGGTTGAAGGCGATGCGGACCACCGGCAGGTCGCGCTCGCCGCTGGTATCGCCACTGCTCGCCTCGCGCGCCGCAGCCCGTTCGACGCCGCGGTGGTAGGTCACGTCAGTGAGATCCTCGAAGCCGGCGACATCGCGCCAGCGCTGCGGATCGAAGAGGTCGGACACCGGCTCGGGAACTGAAGTCATGCGCTCAGCAGATCATGACGATTGCCCGATGCGCCATGATGGAGACCGACGTGACCGACGAAGGGGAGATCGAGATGACCACGCCCGGCCCTGGTGCCGAACAGCCGAAGGACCCCTCGGATCCCTACGCCGATCTCCGCGGCCGGCAGCCGGAACCGCTCGCCTACCCGTCGTACTCCGCGCCGGCGGGTGATCAGCCCGCGACGGCGCCCTCGTCCCACCACGCCGCACCCACGCAGCATGCGGCGCCCACGCAGCACGCCCCGGCCCAGCCTGTGCCCCCGCAGCCCTTTCCGCCTCAGCAGCCGGGCTACGGCGCGCCAGGTGGCTACGACGGCGCGCCGCCGGAGTACGCACCCTGGGGTGCCCCGGGGTCGGCCTTCCGGCCGTCCTCGGAACGCCCGGGCACGGTCATTGCCGCGGCGGTGATGGTCTGGGTGGGTGCCACGGCGCCGACGGTGGCCGGGATCCTCGCCCTGTTCGGTGGCGGCATTGCCACCTTTCTCTTCAGCTCGGTGGTGGGGCCGAGCGACCTCGGCTTCGCTCCGGCGGCCGTGGGCGTGCTCTTCGTTGTTGTGGCCCTCATCTGCTTGTTGTGGGCCGCGCTCATGGTCTGGGCGGGGATTGCGGCCTTCCGCGGCCGCGGCTGGGGCCGGTGGGTGCTCGCCGTCCAGGGTGGGCTGTACCTGCTGCTCGCGGTCGGTACCCGGCTGCTCGTCCTGGACCCGACCGTGATCATTGACCTCGCCTATGTCGGCGGCTGCCTCACGATGCTGTTCCTGCCGCCATCGAACCGGTGGTACGCCCAGATGCGCTCCTGAACGGCTGAGAGCGCGCTGGCGGCGGCGCTGCTGGCCGGCTCCACAGCCGCGCAGCTCCATGCCGGACCAGTTCCGTACCCCACCGGATCCACGCCGGACCGGCTCTCAGGGTCATCCCGGAGGTGCGGTGCGGGCCCCGATGGAGTCTTCTCCACCCAAAGGATGACTCGAAACCATCCCACAGCCCGACGCCATCGCGGTGGGCTCTCCGTAACGTTCTGTGCAGTGAGCACGAGAACCATGGAGGACCGAATGTCAGTGGTGATGGACGTGACCAGGCACGAGAACGACCGGGCCGAACGCGGGAACGGGGCCCCGCACCCAGAACCGGCCGATGGCGCCTCGAGCCCGCGGCCGCGTCCCCGGCACCCGGTGAGCACCTTCGTGCTCTGTACCGCTGCCGTGCTGGTGCCGATCGGCCTGGCGGCTGCGCTCGTGGCACTGCTGGGCTGACGCCGGCTGTGCTGTCCGGCTGACCGTGGGCTTGCAT
This sequence comes from Bogoriella caseilytica, assembly GCF_003752405.1. Classification (NCBI taxonomy): domain Bacteria; kingdom Bacillati; phylum Actinomycetota; class Actinomycetes; order Allobogoriellales; family Allobogoriellaceae; genus Allobogoriella; species Allobogoriella caseilytica. The sequence goes on along the minus strand of NZ_RKHK01000001.1, from coordinate 738,783 downwards.
TCGCCGTTTTCGGGTGACATGCGCCAAGATGGGCCGCACGATCAGCGACCAGGGAGACTCATGAGCACCCCATACACGCCCCAGCCCTCCGACGGCAGCCCCGAGCAGCCCTCTGCCGGCACTCCTGGTCAGTTCGGTGGCCAGAACCCGCAGTACGGCCAGCAGCCCCAGTACGGCCAGCAGAACCAGCCCCAGTACGGGCAGCAGCCGCAGTATGGTCAGCAGCCCGAGTACGGGCAGCAGGCCCAGTACGGCGAGCAGCCCCAGTACGGCCAGCAAGCGAGCTATCAGGGCGCCGAGCCGGCCCCGTGGGGTCCGGCGCCGACACGTGACCCGGGCGCCCGTCCCGGACTGGTCACCGCCTCCGCCATCCTGTCCTGGGTGGGCGCGGCCCTGCAGATCATTTTCGGCCTCCTGGTCGTCCTGGCGGGCAGCGCCTTCACCGACGCCCTGGTCGATGAGATCCTCCGCGACCCCCAGCTCAGCCAGCAGGACGCGCAGACGATCGAAACTCTCCTCGGCGCTGTCACCGTCATTGGCATCGTGATGATCCTGTGGGCCGCGGCCGTCGCCGTCTTTGCGACCCTGGCCTTCCGCGGGGCGAACTGGGCGCGCTGGGCAGTGGTGGCCACCGGCGGCATCGCTCTTGCCCTCAACCTCTTCAGCCTGGTCCTCGGCAACGTCTTTGCCATCCCGGTCATCGCATGGGTCGGTGCCGCCGTGGTCTTCCTGGTACTGCCCCAGGTCAACGCCTGGTACAAGGCGAAGTCCGCCGGATCCGGCCAGGCGCATCCCGGCTCCTACCCGGCCTGACCGCAGCGCGCCGGGGGCGGTGCATCCCGGCCTATCCTGGGCGGGTGCCTCTGCCCTCGGTCCGCGCCACCTATGCCATCGGGATGCGCACCCGCTTCCGGCGCATCACGGTCCGCGAGGGCATGTTGCTGCGTGGAGCAGCTGGCTGGGGAGAGTTCTCTCCCTTCACTGACTATGCGGCGGATGAGTCGGCGTCCTGGTTGCGCGCAGCGCTCGAAGCGGCCGAGCTCGGCTGGCCGGCGCCCCGGCGCGACCGGATTCCGGTCAATGTGACCGTTCCTGCGGTCGGCCCCGCGCGCGCACACGAGGTCGTCACCACCTCCGGAGGCTGCACCACGGCCAAGGTCAAGGTGGCCGAACCCGGTCAGTCGCTCGGTGAGGAGCAGGCGCGCCTGGAGGCCGTCCGCGACGCCCTGGGGCCAGGTGGCAAGATCCGCATCGACGCCAACGCGGCCTGGGACCGTGAGACCGCCCTGTCCCGCATCCCCATGTTGGATCGGGCCGCAGGAGGACTGGAGTACGCCGAGCAGCCCTGCGCGCAGGTGAGCGATCTCGCCGCGCTGCGCCGCCGCCTCGACGTGCCCATCGCTGCCGACGAGTCGATTCGCCGCGCGGCCGATCCCCTGGCGGTGAAGCGAGCCGAGGCCGCGGACGTGGTGGTGCTGAAGGTGCAGCCGCTCGGCGGCGTGCGGGCCTGCCTCGAGCTCGCCGAGCAGGTGGGGCTGCCCGTGGTGGTCTCCTCCGCCTTGGAGACCTCGGTGGGGATCGCCGCTGGTCTGGCCCTGGCCGCCGCGCTGCCGGAGTTGCCCTACGCCTGCGGTCTGGCCACCGTGCATCTGCTGAACCAGGACGTAGTGGCTGAGCCGCTGCTCCCGGTCCAGGGCGCGATCGCCGTGGGCCGGCCCCAGCCTGAGGCCACTCTGCTGGCTGAGGTGGCCGCCCCCGCTGACCTCGCGCACTCCTGGCAGCAACGGCTCGATGCCGTGGCGGCCGAGTTGGAGCGCACTTCATGACCACTACTGACTCGGTGGAGCCCTCCGCCGCGACGGCCCGCCTGCTGGTGACCACGCTGGTCGCGCAGGGCGTGCGCGACGTCGTGCTCGCGCCGGGCTCGCGCAGCGCCCCGTTCGCCTATGCCGCCCACGAGGCCGAACAGGCAGGCTGGTGGCGCCTGCACGTGCGTCTCGACGAGCGCGGTGCGGGCTTCTTCGCTCTAGGGCTGGCCCGCGCCACGGGGCAGCCCGTGCCCGTGATCACCACCTCGGGGACGGCGGTGGCCAATCTGCATCCGGCGGTGCTGGAGGCCGCCCACGCGGGCGTCCCCCTCGTGGTGGTCTCCGCGGATCGTCCGCACGAGTGGCGCGGCACCGGTGCGAACCAGACCACTGACCAGGTGCGCCTCTTCTCCAGCGCCGTGCGCTTCGACGCCGATATCCCGGCCGGGGTGCCCGCGGGCCGCGGACTGGCGCAGATCGTGACCCGGGCTCTGGCAGCGGCGCGTGGCGTGCGGAGCGCGCACCCCGGGCCGGTGCAGCTCAATGTGTCCTTCGCCGATCCGCTCACGCCGGCACATGCCTGGCAGCCCGGCCCCCGTCCGGAGGTGCATGAGGTGGTGAGCCCCCTGAGCTCGCCGTCGGCGGCACCGATCTCACCGGGGCCACGCACGGTGGTCGTCGCGGGGGACGGCGCGGGCCCGGCCGCGCGTTCCCTGGCCGAGCAGGGCCGGTGGCCCGTGCTCGCGGAACCCACCTCGGGAGCCCGGGCGGGGGAGTGCGCCATCGGCCCCTACCGTCTGCTCCTCGATGTCCCGGAGCTGGCCGCGCGGGTCCAGCGGGTGATCGTGACCGGTCGTCCCACGCTCTCGCGCCCGGTCTCCGCGCTGCTGGCACGCACCGACGTCGAGGTGGTGGTCGTCTCGCCCGGTGGGCTCTGGCCCGACGTCGCCGGATCGGCCGAGCGGGTCCTGCCGGCCGTGCGGGCCGCGGGGCTGCCGTCCGCTGCGGACGAGGAGTGGCTCGCCCTCTGGAAGCGTGCCGGGACCGCGGTGGAGGCTGCCCTGGACGAGCATGTGAGCGGACGGCCGCTGGAGGGACTCGGTGTGGCGCGCGAGATCTGGCGCGCCGGCGGTGCTGAGGCGCTGATGATCGGTTCCTCCAACCCGATCCGCGACCTCGACCTCGCGGCGACCCCCGGCGAGAGTGCGCCCGCCCGCGTGCTCGCCAACCGCGGCCTGGCCGGCATCGACGGCACGATTGCCACAGCCACGGGCCTCGCCCAGGGATTCGCCTCACCCGTGCGCGCCTACCTCGGTGATCTCACCTTCCTGCACGACGCCAGCTCCCTGATGCGCGGGCGCCTGGAGGCGGAGAGCGACCTCCAGGTGGTGGTCCTCGACGATTCCGGTGGCGGCATCTTCGCCACACTCGAACACGGGGAAGCGGGCCGCGCCGCCCACTTCGCTCGCCTCTTCGGCACCCCGCAGGACGTCGACATGGCGGCGCTGGCCGGAGCGTACGGCGTGAGGTACACCCGGGTGGCCAACTCCGGGGAGTTGCGTGCGGCGTTGGCGGCGCCTCTGCGTGGCCGCTCGCTCGTGCACATCCCGGTGGACGGCTCCGCCCTCCGCGAGAGCCGCCGCGAGCTGGAGGCAGCCTCACGCGCGGCAGTGCGCGCCTCGCTGTAACGGCGCTCATGCTCCAGCAAGACCGTCACCGCCTCCGCCACTGTGGCGGAGGTAATGGGCCTCGTGGCGTGCCCCGACGGCGCCGTCGGCCATGATGGATCGGTGACCGCTCCCCCCTCCGCCCCGGCGCCGGCGCCGACCCGCAGCGATGTGCTCGCCCGCTGGTCGGTGGCGGCCTTCTTCCTCACCAACGGTGCGATGATCGGCAACCTGCTGCCGCGCCTGCCCGAGATCAAGACTGACCTCGGGCTCACGGTCGGCACGTACGGCCTCGTGATTGCCGCCATGCCCTTGGGGGCTGTGACCCTCGGTGCGCTCTCCGCCGCAGCGGTGCGGCGGTTCGGCTCAGCTCAGGTTGCCGCGGCTGGGGCGATCGCCACCGCAGTGGCGATCGTCGGCGCCGGGCTGGCCCCGTCGGTGGCGCTCTTCGCCCTGACGATCTTCGTGGCCGGCGCTCTGGATGCCTTCACTGACGTGGGGCAGAACGCCCACGGCCTGCGCGTCCAGCATCGCTACCAGCGGTCGATCCTCAACACCTTCCACGCCCTGTGGTCCGTGGGCGCGGTGCTCGGCGGGCTCATGGCCACCGCAGCCATCGCCCTCGACGTCTCCCGCGGGCTGCACCTGGCGATCGCCGGTGCCCTGTTCTCCGCGCTCGCACTGCTGGCGCTGCGTCATCGCCTCCCCGGCTCCGATGGCGATGAACACGACCAGCGCGAGGATCGCGATGAGCCCTCATCCGGGCCCGCTCCCCGCCTCACCATCCGCACCGTCGCCATCCTGACGGCGCTGGTGGTCATCGCCATCGCTGCGATCCTCGTCGAGGACGTCGGCGGCGCCTGGGCCACGCTCTACCTCGCCTCGGACCTGCAGGCCGCGGCGGCCGTGGCGCCCCTGGGCTACGTCGGCCTCGCCGGGGGCATGGTGATCGGCCGCTTCGCCGGCGACGCACTGGTGGACCGCTTCGGCCAGCGCGCCGTCGCCCGTTGCGGCGGTGCCGTCACCGCCCTCGGTATGGGCCTGGCCCTGGCTTTCCCCACCATCGGCGGCACGGTGGCCGGCTTCGCTCTCGCCGGACTGGGGGTGGCCACGATCATTCCGGCAGCCATGGAGGCCGGCGACAAGGTGCCCGGGCTGAAGGTCGGCACGGGCCTGACAGTCGTGTCCTGGCTGATGCGCCTGGGATTCCTGGCCGGCCCACCGCTCGTGGGCGCCATCGCTGAGGCGACCGAACTGCGGGTGGGGCTGCTCATCGTGCCGCTCGGCGGCCTGGCTGCCGTGGCTCTGGCCGGCGTGCTGCCGGCGGGGAAGAAGCCGGCCGATCCTTAACCCTGGCCGAGCGCCCAGCGCATCGGCTCCAGCTTGGCCTCGGACTCGGCCAGCTCGGCCGTGGGCTCGGAATCGGCGACGATCCCGCAGCCGGCGAAGAGCCGGATGAGATGCGGATCGGAGGTGAGCATTCCCGAGCGCAGCGCGATGCCCCACTCGCCGTCGCCGTCCGCGCCGATCCATCCCACCGGGCCCGCATAGCGGCCCCGGTCCATCTGCTCGACCTCGGCCAGGATCTCGGTGCTCCGGCCGGTCGGCGTGCCACCGACTGCAGCGGTGGGGTGGAGTGCGCTCGCCAGAGCCAACGCCGAGGGGGCGGGCACATCGGTCCGCAGCGAGGCGACGACGTCGGTCGCCAGGTGCAACACGTTGGGCAGTTCGAGCACGCGCGGCTCGGGCGGTAGCTCCACGGACTCGCAGTGGGGCCGCAGGCCCTCCAGCAGGGAGTCCACGGCGAGTGCGTGCTCCCCGAGATCCTTCTCCGAGGCGCGCAGTTCCGCCCCGAGGTGGGCGTCCTGCCGGGCGACGGCACTGCGCTGGATGGTCCCGGCCAGCACCCGCGAGGTGGCCGTGAGCCCGGTGCGGCGCACCAGGAGCTCTGGTGTGGCACCCAGGAGGCCATCGACCGCGAAGGTCCAGCACCATCGATAGCCCTGCGCCAGCCGGGCGAGCAGGTGGCGGGCATCGATCTCGTCAGCGGCGCGCGCGAGCACATCCCGGGCGAGCACCACCTTCTCGGCCTCGCCGCCGCGGATGCGTGTGACCACCTCGGCCACGGCGTCTTGCCACGCTTGCGGCGTGAGGGCACCGGGGGAGTAAGAGATCTGGCCCGGTGTTGCAGGTGCCGCGGGTGCCGGGATCCCCGGAACTATGACGGGACGGTCGTGCTCAACGACGGTGGCTGCATAGTTTGTGCCAGCGAAGTCAGCGCCCGGCGAGTTTTTGCCGGGGGAGCCGGCGCCGATGTGCGTCACCCACGCGCGGCCGTCACGGCGTCCGACCACCACCTCGGGCACGATCAGCGCGCCGCCGGAAGCCGAGTACGGCGCGAAGGAGAAGGAGCCGAAGGCCACCGCGCCGGTTCCCGGGAGCTGGACCTCGTCGTCGATCTCCATGCGCGCCACGGTCCGGCGCCAGGCCTCGTCGGCCTCGGTCATCCGGCCAGGCCCGGAGGTCTCGATACGCAGGGCCTCGCCCCAGCCCACGATGCCCTCACCCCGGCGCACCCAGGACATGACCGCGCCGGCGCCGGGGAGCAGGGAAAGGAGGTCGCCCGGGTCCGTGACCTCGCGGGTGCGGGCCAGCAGAGGCGGGGCGGGCGCCCCGGTGGCGAACTCAGGCGTGCTCATCGCCGGTAACTTACCTGTATGAGCACCTCGAGCACTCGGGCTGACCTGGCCAAGGACCCCCGCCAGGTGGCGGGCATGTTCGACGGCGTGGCGCAGCGCTACGACCTGACGAACACAGTGATTTCCTTGGGTCAGGACCGGATCTGGCGCGCTGCCACCCGCGCTGCCACCGGCGCGCGGCGCGGCCAGCGTGTGCTCGATCTCGCAGCCGGAACCGGGGTCTCCTCCGAGGATTACGCCAATCGCGGCATCGACGTCGTGCCTTGCGACTTCTCCACCGGCATGCTCGGGGTCGGCAAGGCCCGGCGACCCGACCTGCCCTACGTGGCCGGCGATGCCATGGCCCTGCCTTTCGCCGACGACAGCTTCGACGTCGTGACCATTTCCTTCGGGCTGCGCAACGTTGCGGACACCGCGCTGGCCCTGCGCGAGATGCGCCGCGTGACGCGGGCGGGTGGGCGCCTGGTGATCTGTGAGTTCTCCCGCCCCACCTTCGCTCCCTTCCGCGTGGCCTACGAGACCTACCTGGGCAAGGTCTTGCCGCAGATGGCCTCGATGGTGTCCTCGAACACTCCGGCCTACGGCTACCTCGCCGAATCCATCACCGCCTGGCCCGCCCAGGAGGAGCTCGGAGCGATCATGTTGGAGGCCGGGTGGAGTGATGTTGCCTACCGAAACCTCTCCGGCGGCATCGTCGCGCTCCATCGCGCTCGAAAATAACCGGCTGACGTCGGCCGAAACCGCGGGATACCGCCGGTTCTGCGCCACTGCCTCCGCAGACACTGTTTACGTGACAACCTGCTTGCGGAATCCTCTGAGGGTGACCTTGGAGGTTGCTCTCGCATGCCGACCGTAGACTGACGCAGGGCCACATGGGCCAACATTCGTATGTCCAGGAGCGATATCGGTGGGTAGTGCGCGAGCCGCGAAGGCCGGAAGCCCGGCTACGCCTTCGGCTACCCCACCCCTGGGATGGCCCGCCCACCTCACGCCCGCCGACGAAGCCGACGTCATCGTCGTCGGTGCCGGTCCGGGCGGTGCGGCTGCCGCCCACTACCTGGCCTCCACCGGCCTGGACGTGCTGCTCCTGGACAAGGCACGCTTCCCGCGGGACAAGATCTGTGGTGACGGCCTGACCCCGCGCGCCGTGGCCGAGCTGATCCGCATGGGTGTCTCCACCAGCGAGGAGGACGGGTGGATCCGTAACTGGGGCCTGCGTACCCACGGCGCTGGTCACACGATCGAGCTGCCCTGGCCCGAGCTCGCCGAGATGCCCTCCTACGGCCTTGCCCGTGCCCGCACCTCCCTCGACGAGACCCTGGTCCGTCACGCCGAGCGAACGGGGGCGCGTCTGCTCGAGGGGATGGCGGTCACCGGCGCCGTCGCGCACGAGCGCTCCGGCCGCGTGCTGGGCGTCACGGCACGCCCGGTGGACGAACGCGGCCGCCGCAGCGGTGAGGATCAGACTTTCCGGGCCCCCATCGTGATCGACGCCGGCGGGGTCTCCGCCCGGCTGGCCACCTCGGTGGGGATCGAGAAGAACGAGAACCGGCCCATGGGCGTGGCCGTGCGCACCTACTTTCGCTCCCCGCGCCATGACGATCCGATGATGGAGTCCCACCTCGAGTTGTGGGACGGCGAGCCCGGCAAGTCCAACCTCATCCCCGGGTACGGCTGGATCTTCGCCCTGGGTGACGGCACCGTGAATGTGGGCCTCGGCTCGCTCTCCTCCACCGCCAAGCCGACCGGCCTGGATTACAAGGCCATGTTCCGCACCTGGATGAAGCACACACCGCCCGAGTGGGGTTTCACCGAGGAGAACCAGCTCGCCGAGCTGCGCAGCGCGGCCCTGCCGATGGCCTTCAACCGCCAGCCGCACTACCGCCAGGGCCTGCTGCTGGTGGGGGACTCCGGCGGTATGGTCTCGCCCTTCAACGGCGAGGGCATCGCCTACGCCATGCAGTCCGGTCGCATCGCCGCCGATGTCGTCAGTCAGGCGCTGGCTCGCTCCAGCGCGTACGAGCGCGAGAAGGCGCTGCGCACCTACCCGAAGCTCCTCTCGGAGGAGCTGGGTGGCTACTTCAGCCTCGGCCGTGCCTTTGCCCGGATCATCGAACACCCCGAGGTGATGCGCGTGTGCGTCAAGCACGGTCTGCCGCGCCCCACCCTCATGCGTTTCACCATGAAGCTGCTCTCCGACGGGTTCGACCGCCGAGACGGTGATTGGATGGACCGCACCATTACTGCACTGACCAAGCTGGCCCCGGCTGCGTGAGGTAAGGAGGAAAGATGACGAACCCCTACGTTCCCCTGCTCATCATGGCCGCGGTGGCTGCCGTGATGGCGGTCGGTGGTCTGGCCGCGAGCGCCTTCATCGGCCCCAAGCGCTACAACCGCGTGAAGGTGGCCAACTATGAGTGCGGGATCGACCCCACGCCCACCGCCGGATCCGCCGGGCGATTCCCGGTGAAGTACTACCTGATCGCGATGACCTTCATCATCTTCGACATCGAGGTGGTCTTCCTCTACCCGTGGGCCGTCGCATTCTCTGAGCTGGCAGTCTTCGGACTGGTCGCCATGCTCACCTTCATCGCCCTGATCACCGTGCCGTACGTCTATGAGTGGCGTCGCGGCGGACTCGAGTGGGACTAAGGAGACGCCATGGGTCTCGAAGAAAAGGTGCCGGCCGGCTTCGCGCTGGGCACCGTAGAAAAGATCGTCGGGCTCGCCCGCAAGGGCTCGGTCTGGCCAGTGACCATGGGCCTGGCGTGCTGCGCCATCGAGATGATGGCCGCGGGCACCCCCCGTTTCGACATCTCACGCTTCGGCATGGAGGTCTTCCGGGCCTCCCCGCGGCACGCCGACCTCATGATCGTGTCGGGGCGGGTGAGCCACAAGATGGCTCCGGTCGTGCGCAACATCTACGACCAGATGCCCGAGCCCAAGTGGGTCATCTCCATGGGTGTCTGCGCCTCCTCGGGCGGAATGTTCAACAACTACGCGATCGTGCAGGGCGTGGACCATGTGGTGCCCGTGGACATCTACCTGCCCGGCTGCCCGCCGCGGCCTGAGATGCTGATCAACGCGATCATCGCGATCCACGAGCAGATCAAGGCCACCCCGCTGGGCGTCAACCGCGAAGAGGTCGCCCGCAAGGCCGAAGAGGCCGCGCTGGCCGCGACCCCGACGCACAAGATGAAGGGGTTGCTCGCGTGACGGACGAGAAGAACCCCAAGGACGTCGGCGCCACCGAGGAGAAGCAGGACGCCGCCCGGGCCGTCAAGCCCGGTGAGGGTGAGCACGCCGCCACGGGGCAGTCCGTGACCGGCGCTGCGCTCGAGGCCGGTGGCCAGCACTCCGCAATCTCCCCGGGGGAGCGCCGCCGTCTGGAGGTCGTGGACTCCCGCAAGGGCCTCTTCGGCGCTCAGGGCTCTGGAGACACCTCCGGCTTCGGGGGTCTCGTCACCGAGATCGCGCTGCCGCCGGCCGCCCAGCGCCCGTACGGGAGCTGGTTCGACGAGGTGGTGGACATCCTCATCGAACTCCTCACCGAGCAGGGCATCGACCCGGAACAAGCCCTGGAGAAGGTGGTCGTCGACCGCGGCGAACTCACGATCTTCGTCGATCGCGAGCGGCTGCCCTTCGTGGCCCGCTCCCTGCGTGACGACCAGGACCTCCGCTTCGAGTTGTGCCTCGGAGTCTCCGGCGTGCACTACCCCGGTGACCAGGGGCGCGAACTGCACGCCGTCTATCAGCTGATGTCGGTCACGCACAATCGCAACCTCCGCCTCGAGGTCACCTGCCCCGACGCCGATCCCCACATCCCGACCGTGGTGGACACCTACCCCGGCAACGACTGGCACGAGCGCGAGACCTTCGACATGTTCGGCATCATCTTCGACGGCCACCCCGATCTGGCTCGCTCGCTCATGCCGGACGACTGGGAAGGCCACCCCCAGCGCAAGGACTACCCCCTCGGCGGCATCCCGGTGGAATACAAGGGCGCCGTCGTTCCGCCGCCGGACAACCGGAGGTCCTACCGATGACCACGCACGCACACCCATCCCACGGCCCCACGGCGGCGCAGTCCGCCGGCGCTGACGCCGAGGTGGCCGACGCGCCGGAGTTCGTGGCCGAGGGCGGCGACTGGGATCAGATCACCGCCGAGGCCGAGCGCCTCGCCGAGGAACGCATCGTGGTCAACATGGGCCCGGTGCACCCCTCCACGCACGGCGTGCTGCGCGTGATCCTCGAGCTCGACGGCGAGATCGTCCGTGAGCTGCGCCTGGGCACCGGTTACTTGCACACCGGCATCGAGAAGAACATGGAGTACCGCACCTGGACCCAGGGCGTGACCTTCTGTACTCGCATGGACTACGTGGCCCCCTTCTCCCAGGAGGCCGCGTACTGCCTGGCCGTGGAGAAGCTGCTGGGGATCACCGCCGAGGTGCCCGAGCGCGCCTCGCTAATCCGTGTGCTCCTGCTGGAACTGAACCGCATCGCCTCCCACCTGGTGGCGATCGGCACCGGCGGTAACGAGCTGGGCGCGACCACGATGATGACGGTGGCCTTCCGTGGCCGCGAGGACATCCTGCGGATCTTCGAGCGCATCACCGGCCTGCGGATGAACCACGCCTACATCCGCCCTGGCGGCGTGGCCGTGGACCTCACCCCGGGTACCACCGAGTACGTGCGCGAGCTGCTGCCGAACATCCGGCTCTCGCTCAAGGAATTGCAGGACCTCACCCAGGAGAACCCCATCTTCAAGCTGCGCCAGCAGCGCACCGGGGTGATCTCCCTCTCGGCAGCGATGGCACTGGGCCTGACCGGCCCCGCCGTGCGCGCCGCGGGCCTGCCGCTGGACCTCCGCAAGACCCAGCCCTACTCCGGTTACGAGACCTACGACTTCGACGTCCCCACCCGCCAGTACTCGGACAACTACAACCGGGTCATGGTGCGCTTCGAAGAGGCCTATGAGTCCATCAAGATCGTGCTGCAGGCACTCGAGCGTCTTGATGCCGAGGACGGGCCCGGGGGCCCCGGCACCCCGGTGATGGTGGCGGACAAGAAGATCGCCTGGCCCGCGCAGCTCTCCATCGGTACGGACGGTCAGGGAAACTCCCTGGAGCACATCCGCCAGATCATGTCGACCTCCATGGAGTCACTCATCCACCACTTCAAGCTGGTGACCGAGGGCTTCCGCGTGCCGGCCGGCCAGGTCTTCCAGCAGATCGAGCAGCCCCGCGGCATCCTCGGGGTCCACCTCGTCTCCGACGGCGGAACCCGGCCCTACCGGGCGCACTTCCGTGATCCCTCGTACTCCAACCTGCAGTCGACGGCCATCATGTGCGAGGGCGGTCAGCTCGCCGACGTCGTCGTCTCCCTGGCTTCGATCGACCCCGTGCTCGGAGGTGTGGACCGCTGATGTCCGAGAACCAGACGCCGACCACCACCGGGCAGTTCTACCCGGCCGAGGTGGAGACCCGCCTGCGCGACGAGGCCGCGCAGATCGTGTCGCGCTACCCGCAGTCCCGCTCGGCGCTGCTGCCCCTGCTGCACCTGGTGCAGTCCGAGGATGGCTACGTGGCTCCACGGGGCATCGGCCTATGCGCCGACATCCTGGGCCTCACCCGCGCCGAGGTCTCGGCCGTGGCCACCTTCTACTCGCAGTACAAGCGCCACCCCAACGGCGAGTACACCGTGGGGGTGTGCACCAATGCCCTCTGCGCCGTCATGGGCGGGGACATGATCTGGGACAAGGTCTCCGAGCACCTGGGCATCGGGCACGACGAGACCACCGCAGACGGCAAGATCTCCCTCGAGCAGCTCGAGTGCAACGCCGCCTGTGACTATGCGCCGGTGGTCATGGTGAACTGGGAGTTCTTCGACAACCAGACGCCGACCTCGGCGATCGACCTGGTCGACGCCATCGCCGCCGGTCAGCCCGTCACACCCACGCGTGGCGCGGAGACCGTGGCGACCTTCAAGGAGATCTCGCACGTGCTCGCCGGCTTCGAGGACGGGCGCGCCGACGAGGGTCCCGCCGCCGGGGAGGCCACCCTGCTGGGTCTGCGCATCGCCCGCGAGAAGGGCTGGACCGCCCCGCAGCTCGTGGACGACACCGACGTCCAGCCCGAGGCGCACGAGGATGTCACCGAGCCCAGCGTGGACGTAGCCGCCGCCGAGGAGAAGGCCGAGGAAGCCATGGAGGAACGGAGCTCCGCGGAGCGGCGCACCGAGCCCCCGGAGTCCGCGGTGCGCCCGGGTGAGCCGAAGAAGAGCACGGAGATGAAGGACGATCCCGAGCCGGGCACCGGCCGGGATGCCGGCACCGCGACGGAGGACGACCAGTGAGCTACACCGTGGACACGCTCGCCCCGGTCCTGTCGGACCTCTGGGACGCCGAGCGCGCCTGGACCCTGGAGACCTACCGCTCCCGGGGCGGCTACGAAGGCCTCGCGAGCGCCCTGACCATGGCGCCGGGTGACATCGTCGAGGCGGTCAAGGCCTCCGGACTGCGCGGCCGTGGCGGCGCCGGCTTCCCCGCCGGCCTGAAGTGGTCCTTCCTGCCCCCGCCCGACGGCGGCCCCCGCTACCTCGTGGTCAACGCCGACGAGTCCGAGCCGGGCACCTGCAAGGACATCCCGGTCATGATGGGCAATCCCCACTCCCTCATCGAGGGCGTGGCGATCACCTCCTACGCGATCGGCTGCACCCACGCCTTCATCTATCTGCGCGGCGAGGTCGTGCACGTCTACCGGCGCCTCATGCAGGCCGTGCGGGAAGCGCGCGAGGCCGGCTTGATCGGCCAGGGTGTCGGGCCGAACGGCGACTTCGATCTGGAGATCACCGTGCACGCCGGAGCCGGCGCCTACATCTGCGGTGAGGAGACGGCGCTGCTGGACTCCCTGGAGGGCCTGCGGGGCCAGCCCCGGCTCAAGCCGCCCTTTCCGGCCGTCGCCGGCCTCTACGCCCGCCCCACCGTGGTCAACAACGTGGAATCCATCGCCTCGGTGCCGGGCATCCTGCGCCACGGCGTGGATTGGTTCACCGCGATGGGCACCGAGAAGTCCACCGGCCACGGCCTCTTCTCGGTCTCGGGCCACGTGAAGAACCCCGGGCAGTTCGAGGCTCCGCTGGGCATCACCATGCGTGAACTCATCGAGATGGCCGGGGGCATCCGCGAGGGTCACACTCTGAAGTTCTGGACCCCCGGTGGCTCGTCCACGCCGATCCTGACCGCCGCTGAGCTCGACGTCCCGCTGGACTACGAGTCGGTGGGTGCTGCCGGATCGATGCTCGCCACTCGAGCGCTGCAGGTCTTCGACGACACCACCTCGGTGGTGCGCGTGATCTCGCGCTGGACGGACTTCTACCAGCACGAGTCCTGCGGTAAGTGCACGCCCTGCCGCGAGGGCACCTTCTGGATGAAGCAGGTCATGCACCGGCTCGAAGCCGGCCAGGGCCGCTCCTCCGACATCGACCTGCTGCTGGACGTCTCGGCCAACATCGCCGGCCGCTCCTTCTGCGCGCTGGGCGATGCCTCGGCTACACCCATCCAGTCCGGCATCAAGCACTTCCGCGAGGAGTTCGAGGCGGGCTGTCACACGCCGGCCTGGGAGCTCTTCCCCTACGAAGCCTCCGCCGTCTTCTCCGAAGCAGGCGAAAGGAGCGCAGCGTGACCGCTACAGCTGACAAGGCCAATCTCCCGCAGAAGCAGGAACTGGTCTCCCTCACCATCGACGGGATCGAGGTCGAGGTGCCCAAGGGCACCCTGGTCATCCGCGCGGCCGAGCAGATCGGCATCCAGATCCCGCGGTTCTGCGATCACCCGCTGCTCAAGCCGGCCGGTGCCTGCCGGCAGTGCCTGGTGGACGTCGCCATGCCAGACCGCGAGGGCAATGTGCGGCCCATGCCCAAGCCGCAGGCTTCGTGCACGATGGCCGTGGCCCCCGGCATGGAGGTGAACACCCAGCACACCTCCGAGACGGCCGACAAGGCCCAGCACGGGATCATGGAGTTCCTCCTGATCAACCACCCGCTGGACTGCCCGGTGTGCGACAAGGGCGGCGAGTGCCCCCTGCAGAACCAGGCCATGTCCAACGGGCGCGCCGAGTCGCGCTTCGTGGACATCAAGCGGACCTTCCCCAAGCCGATCAAGGTCTCCACCCAGATCCTGCTCGACCGCGACCGTTGCATCCTGTGCCAGCGGTGCACCCGCTTCTCCTCGGAGATCGCCGGCGACCCCTTCATCGCCCTGCAGGGCCGTGGCGGTGGCACCCCCGGCGAGGACATCCACGCTCTGCACGGCTCCCAGATCGGCGCCTTCGACTCCGGCGTCCTGCAGTTCACGGACGACGACGGCGAGCAGGTGCCCGCCGAGCGCACCGGCGCCGTGGTGGGTCCCACGGGTGAAGCCGGCCTGCAGCAGGGGCTGGCCGCGGGGCCGGTCGGGCTCTCGGAGACGGATTCCTCCGGGCGGCCCTTCGCCTCCTACTTCTCCGGGAACACCATCCAGATCTGCCCGGTGGGCGCGCTGACCTCGGCGAGCTACCGCTTCCGATCCCGTCCCTTCGACCTGGTCTCCACCCCGGCGATCGCGGAGCACGACGCCTCCGGTTCGGCCATCCGCGTGGACCACCGTCGCGGTGTCGTGGTGCGCCGCCTGGCGGGGGACGACCCGGAGGTCAACGAGGAGTGGATCACCGACAAGGACCGCTTCGCCTTCACCTGGCAGCAGGCCCCGGACCGCCTCACCCAGCCGATGGTGCGCGACGAGAACGGTGAGCTGGTTCCCACCTCCTGGGCTGATGCCTTCGACGTCGCCGCCCGTGGCCTGGAGCAGGCCCGCGCTGCCGGAGTGGGACTGCTCCCGGGCGGCCGCCTCACCCTCGAGGACGCCTACGCCTGGTCGAAGTTCGCCCGCACGGTGCTCGGCACCAACGACATCGACCACCGGGCTCGCCCGCACACCCAGGAGGAGAGCGACTTCCTCGCCGCACGCGTGGCCGGCTCCGGCCTCGGGGTGACCTACACCGACCTGGAGAACGCCGGTCAGGCGCTGCTGGTGGACTTCGAGCCCGAGGACGAGTGCGGCACGGTCTTCCTGCGCTTGCGCAAGGGCGTACTCGCCGGGGGCGTCAAGGTCGCCACCGTGGCGCCCTGGGCCACCCGCGGCACCGCGAAGCTGCGCGCCGAGCACATCCCCGCAGCCCCGGGCACCGAGCCCGAGGTGCTGGCCGCCATCTCCGAGAACGGCCCTGAGCACCTGGCGACCCTCGCCGGGCGTCTCAGTGAACCCGGCGCCGTCATCCTGGTGGGGGAGCGGGCCGCGGAGATCCCCGGCACCCTCAGCGCCGCCGTGGCCTTGGCCGATCGCACCGGAGCCCGCCTGGCCTGGATTCCCCGCCGAGCCGGCGACCGAGGCGCGATCGATGCCGGGCTGCTGCCCGGGTTGCTGCCCGGAGGGCGCCCAGTCACCGACGCCGAGGCCCGCGTCGACACCGGTGCGGTCTGGCACGCAGACTCCCTGCCCGCCGCCGTGGGGCGCGACCTCGGCGGCATCGTCGAGGCGGCCCGCACCGGCGAACTCGGCGCACTGGTCGTCGGCGGTATCGACCCGGCCGACCTGCCCGACCCGGCAACGGCACGCGCGGCGCTGTCCGCCGTGGGCTTCGTGGTCCAGCTCGAGGTGCGGCGCTCGGAGATCACCGAGCACGCCGACGTCGTGCTGCCCGTGGCGCCGCCGGTGGAGAAGGCCGGCACTTTCGTGAACTGGGAGGGACGGACACGTCCCTTCGGTCAGGTGCTCACGTCCTCCGCACTCTCCGACCGTCAGGTGCTCAACCACCTCGCCAGCGAGCTCGGTACCGATCTCGGCCTGGAGGATGTGCAGTCCGTGCACGCCGAACTGGCTGAACTCGCCGAACCCGTCGGCCAGACGGCGATCGCGGCGCCCTCGACCGAGGCCGCGCCGGTTCCCGAGCCCGGGGCGCAGGAGGCGGTGCTGGCCACCTGGAAGCTGCAGCTGGACTCCGGCCGCGGCCAGGACGGCGAACCGCACCTGGCCGGAACGGCGCACCGCCCCGTGGTGCGCCTGGGCCGAGCGACGGCCGCCGAGCTGGGAGTCTCCGACGATGACGCCGTCACGGTGACCGGGCCCGCAGGCTCGATCACCCTGCCGCTGGCCATCACCTCGATGCCCGAGAAGGTTGTCTGGCTGCCCGCCCACTCGCCCGGTTCCCGGGTGCGCGAGCAGCTCGGAGCCGGCGCGGGCGCTCTTGTCACCCTCGCACAGGCGGAGGCCACCTCATGACCCTCGGATTGCTGCCCATGGGGCTGGGTTCGCCCGCCGGGCCCTCGGCGGACTTCAGCAACGACACCTGGTGGATCTGGATCATCAAGGCCGTCGGGATCCTGGTGTTCCTGCTGCTCTCGGTGCTGGTGGCCATCTGGGCCGAGCGCAAGGTGCTGGGCAAGATGCAGACTCGCACCGGCCCGAGCGTGCACGGCCCCATCGGTCTGCTGCAGTCCTTGGCCGATGCGCTGAAGCTGATGCTGAAGGAGGACTTCACGCTGCGCGGCGCGCACAAGGTGCTTTACCTCCTTGCTCCGCTGCTGGCCGCCTTCACCGCCTTCATGGTCATGGCCGTGATCCCCTTCGGTCCCGAGGTCTCGATCTTCGGCGTGGTCACCCCGCTGCAGTTGACTGACATGCCTGTCGCGGTGCTCTACATCCTGGCCATCACGGCTCTGGGTGTGTACGGCATCGTGCTGGGCGGCTGGGCCTCGAACTCCCCGTACCCGCTGCTGGGCTCGGTGCGGTCCTCGGCTCAGATCATCTCCTACGAGCTCTCGATGGGACTGTCGCTGGTCAGCGTCTTCATCGTCTCGGGTTCACTGTCCACCTCGCAGATCGTCAGTGCCCAGTCACAGATGTGGTGGGCCTTCGCGCTGCTGCCGGCCTTCCTCATCTACATGGTCTCCATGGTCGGTGAGGTCAACCGCCTGCCCTTCGACCTCCCCGAGGCCGAGGGTGAGCTGGTGGCCGGCCACATGGTGGAGTACTCCTCCATGAAGTTCGCCTGGTTCTTCCTGGCCGAGTACATCAACATGTTCAACGTCTCGGCGATCGCCACCACGCTGTTCCTGGGTGGCTGGCGCGCTCCCTGGCCGCTGAGCCAGATCAACGACGGCATGTTCAACGAGGGCTGGTGGCCGCTGCTGTGGTTCGTGGCCAAGGTGTGGCTGTTCATGTTCTTCATGTTCTGGCTGCGCGCCACGCTGCTGCGGTTCCGCTACGACCAGTTCATGAACCTCGGCTGGAAGGTCCTGATCCCCGGTGCTCTCGCCTGGGTGGTCGCTGTGGCCATCCTGCAGGGACTCCAGCAGTTCTACGGCATCCCCCTGACCACCGTCATCGGCTGGATCGCCGGTGTCTTCCTGGTCATCATGCTGGTGTTGCTGTTCTGGCCCGAGAAGAAGGGTGCCGAGGAGGAAGACGAACGCGACGCGCTCCCGGCCACCCCAGGAACGGCTCGCCGCGGAGACGTGCTCGCGGCCGAGACTGAGTTCGACCCCTTCGCCGGCGGCTACCCGGTACCGCCGATGCCGGGCCAGAAGCTGCCGCCGTCGCCGCGTCAGCAGCGCCGGGAGCGCGAGACCCAGCTCGCTGCACTGGGTACCGGTGCCCCGACCACCCCCGAGCCACAGAAGGAGGACGACGATGGCTGACGTCCCAGAGCGCAGGCCAGAGACCGCCCCCGGCGAGGTCCAGCGCCCCGCGCACCGTGAACTCCCCGCGGAACTCGCCCCGGCCAAGAAGGGCGCCCTCGGGCAGATGCTTGCGCCCGTGGCCGGTTTCGGGGTCACCGCTTCCTCGATGTTCCGGCCCTCGGTCACCGAGGACTACCCCTTCGTCAAGACCCCCACTCAGCCTCGCTACCACGGCCGCCACCAGCTCAACCGCTACGCCGACGGGCTGGAGAAGTGCATCGGCTGCGAGTTGTGCGCCTGGGCCTGCCCCGCCGACGCGATCCTGGTCGAAGGCGGAGACAACTCGCCCGGCGGGCAGTACTCCCCGGGTGAGCGGTACGGCCGCGTCTACCAGATCAACTACCTGCGCTGTATCTTCTGCGGCCTGTGCATCGAGGCCTGCCCCACCCGGGCGCTGACCATGACCAACGAGTTCGAGCTGGCCGGCCCGAGCCGTGAGGGCCTGATCTACGAGAAGCAGGATCTGCTCGCCCCGCTGCCGCAGGGCGCACTCGCCGCTCCGCACCCCATGGTCGAGGGCACCGACGACGACGACTACTACCGCGGTGACGTCACCGGCCCCACGCAGGCACAGGTGGACTGGATGCGTGAGCACCGCCCGGACGACCCCTCGCTCGAGGACGTCCAGACGGTGGAGGCCCCCACGACCGCCCAGAGCGGAGGCCACCGGTGAGTGCCACCACGATCCTCCTCGCCGCCGGCGAGGGCGCACAGGCGCCAGGCGCCGCAGCGATGGGCACCGGAGAGACGGTCCTCTTCTGGGTACTCGCGCCGGTCATGATCCTGGCGGCCTGCGGCGTGCTCTTCTCCCGCCGGGCGGTCTACGCCGCCATGGGCGTCGTGCTGATCATGATCTGCCTCGCGGTCATGTACATCGCCCAGGGTGCCACCTTCCTCGGGGTGACCCAGGTGGTCGTCTACACCGGTGCCATCATGATGCTCTTCCTCTTCGTGCTGATGCTGGTCGGTATCGACCCCTCCGACTCCCTGCACGAGACCATCGCCGGGCAGCGCTGGATCGCCGCCCTGGCGGGCCTGGGGCTCGTCGGCGTCCTGGCCGGCATCGTCACCCGGGTGAGCCTGCCCGATCCGGTGGGGGTCGAGGCGGCCAATGCCGACTCCAACCCGGTGGGCGTGGCCCGGCTGATCTTCTCCGATCACGTCTTCGCCATGGAGCTCACCGGTCTGCTCCTCATCGTGGCCGCCGTCGGTGCGGTCACCTTGACCCATGGCGAGCGCCTGGGCAAGAAGTTCTCCCAGGAGGACGTCCAGCGCGCCAAGATGAACGCCTACGCCGCTGGCAAGGGCCGGCTCGGCCAGCTGCCCGCTCCGGGTGTCTACGCTCGCTCCAACGCCGCTGACCTTCCGGCGCTGTCGGCCGACGGTGAGCCGCTGACCGCCTCGGTACCGCGCGTGCTGCGTGTGCGCGGGCAGGCCCGCACCATTGCCGAGGTCAGCCCCGAGCTCATCGAGCGGCTGGCCCGCGAGCAGGGTGGTGGCGCCGGATCGGCTGACACACGCACCGCACGCCTGCCCGCGATGCGCGGCGACAGTGCTCCGGTGCCCTACGATCAGCCGGCTGCCGGCGGCACCGAGCCACCGCAGATCGAGCAGTCCGATGCCCCCACCGAGCAGAACGAGGAGGAGAAGTGAGCCTCGTCCACTACCTGGTGCTCTCCGGCATCATCTTCTCCATCGGCGCCACCACGGTGCTGATCCGGCGTAACGCCATCATCGCCCTGCTGGGCGTGGAGCTCATGCTCAACGCCTCGAACCTGACGCTGGTGACCTTCGCGCGGCTGCACGGAGACCTCACCGGCCAGGTGATCGCCTTCTTCGTGATGATCGTCGCGGCGGCGGAAGTCGTGGTCGGCCTGGCGATCATCGTGTCCATCTACCGAACCCGCAGGTCCGCGTCCGTGGACGACGCCAGCCTGCTGAAGAGCTGACGGGGCCCGCCTGATGCCACTGATGACTCATGTCGGCCTGCAGACCAGCGAGGCGGCCACCCTGGCGAGCCTGTCCTGGCTGCTGATCGCTATCCCGCTCGCCTCCGCAGCTGTGCTCCTGCTCCTCGGCCGCCGCGCCGATGGCTGGGGCCACTGGCTCGGCGTGCTGGCTTGTGGCGCCACCGCCGTGCTCGGCACCGGCATCCTGATCGAGATGCTCGGCCTGGCCGACGGCGACCGCGTCCAGGCGGTGCACCTGTTCAGCTGGATCCCCGCCGGGGACTTCTCCCTCGACGCCGGCCTGCTGGTCGACCCGCTGACAGTCGTCTTCATCATGCTGGTGACCGTCGTCTCCACGCTGATCCACGTGTACTCCGTGGCCTACATGGAGCACGACCCGAACCGGCGCCGCTTCTTCGCCTACCTCAACCTCTTCGTGGCCGCCATGCTGCTGCTGGTGCTCGCCGACTCCTACGCCCTGCTCTTCGTGGGCTGGGAGGGCGTGGGCCTGGCCTCGTACCTGCTCATCGGGTTCTGGCAGCACGAACGCGCCAACCACGTGGCCGCCAAGAAGGCCTTCGTGATGAACCGCGTGGGCGATGCCGGCCTCATCCTGGCCATGGGCGGGATGTTCGCCGCTCTGGGTTCGGTGGGTTACGAGACCGTGCTGAACGGCGCCGAGGGCCTGAGTCAGGGCGTGGTCACCTTCATCGTGCTCATGCTGCTCCTGGGCGCCTGCGGTAAGTCCGCGCAGGTGCCGCTGCAGGCCTGGCTGGGCGATGCCATGGCTGGCCCCACGCCCGTCTCGGCTCTGATCCACGCGGCCACGATGGTCACCGCCGGGATCTACGTGCTGGTGCGCTCCGCAGCCTTGCTGGAGCAGACCACCACGGCGATGCTCGTGATCGCGATCGTCGGTGCCGTCACGCTGGTCTTCGGTGCGATCGTCGGTTCGGCCAAGGACGACATCAAGAAGGTGCTCGCCGCCTCGACCATGTCGCAGCTCGGCTACATGATGCTCGCGGTGGGGCTGGGCCCGGTGGGCTTCGCCTTCGCGATCTTCCACCTCTTTACCCACGGCTTCTTCAAAGCCGGGATGTTCCTCGGCGCCGGCTCGGTCATGCACGCCATGAACGACGACGTCGACATGCGCCGCTTCGGTGCGCTGCGCGGCGCGATGCTCGTGACCTGGCTGACCTTCATGGCGGGCTGGCTCGCGATCCTCGGCGTGCCGCCCTTCGCGGGCTTCTTCTCCAAGGACCTCATCATCGAGGCGGCCTTCGCCGCCGACACCCACGCGCCGTGGATCCTCGGTCCGATCGCGCTGCTCGGCGCGGGGCTGACCGCCTTCTACATGTCGCGCCTGTTCTTCATGACCTTCCACGGCACCGCCCGCTGGAGCGAGGATGAGCGGGAGGCCAACAAGGATCCGGAGCTGGTGCACCGCCACCCGCACGAGTCCACCGCGCTGATGACGGTGCCGATGATCATCCTGGCCGTCGGTTCGGTCTTCCTGGGCCTGGTGCTCGCCGTGGTCTTCCGCGACGGCTTCGTGCACTTCCTCGAGCCGGTGCTCGGCTACCACGGTCACCCCGAGACGGTGATCCCGGTCTGGTCCATCCAGGTGCTGGTGCTCGCCGTGGTGCTGCTCGGTGCGGTCATCGCCTGGTTCCTCTTCGGAGCGAAGAAGGTCCCGGCCACCGCCCCGGAGGCGAACGTGCTGGTGACCGCGGCCCGCCAGGACCTCTACCAGGACGCCGTGAACGAGGGTGTTTTCATGCGACCGGGGCAGGGGCTCACGGTCGCCGCGCGGGCCACCGACCACTCGGTGATCGACGGCGCGGTGCACGGTCTGGCGCGCGGCACCGCGGCGCTGGGACAGATCATCCGGAAGACCCAGACCGGCTATGTGCGGTCCTATGCCGCGCTGATGCTCGGTGGTGTGGTCCTGACCCTCGCCTACGTCCTGTTCACACGGGTCTGAGCAGGAAGAGGTAGCGAGAGATGAACGGAGTCGATTCGATGGCCGCTGTGCCGTGGCTGACCCTGCTGATCGTGGTGCCCTTGGCCTCCGCGCTGGTGCTGTGGCTGGTGCCGCAACTGCACCGCTTCGCCCGCCAGATCGGTCTGGTGGTCTCCCTGCTGGTGCTCGCCGGGGCCGTCGTGGCCGCCGTCGGTGCCTTCGATATGGGTGCCGCGGGCACGGTCCAGCTGAACGAGACCTACGCGTGGATCCCGCAGATCGGCGTGTCGTACGCGGTGGGTGTCAACGGCCTGGGCCTGGCGATGGTGCTTCTCGCGGTCTTCCTGGTTCCGCTGGTGCTGCTCGCCGGGTGGCGGGAACAGGACCAGCCCGCAGGAACCGCGGCCGCTGATCGCGATCAGGCCTCCGTGCTGCGCCGTCAGGCCGGCTTCGTGGCCCTGATCCTGGTGCTCGAAGCCCTCATGATCGGCATCTTCGCCGCCCGCGACGTCTTCTTGTTCTACGTCATCTTCGAGGCGATGCTGCTGCCGGTCTACTTCCTCATCGGCGCCTACGGCGGCCCGCGCCGCAAGGCCGCCGCCATGAAGTTCCTGCTGTACTCCCTGGCCGGCGGTCTCATCATGCTGGTGGGCGTGGTGGCCCTGTATGTCATGGGCCCCGGTGGGGAGCAGGGCTTCCTGATTGACTCCCTGGCCGGTTCGATCCAGACCGGCGTGTGGGGCGAGCGGCTGCTCTTCCTGTCCTTCTTCATCGCCTTCGCGATCAAGGCCCCGCTGTGGCCGGTGCACACCTGGCTGCCGGACACCGCCGAGCAGTCGCCCCCGGGGAACAACGTGCTGCTCGTCGGCGTGCTCGACAAGGTCGGCACCTTCGGCATGATCGCGCTGATCCTGCCGCTCTTCCCGGAGGCCTCCCAGTGGGCGGCACCGGTCATCATCGTGCTGGCTCTGATCTCGATCATCTACGGCGCGATCCTGGCCATCGGTCAGCGGGACCTCATGCGCCTGATCGCCTTCACCTCGGTGAGCCACTTCGGCTTCATCGTGCTGGGCATCTTCCTGAGGGAGCCGGTGGCCTTGACCGGCGCGATGATCTACATGGTCGCGCACGGTGTCTCCACCGCCGCGCTCTTCCTGGTCGCGGGCTTCCTCACCCAGCGCACCGGCAGCCAGCGCATCGGCGACCACGCCGGACTGCAGAAGGTCGTCCCGGTCATGGCCGCCATGTTCCTGGTGGCCGGCTTGGCCTCCATCGCCCTGCCCGGCCTGTCCGGCTTCATCCCGGAGTACCTGGTGCTGGTGGGCACCTTCCGGGTCAACCTCGTGGCGGGCGTGATCGCCGTGCTCGGCGTCATCCTCTCCGCGCTCTACCTGCTTCTGCCCTACCAGCGGATCTTCGCCGGGGCCACCCGCGAGGGCCAGGAGACGGTGCCCGACCTCACCGGCCGGGAGCGCTGGGTCATGGCCCCGCTGGTCGCCGCGATGCTGGTCCTGGGCATCTACCCCGCCCCGGTCCTGGACGCCGTACGTCCCGTCGCTGAGGACTCCGCGATCGAACAGACCACCACCTTCGCGCCCGCCGGCGACGCCGCCACTGAGGAGGCCGACCAGTGACCTTCAACGCTCCCGAGATCGCGTGGGGCGGGCTCACACCCGTCCTGATCATCGCCGGTGCCGCCGTGCTCGGCATCCTGGTCGAGGCCTTTGTGCCGCGCGGGCCTCGACGCACGGTGCAGATCGTGCTGGCCCTGGGAGCCGCTGCCGCCGCCGTGGTGGCGGTCGCCTGGCGCTGGACCGAGGTCCAGGCCGGCGGTGCCCAGCACCTGGTCGGTGACCGGGTGGTCGAGGACCTCCCGGGCTTGGCTGCGCAGGGCATGATCGCCGCCGTCGCCCTCCTGGGCATCCTGGTGATCGCCGACCGCACGGAGACCGGCGAAGGCTCCTTCGTGGCCCAGGCCTCCACCCGGCCGGGTTCACCGGCGGAAGCCGACGCCACCCGCGCCGGGCTGGTGCAGTCCGAGATCTTCCCGCTCACCCTCTTCTCGGTGACCGGAATGCTGGTGTTCGTCCAGGCCAACGACTTGCTCACGCTGCTCATCGGCCTGGAGGTGCTGTCCCTGCCGCTGTACGTGCTCGCCGGCACCGCCCGGCGTCGCCGGCTGCTCTCGCAGGAAGCCTCCATGAAGTACTTCCTCATGGGTGCCTTCGCCTCGGCCTTCACCATCTTCGGCATCGCCCTGCTCTTCGGCTACTCCGGCACCGTGACCTATGAGGGCATCTCGCAGGCTGCGCCGGCCACCGCCGGCCTGGACGAGATGTTCCTGGCCGGCTCCGCGCTGGTCATCATCGGTCTGCTGTTCAAGCTCGGTGCGGCGCCCTTCCACGCCTGGACCCCCGACGTCTACACCGGCGCACCGGCCCCGATCATCGGCTTCATGGCCGCCACCACCAAGGTGGCTGCCTTCGTGGCGCTCATGCGTTTCGTCTACGTGGCCGTGCCCAGCATGGAATGGGACGTGGTGCCTTTCCTGTGGGCGGTCGCCACCTTGACCATGGTGGTCGGCACCGTCGTCGCCGTGGTGCAGTCGAACATCAAGCGCATGCTCGCCTACTCCTGGATCGCGCACGCCGGCTTCGTGCTCATCGGCGTGACCGCGCTGGAGCAGGTGGCCATTCCTGCGGTCCTGCTCTACCTGCTCACCTACGGTGTGGCCACCATCGGCACCTTCGGGATCATGACGCTGGTGCGCGAACGCGATGCTGCCGGCAACATCAACGCCGAGGCCACGAGCATCGAGCAGTGGGCAGGGCTGGGTAAGCGTGCCCCGTGGCTCGCGGTCGCCATGACGATCTTCATGCTGTCCTTCGCGGGCATCCCGCTGACGGCGGGCTTCATGGGGAAGTTCACCGTGTTCTCCGCGGGTGTGGCGGCCGGCCACACCTGGCTCGTGGTGCTGGCCGTGATCGCCTCGGCGGCGACCGCGTACTTCTACATCCGCCTGGTCGTGGTGATGTTCTTCTCCGAGCCCAACAGCGAGGAGGCTGCGAAGATCGCGGTGGAGTCCGGCGTCTCCGAAGTGCCCCAGGGCGATGTACCCACCGGGGACCTCGAGCTGGACAATCTCTCCGCAGCGGGCAGCGAGGCCGCCGCCGTGGCTCGCTCCGAGGCCGCCGCTGCAGCGAACACCGTGTCCTACGACGCCTCCGGTCCGCGGAATGCCAGCCCGGTGGCCGTGGTGGCCTCCGAGGGCCTGACCGGCGTGGCGATCGTGGTCACCGCCGTGGCCACGGTGGCCGTAGGTGTCTTCCCCGGGCCGCTGATGAACCTGCTCGCCCAGGCTTCCGCCTTCCTGCCGTGAGGACCATGGGCACCATCGTGCAGCCTGGGTACTCCGCCTATTCACCAGGTACCGTGCTGCCGTGACCTCCCTTCCTGCGCACGTGCTACCGCTGGGCGACCCGGAGCTGGAGGCGCGGCTCCAACCCGCCATGGAGCAGGTCGAGGAGCGGCTGGCACGCGCCGTCGTGGGCGCCGACTCGCTGGTCGACTCGCCCAGCGCGCACCTCGCTGCCGCCGGGGGCAAGCGGTTGCGGCCTTTGCTCACCCTGCTCAGCGCGGAACTCGGGAACGGATCCAACGATCGCGTGATCGAGGCCGCCGTCGCCGTAGAGCTCACCCATCTGGCCACGCTCTACCACGACGACGTCATGGATTCGGCGCCGCTGCGCCGGGGCGCCCCGGCTGCCCACGAGGTGTGGGGGAACTCGGTCGCCATCCTCACCGGCGACCTGCTCTTCGCCCGTGCCTCCCGGCTGGTCGCTGAACTCGGTGCCGATGCGGTGCGCGCTCATGCCGAGACCTTCGAACGACTCTGCCTCGGGCAGTTGCACGAGACGCTCGGCCCGCAGGACGGCGGTGACCGGGTGGGGCACTACTTACAGGTGCTCGCCGATAAGACCGGCTCCCTCATCGCCACCGCCGCCCGCTACGGCGCGCACTACTCCGGTGCCGGCGACGACGTCGCACGGCTCCTGACGGCCTACGGCGAGAAGGTGGGCGTGGCCTTCCAGCTGGCGGATGATGTCATCGACCTGTCTTCCGACGCCGCCACCACGGGCAAGACGCCAGGGACGGACCTGCGCGAGGGAGTGGACACCATGCCGGTGCTGTTGCTGCGGCGCCGGGAAGGTGACGGCCGGATCGACGCGGCGGGCGCGCAGATCCTGCGGCGCCTGGCCGACGATGACCTCAGCGAGGACGCCGCACTGGCCGACGTCGTGGCTGCGCTGCGCGCCCACGAGGTGGTCGAGGAGGCACGCTCGCTCGCAGAGGAGTGGGCCGAGAGCGCGGTGGCCGAGCTCGGACCGCTGCCCGAAGGGGCGCCCAAGGTCGCGCTCAGTGCCTTCGCCGGGCTGCTCGTCGACCGCATGGCCTAGGAGCGGTCACCGGCGCGGCCCCGGGATGAGATGACGGACACAGCCGGGCTGTGACGAGGGCGTGCCCCATAGACTGGACGGCGGCATTCCCGGCGGAGACTCCCGGGCTCCGGACGTCGAAAGGCACTCGTGAACAACTCCCGCCCGCTGCACGTTGCTCTCATCGGTGCCGGCCCCGCCGGCATCTACGCCGCCGACATCCTGTCGAAGTCCGGCCTGGACGTCTCGATCGACCTCTTCGAACGGCTCCCCGCGCCCTTCGGGCTCGTGCGCTACGGCGTGGCCCCGGATCACCCGCGCATCAAGCAGATCATCCTGGCCCTGCACAAGGTGCTCCAGCGCGGCGACGTGCGCCTGATCGGCAATGTCGAGGTGGGGCGCGACACCACGATCGATCAGCTGCGGGAGCACTACGACGCCGTCATCTTCTCCACCGGAGCGGACCGCGACGCGCCCTTGGACCTGCCGGGCTCCGACCTGCCCGGCGTCTTCGGTGGCGCGGACTTCGTTTCCTGGTACGACGGTCACCCCGATGTGCCGCGCACCTGGCCCCTGGAGGCCGAACAGGTGGCCGTTCTCGGCGTCGGCAACGTCGCCCTCGATGTGGCCCGCATCCTGGCGAAGCACCCGCGCGATCTCCTGCCCACCGAGATCCCGGAGAACGTTCTCCGCGGGCTGGAGGCCAGCCCGGTCTCCGAGGTGCACGTCTTCGGGCGCCGTGGCCCCGCGCAGGCGAAGTTCACCCCGCTGGAACTCCGGGAACTCGGGCAGGTCCCCGACGTCGACGTCGTGGTCTACGACGAGGACTTCCAGTTCGACGAAGGCTCCGAGGACGCCATGCGCTCCTCGAACCAGACCAAGCAGGTCGTCAAGACCCTGGTGGACTGGACCCTGAAGGAGCCCGAGGACCTCACCGGCTCGCGCCGGATCCACCTGCACTTCCTGCACCGCCCCGTGGAGATCCTCGGCGACGGCAGGGTCGAGGCCCTGCGGACCGAGCGCACCGAGCTGACCGGCGACGGGGGAGTGCGTGGCACCGGAGAGTTCGTGGAGACGCCCGTCCAGGCCGTCTACCGCGCCGTGGGCTACTTCTCCTCCCCGGTACCCGGGGTGCCCTTCGATGAGGTGCGTGGCGTGATCCCGAACCTCGAGGGGCGGGTCATCGACCCCGAAGGCGCGTCGATCCCCGGCCTGTACGCCACCGGCTGGGTCAAGCGCGGCCCGGTGGGGCTGATCGGCTCCACCAAGTCCGATGCCCGGCAGACCATCGGCCATGTGGTCGCCGACGCCGAGGCGGGTGAGCTGGTCTCTGGTGCGGTGCGAGCGGGCCGAGCCGAGACCGCCGGTGGCGATGCCCTGCTCGCGGAGCTGGACGCCGCCGGGGTGCGCTACACCACCTGGCAGGGATGGGAACTGCTCGACACCTTCGAGCGCGACCTGGGCGGTGCCTGGGAGGGCGAACCGGTGCGTGAGCGCATCAAGGTCGTCGACCGCGAGACGATGACCGCGATCTCCCGCGGCGAGCAGCACGAGGGCCGCCTGTACTGAGCGAACGCAGCAGGTGCACCGGCTGAGCGAGGATGACCACCGCCGGCACGACCGCAGCGATGACCAGCGCTCCACCGAAGAGCAGCAGCGTGGTCTGCAGCGCAGGGAGGTAGGTCAGGTCGGGCTCCTCGCCCAGCCAGATGGTGGAGGTCGGAGCGCCGCCCGAGCCATCCTGGGCGACCGTGCACGTCAAGGAGACCTCACCGTTGCCGGTGGCGAAGCGCCAGACAGCGACGTAGTCATCGTGGTCCTGCGGCATGGCCGGCACCATGGGCAGCGCTGTGCCCACCGAGGACATCGCCTCGCAGGTGAGGGACTCGGCGTGCCGTTCCGGTGCCCAGACCAGCGCCTCGGAGCGCGGCGCGAGCGTCAGCTCGTTCGCCTGCTCCATGGGGAGCTGGTACTCCCAGCCGATGTAGCGGTCGTTGACGTGGGACATCGCCAGGGCGATCGGCACCACGGCGCCGAACAGCAGGAGGAGCCCGAAACCGATCGCGGGCAACACGCGCGGCCGGCGCAGAGGGACGCGCGCGAGCGGGGCCTGCGCGGGAAGTTCGTCACCTGGCCCCGGGACGCCGGGGTAGGGGTGCTGGGAGAGTTCCCCGGGCAGCACCACCGTCACGGCTGGCCCTTCGCGCTGATCCACCGGGCAAGGATACGCGGGCGCGCTGCGGCTGGGCCGGTGCAGGGTGTGTGGCCGGTGCGCTGAGGCTGAGCCCGTGTGCGGTGGCTGGGCCCGCGCCCCGCGGGAACGAGACGCCTCCGTGAAGCGTTGTCATCAGAGGAAGCCACGGAGCGGACAGCAGCAGGAGGTGGGCAGTGCAGGGTCTGGGTAACGGCCTGAAGACGGCGGCTTTGCTCGGCGGATTGTGGGCGGTGTTGCTGGCCATCGGGGCGATCATCGCGAACACCCAGGGCGATTCCGTCTTCTTGTGGATCTTCGCCGGGATCGCACTGGTGGGCACCTTCGTCAGCTACTGGAACTCCGACAAGCTGGCCTTGCGTGCCATGCAGGCCCGTCCGGTGGCAGAGATCGAGGCCCCGCAGCTCTATGCCATGGTGCGCGATCTCGCCACCACCGCCCAGCAGCCAATGCCGCGTCTCTACATCTCGCCCACGGCTCAGCCCAATGCCTTCGCCACCGGGCGGAACCCGCGCAATGCCGCGGTGTGCTGCACCGAGGGCATCATGCGGCAGCTCAATGAGCGTGAGCTCCGGGCGGTGCTGGGGCACGAGCTGATGCATGTCTACAACCGCGACATCCTGATCTCCTCCGTGGCGGCGGGCCTGGCCGGCATCATCACCTCCATCGCGCAGTTCATGCTGTTCTTCGGCGGTGCCCGCCGCGGGGGTAACCCCCTGGCGATGCTCGCCGTCGCCCTGCTTGCGCCCTTCGCGGCCACCGTGATCCGCATGGCGGTCTCGCGCACCCGCGAGTTCTCCGCCGATCGCGGGGGCGCCGAGCTCACGCGTGACCCCCTGGCGCTGGCCTCGGCGCTCCGCAAGATCGAGCGGGGTGTCGGTGCCCAGCCCATGGAACCGAGCCCGCGTCACGAGAACGTCAGCCACATGATGATCGCGAATCCGTTCCGCGGGCAGGCCGCGCGGCTGTTCTCCACCCACCCCTCGACCGACGAGCGGGTCGCGCGGCTGGAGAAGATGGCCGGCTACTGACGGTGTGGCGTAGACCACTAAGGATAGCCTTGCCGTAGCCTGCACTAATTAGGTTACGCTAACCTCGCATAATTCCTGGGGTGGGCAGATGCCGCACCCGTCCTGCTCCGCCGCTCCCCGGCGCGGAGCTCAGCCAGCGAGGACGCATTGTGACCACTCTTCCGCAGCATCAGCAGGCCACCCTCGCCCTCAACGAGGCGGTCCTCGCACCGGACTTCGATGAAGCCCGCTTCTCCCGGCAGCTTGCTGCGCTGACCACCAGCCAGCACGAGGACGCCGAGAACTCCAGCTTCATGCAGGACCTCATGTCCGGCCGGCTCGACGTCACGGCCTATGCCCGCCTCTCCGGCCAGCTCGTCCACGTGTACACGGCACTGGAAGAGCGTGGCCGGGAACTCGCATCCGATCCGCTGGCCGCCGCAGTCCACGACCCGGCGCTGGAGCGCACTGTGGCGCTCGAGGCCGATCTGCTCGCCCTGAGCGGTCACTCCTGGCGAGAGCAGCACCTGCCGCTGTCGGCCACGCGGACCTATATGGACCGCATCGCGCAGCTGGACGGTGTCGGCTACCTCGCCCACCATTACGTCCGTTACCTGGGCGACCTCTCCGGAGGCTTCATCGTTGCCCGCCTGGTCTCCCGCGCCTACGGCCTGGTGCCCGGTGAGCCCGGTCTGCTGTTCCACCACTTCCCAGCGATCGCCAAGCCCAAGCCGTACAAGGACAGCTACCGGCTGCGCATCGATGAGGCAGCACAGCGCCTCACGGAGGCGGGGCGGACCGCCATCATCGCTGAGGCCCGTGCGGCCTTCGCGCACAACACCGCGATCTTCCGTGAGCTTGCCTCCCCGGTGGGCTCACCGCCGGGGCACTAACGCCGTCCTGCCTCGCTGGGCGAGGCCACCTCACACCACTGTCCACTGTGCTCGCTCGCCCGGCTCTGCTGAGCGGACGCCCCGCATCCACCACCGCCCGGAGACCCTATGCCTGCGCGTGCCCGCATGCCCCTCGCCGCTGTGATGGCCGCCCTGCTCCTCGCGCTCACCGGATGTCAGAGCGATGCGCAGGCCGGTTCCTCAGCTGAGGGAGTGCGCCTCGCCGAGGTGGAGATCGCCAGCACGCCACGAGACCTCGAAGGCCCCTCCACGGCGGTGCTGCCCGAGCTGGACATCGAGCCGGTCACGCGATGGCCCGACCCCGAGCTCCCGGCCACGGTCACCGATGCGCAGGGCACCCAGACCGTGGTGCACGACGTCTCCCGGATCCTCGCTCTCGACCTGCACGGCACGCTGGCGCGCACCGTCTTCGAGCTGGGCCTCGGTGAGAACGTGGTCGGCCGCGACACCTCCTCCAGCTTCCCCGAGATCGCCGACCGGCCCCTGGTCACCGCCAACGGCCACCAGCTCAATGCCGAGGCGATCCTGGAACTCGGCCCATCGGTGATCATCACCGACACCACCCTGGGCCCGTGGGACGTGCTGTTGCAGATGCGGGAGGCCGGGATCCCGGTGGTGGTCCTGGACGCGCACCGCTCGGTGGACAACGCCGGCGATCTCATCCGCCAGGTAGCCGGCGCCCTCGGGCTCCCCGGCCCCGGCGCGGAGCTCGCCGAGCGCACCGAGACCGAGATCGCCGGTGCCCTGGAGGAGATCGCCGCGATCGCCCCCACCGGCGAGGACCGCCTGCGCATGCTCTTTCTCTACGCCCGCGGTCAGGCGAACACCTACTACCTCTTCGGCACCGGATCCGGGGCCGACCAGCTCATCGAGGGAATCGGGGGCATCGATGTGGCCACCGAGATCGGGTGGCAGGGCATGCAACCGATGACCGACGAAGCGCTCATCTCCGCCCGGCCCGATCTTGTCATCATGATGACCTCTGGCCTGGAATCGGTCGGTGGCGTCGACGGCCTGCTCACCAGCGTGCCCGCCCTGGCCCTGACCCCCGCCGGAGAACAGCGCCGGGTGGTGGACATGGCCGACGCCGAGGTCCTGGCCTTCGGGCCCCTGACCGCCGGGGTGCTGGAGGCGATGGCGGTGGCCGCCTACTCGCCGGCCGCCCTGGCCGAGGTGGCCCCGTGACCGCCCCCGCGCCGGTGCGTCTGGCGGGCCCTGGCCCCGAGAGTTCGAGCACCCTGGCGGGCACTGCTGGTGATGCGGCCGCCATCACGGGTGCCCCCGCCCGACGCAGCGGACTGACCTTCGGCGCCCTGGCGCTGGTGCTCCTCGTCCTGGTGGCGGTCTCCGCCGGCAGCGGCCAGATGAACATCCCGGTCACGGAGGTGGCCGGTTCGGTGCTGCGCCGCCTCGGCCTCCCCTGGGGGCCGGCGCCGGCGGCTGACCATGCGGAGGCCGCGTTGTACCTCGTGCGCTTCCCCCGCGTGATGCTCACCGTCCTGGTCGGGGCGGCGCTCGCAATCGGCGGGGTGCTCATGCAGGGCATCTTCGGCAACCCGCTCGCCGAACCGGGCGTGGTCGGAGTCTCCGCCGGAGCGGCGGCCGGGGCCTGCCTGGTCATCGTGACCGGATTCTCCGGGCTGGGTGAATGGTCGGTGGTGGCGGCCGCCTTCGGCGGCGGTCTCCTGGCCACCTGGCTGGTGTACACCACCGCCCGCCAGAGCGGACGCACGGAAGTGGTCACCCTGATCCTGACCGGCGTGGCCGTCAATGCGGTCGGCGGCGCCCTCATCGCCTTCTTCACCTTCATCGGCGACGCCTCCGCCCGCGAGGAGATCGTGTTCTGGCAGCTCGGTTCCTTCAATGGCACCCGCTGGCAGCACGTGGCAGTCGTCGCCCCCATCGTGCTGGTCGGGTGCGCCCTCGCCTGGAGCCTCGCCCGCCGCCTCGATCTACTGGCCCTGGGGGAGCGGCCGGCTCGACATCTCGGTGTCGAGGTCGAACGGCTGCGTGGCGTGGCGATCGTGATCGTGGCCCTGCTGACCTCGGCGGCCGTGGCCTTCACCGGGATCATCGCCTTCGTGGGGCTCGTGGTCCCGCACCTGCTGCGCATGGTGCTGGGCCCCGGCCACCGGCTCCTCCTACCCGCCGCGATACTCGGAGGCGCGGTGCTGCTCAGCGCGGCCGATCTCGGCGCTCGCACGCTGGTCTCCTTCGCCGACCTCCCGATCGGGATGCTCACCGCGCTGATCGGCGGACCGTTCTTCTTCTACCTGATCCGCCGCACCCGCCGCGGTGCGGGGGGCTGGTCATGACGGTCAGCTCCCGGCCCGCCCCGGGCGAGGCCCTGCGTGCACACTCCGGCCCCAGCGTTCTCGGCGACGTGGCGCCGAGCCGCCCGGGCCCTCACGCCGCTGAGCCCGCCGTGCTCAGCGCCACCGGCATCGACGTGGAGGTCGACGGCCACGCCATCCTGCGCGGCGTCGATCTGGCGGTGCGCCCCGGGGAGGTCCTGGCCCTGGTGGGGCCGAACGGGGCGGGCAAGTCCACCCTGCTCGGCGTCCTCGCGGGTGACATCGCGCCGACCGCCGGCACGGTGACTCTCGACGGACTCGATCTCGACCGGCAGGGCGCAGAGCAGCTCGCCCGCCGTCGGGCGGTCCAGCTCCAGGAGGCTCGGCTCTCCTTCGCCTTCACCGTGATCGAGGTGGTGCGCATGGGGCGGGCGCCGTGGCACGGCACGACGCACATCGCGCGGGACGACGAGGTGGTCGGCACGGCGATGTCACTGGCCGAGGTGGGGCACCTGGCCGGCCGCAAGCACCCCACCCTCTCCGGTGGCGAGAAGGCTCGTACCGGATTCGCCCGGGCGATGGCCCAGGAGACAGCGGTGATGCTGCTGGATGAGCCCACTGCAGCCCTGGACATCCGCCACTGTGAGGCGCTGCTCGCCACCCTGCGGCAGCGCGCCTCGGACGGCGTGGCCGTGGTGGTGGTCCTGCACGACCTTTCCCTCGCAGCCGCCTACGCCGATCGCATCGCGTTGGTGGCCCAGGGGCGAGTCGTCGCAGACGGACCACCGCAGGAGGTGTTCACCCCCGCCGTGCTGGGCGAGACCTACCGGCACCCGGTCACGGTGATCGACCACCCGAGCGGACTGATCGTCGTGCCGGAACGGCCCGACCGCAGGAAGGACCTCCGATGAACCCTCGACTCTCCGCGCAGGGCGCGTCTCGCCGGCACCGGATCGCCGCCGGGCTCCTCGCGATATGTCTGGGTCTGGTTCTGGCCTCACCTGCTGCCGGCGCGGCCCGGGTGAGTGTCGAGTCCGAGCTCGGAGGAGCCCAGGTGCACGCCGACCAGGCCACCACCGTGCGCGTCTCGGGTGCCGGCTTCCAGTCGGTGCCCGGCGGCTTCGGCGGCATCTACGTGCTCTTCGGCTCCATCTCGGGTGACTCGTGGCGGCCGAGCCAGGGCGGGCAGACGGGGCGGGACTACCTCTATGCCCCGGATGCCGAGGCCCGGGACAACCAGGGCTACCAGCGCTTCGTGGCCTTCCCCGGATCCTCCACCGATCAGGCCGCCAATGGTGGCGTCCTCGCCGAAGACGGCAGCTGGTCGCTGAGCATGGTGGTGCCCGGAGCGCGCTTCACCGCGCGCGATCGCGATGGGGCACCGGTCGACGTGGACTGCACCCAGGTGCAGTGCGGATTCCTCACGGTGGGCGCCCATGGCGTGGCGAGCGCCGCGAATGAGACCTTCACGCCGGTGAGCTTCGCCGGCGCCCCCAGCAGCACGGCCACCAGTTCCGGAGCCGGACAGACCGGGACGGAAGCCGGCGGCCAGACCGGCACCGCCGCGCAGCCTGGAGCTGCGGGTGAGGGCGCCGCGGAGCCGGGCACAGACGACCAGCCCGCGGGCTCCGGCGCAGAGAGCGCCCCGGCCAGCCCGGACGAAGGAGCCGAGGACGAGGACACCGAGGCCCCGGCGATCAGTGGACCGGCCACAGTGGGCCTGGAGCGCAGCACCATCCAGGCCGGCCGCGTGCTCTCCTTCACCGGGCGTGGGTTCGCCGTCGGAGAGCAGGTCGTGGCCTCCTTGGGTGCCGGCCTGGCGGGGGTAGGCCCGATCCTGGCCGGTGACTTCGGTGAGGTGGCGGGCGCGGTGCAGATCCCGGCCGACATCCGCCCCGGGACGCACCTGCTCCGTCTGGAGGGTGCGGGCTCCGGCCAGATCGCCGAAGTAGAAATCTCCGTGGCCGCTGACCCCGCTGCCTTCGCACCGGCCGATCAGCCCTCCAGCGGCTGGGACTGGGTGTTCATCGTCGCGCTGCTCACCGGCGCGCTCCTGGTGGCGCTGCTGGTCACCTCGCTGGTCGACGCCATCCGGCGCCGTCGCCGTGCGCGGCGTCCCGACGCAGCCGCGGCGCCGGAGCCGGCTCCGCCGCCGCCTGATCCGGCTACGCGCCCGGAGCCCGTTCTCGGCGGTGCCCGGTGACCGCGCGCCGGTGGGCGCTGGCCCTCCTCTCGGCTGCCGTGCTCACACCGGCCCTCGCCGTGCCGATGGCCTCCGCGGATGAGGATCGCGTCGACATCGCCGTCGAGATCCCCCGGTCGGCGCAGACGCCCGTCGGCACCATTGCGGTGGACGATGCCCAGTTGCGCTGGGGCCTGAACCCCAACGCCGGCTCCGGGGCCTACGCGGGCGGCTGCAACTTCCTCTCAGCAGGCCGGGCAGGCAACAGCGGGGGCTCGCGCGTGTGGGACACCGCCGACGCCAGCGGCCCGGATGCGCTCTTCCGCAGCGCTCAGGGAGCAGTGCGGGTGGAGAAACCCACCGCCAAGGGTGGCTGGGAGGCCGTGACCTGGGCGAACAAGTGCCAGGACCATCGCGGCCGGGCGGTGACCACCGTGGCCAGCGACATGGGCACCGGTGCGACCTTCGTCTTCGATGGCGGCACCGGTGTGGTGGATGGCGCGAGCGGCACGGCGCGGATCCGGTGGCAGGGCAGCGCCACGGTCGTCTTCTACGGCGGCATGACCTACTGGTGGCTCGCCGATCCCGTGCTGACGCTCACGCCGAGCGGCGGCCACCTCACGGCCACCGTCGGGGGATACGGCACCTCGATGGAAGACCAGAGCCGTTGGCGGGAACTCGCGCCCCGGCAGGTCCACCTGGCGACCTTCGGCGCGGCGGAACTCCGGCAGCGCGGCCTCGTGATCTCCCCCGACTACTACCGCGTGCCGGTCAGCATCGACTCGAGTGTCTCCGACCCCCAGGTGCGGCAGGGCCCGCACTGGGGCTCCTTCCCGCAGGACTTCGTGACTTTCCACGCCGAGACCGGTCAGTCCAGCTACTGGCACTCCTCCGGTGGCGCGGCCGATGCCCGCAAGCCGCCCTCGCCGATGTGGATCAGCTACGACGCGAGCGACGTCATCCGGGAACCCCCGCCACTGAGCGAGCCCCCGGAGGAACTGCCACCGCCGAGCTCGCAGCCCGGCGGTAGCTCGAGTGGCGTGCCGGACGACGCCGGGTCCGGGGTCCCGGCAGCGCCCGGTCCCGGCAGCGGCGGCGGCGGTGACATCCGGCCGGGCACGTCAGCGCCGGGCTCCAGCCCAGGTGCCGGGAACCTCGGTGCGCTCGACGCGCCACCCGGCGCCCGGCGCGGCATCGTCCCCACCCTCGCGCAATGGCTCAGCGGTGAGGGCCTGATCCCGGAGCTGGTGTCGCTGACCGATCCTCGCCACCGCGCCGTGGGGGCGCTCAGCGCGGTCTTCCTGCTCTCCTCCCTGGCCGTCGTGGGTTTCCGCCGCGGCTGGCTCACCCTGCCCTGGACCACCCACCCACCGACCGCCGGACCACCGGCACCCTGACAAAGGAGCACTGTTGCGTACTGCACCACGCCTGACCCGATCCGGCCTGGCCGCGGGCCTGACCGCCGCGCTCGCGGCCTCAGCCCTCGGCCTGTCCGCCCTCCCGGCCGCTGCCGCCATGCAGCAGGTCGAGGACGTCACCTTCAGCTGGGCCATCAGCAATGAGGCCGGCAACTCCGCCTACGACGGATCCTGCAACTTCCTCGTCGCCGGGGTGGCCGGTGACCACGGCCGCGGTCAGCGCACGGCCTGGGCGGACCTCGGCAGCGAGTACATCGCGCAGAACTACCGCAGCCAGGCCGGGAATGTGGCCATCCGCAAGCCGGACGGTTCCGGTGGCTGGACCACGCCGACCTTTGCCACCCGCTGCGCGGGTGCCCAGTTCCCCCCGGGCTCCGATGGCGTCTCGAACAACGAGGTGGTCTTCTCCGCAGGCACAGGCCAGGTGGACCTCGATGCCGGGACTGCGGAGATCTCCTGGACCGGCGGGGTCACCATCGCCATGTACGGCGGACTGACCTACTGGTCCTTCGCGGATCCGACACTCTCCGTCGCCGCCGACGGCACCGGGGTCATGACGGCGACCGCCACCGGTTTCGCCTCGGACATGGCGGACGCCGGGGCGTGGGAGCCTATCGCTCCGCGGCAGATTGAGATCGCGCAGTTCACCGATCTGGAACTGACGGAGGAGGGCTTCACGCAGACGCCGAGCTACCTGGGCCGGGCCCTGGGCATCGATCCCTATCCCTTCGAGCCCCAGTCCACCGGCGGCGCGAACTGGGGCGCCTTCCCGGACTCGTGGGTGGACTTCAACATCGCCACCGGTCAGGGCTCGTACTGGTACTCCTCGGGGAGCACACTGGACAAGCACAAGGTCGCCCGTCCGGTGGCCATTGCCTGGGACCTCGCCTCCTCTGCGCCGGCCGAGCCCCAGGGGCAGGTGCAGGTCTCGCGCACCGAGTTTTCCGCGGAGGGGGAGTACACCGTGACGGTGAGCGGCTCGGGCTTCACCCCGACCGCCAACGTTCCCGCCCGCCCACCGCTGGCCGGCAGGCAGCCCGGTGCCTATGTCGCCTTCGGGGACTTCGCGCAGCCGTGGCGCCCCTCTGAGGGGGCGCCCTCCTCGGCCCGCACCACGCTCGACGTCGTCTGGGCTCTGCCGCAGGAGAGCTACGACGTCGTGGCGGGGATGGGCAGCTCCGCCGAACTGGCGCTGATCAACGAGGACGGCACCTTCGAGGTCGAGCTCACCGTCGCCCGCCCCGACCAGGTCACCGGCATGCTCGGCATCTACACCTACCCGGGCGGCGGAGCAGCGGTGCCGGGCTACGAGACGGCTACCGCGCTGTCCTTCGCCCCGGCCGCCGGCGACGGCGAGATCGGCATCGGCGTGGAGGTTCCTGGCGCCGGCGACCCAGGTGACCCAGGTGACCCCGGCGACCCGGGCGATCCGGGCGATCCGGGTGACCCGGGCGAGCCAGGGGCCCTGGTCGTGAGCGTCTCAGATGACCATGCCTCTCTCGGTCGCGCGGTGCAGGGCTCCGACGGCGGCTTCACCGCCACCGGGGCGCTGCCGACGGTAGTGGTGGCCGACTCGCGCACCGGCTCCCCGGCATGGTCGGTCTCCGCCCAGGCGGCCAACTTCGTGGGCCACAGCGGCGGATCCATCACCGCTGCGGCACTGGGCTGGGCGCCGGAGATCCTCGCTGCGGGAATGAACGCCGTGGCGGGTGCAGCCATCCCACCGGGAGCGGAAGGCCTCAGCATCAACCGCAACCTCGCCGAAGCGCCGGCCGGTCACGGTGGCGGATCCGTCGAGGTGGGCGCCGACCTGCAGCTGCACGCCCCGGCGGGTACCCCTGCCGGGCAGTACACCGCCATCCTCACCCTGACGACCCTCGGCTGAACCTCTCCTGGGCCCGGCAAGCGCCGGGCCCAGGAGAGGGTTGGGCCTCTCAGCGCCGGGGCCAGGAGAGCGCCGGGCCACGTCAGCATCGAGAAAGGACCTGTTGTGTCTTCATCCCGCCCTGCTGGGCTGCCGGACCGATCCCGGTCCGGCTGGCAGGTTCTGGATCATCCGGCACGGCGGCGGCTGATCACCGTGCTCGCCGTGGTGCTGACACTGCTCGCGCAGGCAGTGGCTGCCCCGGCCCTGGCCACCGCCGACGATCCGGGCGGGCTGGTGGTGGCCGTGCGCACGGCGGACAACGACCAGGGCGCCGGCCGGCCCAACTATGCGTACTCGGTGGAGGCGGGTGCCGAGATCGAGGATGCCTTCGTCATCGAGAACCGGGGCGATGTGGCGGCCAGCTTCACAGTGACGGTCGCCGACGGCTACACGAGTGCCGAGGGGCGCCTGGAACTCCATACCGCCGATGCCACGCCGGAGAGCATCGGCGCCTGGACGGACGTGGGCGAGAGCGAACTCGACCTGATGCCGGGTGAGAGTCGTGCGGTCCCCTTCACCATCACCGTGCCCGAGGGCGTGGCCGCCGGGGACTACACCGGAGGCATCCTTGCGGTGCACCGCTCCGAGGGCGGGGCCACCGTGGATGTGGACCGCCGCTTCGGACTGCGCATCCACCTCCGGGTGGCCGGCGAGCAGCACGTGGAGATGGAGTTGTCCGACCTGGAGGTCTCAGTCCGCCCGAGCTGGAACCCCTTCGCCCCGGGCCGCGCGGAGGTGGCCTACCGCCTGCTCAATGAGGGCACACTGCGCACGGTGGCCCACGAACGCCTCACCGCCTCCGGGCCGGGCGGGGTCGCTGCGAGCACCGGCGGCGACCTGGTGGAGGAGGTGCTCCCCGGGAGCCAGATTGAACGGCAGGTCGAGGTCCCCGGCGTCTGGCCGCTGCTGCGCACCAGCGTGGAGGTCCAGCTGGTGCCGGAGGCGATCGATGGCCATCTCGCCGAACCGATACACCGGTCGGTGACCGTGTGGGTCATCCCGTGGAGCCTGCTGGCCGTGCTGCTCGCGCTCGCGGGAGCGGGCGTTCTGGGCACTCGCCTGAGCCGTCGTCGGCCACCGGCCGCCCCCGAGACCGACTGAGCCTGCCTATGGTGGATGCGCCACGTGCGTCCGCCCCACCGAGAAGGAGAGTTCGTGACACGTCCCCGCCGTCCCGCCCGGCCACAGGTGGTCCTGGAGGTGCGCCGCGTGGAGCGCCCGAGCCCGCACCTGATCCGCATCGTGGCCGGCGGCGAGGGTTTCGCCGCCTTCCAGGACAACGAGTACACCGACGCCTACGTCAAGCTGCACTTTGCTGATCCCGCATTGGGCCTGCAGCCGCCCTACGACATGGCGGCGCTGCGGGAACAGCTTCCCCCCGAGAAGATGCCCAGCACCCGGACCTACACCGTGCGCTGGGTGGATCACGAGGCGGGTGAACTCGCGCTGGACTTCGTCCCGCACGGTGAGGGCGGGCTCGCCGGGCCCTGGGCGGAGCAGGCCGAGCCGGGCGACGTGATCTGCTTCGCGGGCCCCGGCGGCGGCTATCGCCCGGACCCCGAGGCCGACTGGCACCTCCTTGTCGGTGACGACGCGGCCCTGCCGGCCATCGCGCGATCTCTCGAGCATCTCGCGTCCACGCAGCCGGACGCTGTGGGGCACGCGTTGATCGAGGTCGACGGCCCCGCCGACGAACTCCCCATCGAATCCCCGCCCGGCATCGATCTCACCTGGCTGCACCGCCGCGGAGCGGAGCCAGGCACCACCAGGCTGCTCGACGAGGGGATCCGGGCAGTGGGGTGGCGTGCCGGGAAGGCCTGCGCCTTCGTGCACGGGGAGCGCGAGACGATGAAGCGCATGCGCGACTACCTCTTCACTGAGCGCGGCATGGACCGCGCCGACGTCTCCCTCTCGGCCTACTGGGCCTTCGGCCGGAACGAAGACCGCTTCCAGGCCGAGAAGCGCGAACCGGTGGGCAAGATCCTGTAGTCGTTCAGAGCGGAGGTGCTCAGCGCACCGGGCTGCGACGCTCGAGCAGAACCGTGTCTCGCCAGACGCCGTCGAGCCGGGCGATCCGGCTGCGGAGCCCCACGGTACGGAAACCGGCGGAACGATACAGCGCGATACTCGCGCCAGGCACTCCTGGTCGATGGCCAGAACCCGAGGTATGTCTGCCTGACTCACCTCACGCGTGGTCACCTCGGCCGGGGGCGCTCCTGCCCGCGTTCGCCGGTCGGTGGCGGCGGAGCGGTCGGCCGTCCCGGCATGGCATCAGGCTATCGGCACCCTCAGCGGTGGCGGCCGGGTGCGGATTGTCCGGCTCGGTCGTGCGTGCCTGACCCATCCCGGATGCCGAGGGCTCATTGGACAGCTCCAGGGTCGTCCACTATTACTTAACCGCTGGGGTATCTCCCGCAGCCACTCGAATCCCTCACCTCAGGAGCGTCCCGCATGAGCGGAGAGCACGCCGACCACCGCACGCCGAGGGAGCCGGAGGCCCCCCACCGCACACTGGCAGACCGCGAGGATGAGGGCTCCGCCCCGGCAGGCGGTGACGAATCCACCTCGCCGGCGGACCGGCCGCTGCACGTAGAGCGCATCCGCGCCGCCTCCCGCCGCGCCGGAGAGACCTTCGGGCACCTCTCGCTCTACACCGAGTCGGTCTACCCGCACGGCACCCACCCGGCGCTGGTGCCGGGGATCGGCGTGGACGAGCAGCGGCGGCGTTACACCCTCGACTGGCTGATCTTCGCCGTCGCCGGGCTCGCCACCGCCGCCTTCGTGGTGTGGGGCGTCCTCGCGCCGGAGCAGGTCGGGGAAGTCACCGGTGATCTCTTCGACTGGACCATGGCCAACGCCGGATGGTTGTTCACCGTCATCGCCTCGGTGATCACGGTGTTCATGCTCGGTCTGGCGATCTCCAAGTACGG
Organism: Bogoriella caseilytica; assembly: GCF_003752405.1. NCBI lineage: Bacteria > Bacillati > Actinomycetota > Actinomycetes > Allobogoriellales > Allobogoriellaceae > Allobogoriella > Allobogoriella caseilytica. The sequence continues at coordinate 697,599 of NZ_RKHK01000001.1, read as the reverse complement.
GCGGATCCGCCTGGGCCGGGACGACGAGAAGCCGGAGTACTCCAACTTCGCGTGGATCGCCATGCTCTTCGCAGCCGGCCTCGGCGTGGGCGTGTTCTTCTTCGGCCCCTCCGAACCCTTGACGCACTTCATCACCCCGCCCCCCGAGACCTACGAGGCGGAAAGCGTCCAGGCGCTGCATCGCGCGCTCGCCCAGTCCTTCTACCACTGGGGCTTCCATGCCTGGGGCATCTACGCGCTGGTCGGCGCTTCCATCGCCTACGTCGCCTACCGGCGTGGACGGGTGCCGCTGTTCAGCTCGCTGTTCCGGACCCTCTTCGGTCAGCGGCACGCAGAAGGCTTCGCCGGTCAGCTCGTGGACATCTTCGCCATCGTCGCCACCCTGTTCGGTACCGCGGCCTCGCTGGGTTTCGCCGCGTTGCAGATCGGCGAGGGGAGCCGCGTCGCGTTCGGGGTCGAGGTGTCCAACCCGGTGATCGTGGTGATCATCGCGATCCTGGCGATCGGCTTCATCGTTTCCGCGGTCTCGGGGATCTCGCGCGGCATCCGGTATCTCTCGTCGATCAACATCGTGCTCACCCTCGGGGTGGTCTTGATGGTCTTCCTGCTCGGGCCCACGCTCTTCCTGCTGAACCTGCTGCCGGCCAGCCTCATGGAGTACCTCGGCGAGATCTTCGACATGATGGGCCGGACCTCCTCCTGGGGCGAGGAGACCACCGCCTTCCAAGGCTGGTGGACGGTCTTCTTCTGGGCCTGGTGGATCGCCTGGTCGCCCTTCGTGGGAATCTTCATCGCCCGCATCTCCCGCGGGCGCACCCTGCGCCAGTTCATCCTGTGCGTGATGTTCATCCCGAGCTCACTGGTCACCCTCTGCTTCGGCATCCTCGGTGGTGCCTCCATCTGGATGTATCGCGAGGGGGCTGACGGTTTCAGCGACGACATGAGCGATGAGGAGGTGCTCTTCGAGCTGGTCGCCAACATCCCCTTTGCGGACTGGCTGCCCTACTTGCTCATGGTGATCATCGCGATCTTCTTCATCACCGCCGCGGACTCCGCTTCGGTGATCATGGGCATCATGTCCACGCGGGGGAACCCGAACCCCCGGCGTCTGGTGGTGGTCTTCTGGGGCCTGGTGATGGCGGGAGTGTCCGCCGTGATGATCCTGACCTCGGGGGACACGGCGATCACCGGCATGCAGAACCTGCTGATGGTGGCCGCGCTTCCGTTCACCGTGGTGTTGATCCTGGTGATGATCGCCTTCCTGAAGGAACTGCGGTCCGATCCGCGTACCATCCGGGAGGCGTACGCGCGTCAAGCGGTCACCGATGCCGTTGTCGAGGGCGTGGAGGCGCACGGCGACGACTTTGCGATCGCGGTGCACAAGACCGCACCGGGGGAGGGCGCCGGCCGCGACTTCGACACCTCCACCGAAGATGTCACGGAGTGGTACCAGCGCACCGACGAGGACGACAACCCGGTCGAGTACGACTACGCCACCGACTCCTGGGCCGATGGTTGGGAACCCGACGAGGAGGCCGCGCTGGACCGGGCGCAGCGCTTCGCCGTGCCGGGGACGACTCCCGACGACGTGAGTGAGGCGGACGCCCAGCCGAACCCTGGGGACGAGCCCACGACGGCATCCGGGGACGACAGCCCGCCGGCCGGGGGCGAGCCGCACGCTGGGGGCGAGCCCACCAGGAACAGCTAACGCACCACCTCCACCGCGCGAGCTACCGCCCCCGCGCCGTCGTGGAGCGAAGGAAATCACCGGGGCGGCCTCGGTCAGCAGGCGTAGGATTTCCAGCGATGACCACCACCGCTTCCTCCCGGGCCCACGCGCGCCCCGAATCCACGGGCACGCCCGCCATCGAGGCGCGCGGGCTGACCAAGAAGTACGGCGATTTCTCCGCCGTGCGCGGCATTGACTTCGCCGTCACCCGAGGGGAGGCCTTCGGGCTGCTCGGGCCCAACGGTGCGGGCAAGTCGACCACCATGCGAATGATCGCCGCCGTCGCCTCCCGCACCACCGGCGAGCTGCGGGTGGCCGGCATCGACCCGGAGGCCGAAGGGCCCCGGGTGCGCGCCCGTCTCGGTGTCGTGCCGCAGCAGGACAACCTCGACGAAGAGCTCAGCGTGCGGGAGAACATCATCATGTATGGCCGGTACTTCGGCCTCCCGCGGCGCTACCTGGTGACCAAGGTCGAGGAGCTGCTCGAGTTCGCCCAGCTCACGCACAAGGCACGCGCCCGGGTGGAGGACCTCTCCGGCGGCATGAAACGACGGCTGACCATCGCCCGCGCCCTGGTCAACGAGCCCGAGATCCTGCTGCTGGATGAACCCACCACCGGCCTGGACCCTCAGGCCCGGCACGTGTTGTGGGACCGTCTCTTCCGCCTGAAGGAAGCCGGTACCACCCTGGTGCTGACCACGCACCACATGGACGAGGCCGAGCAGCTCTGCGACCGGCTCGTCGTCGTCGACGAGGGCCGGATCATGGCGGAGGGGTCGCCCGCCGGCCTCATCCGGGAGCACTCCACTCGCGAGGTGTTGGAGCTGCGGTTCGGCATGGAGCGCAACCCCGAACTCGCCGCCGTGCTGGAGGAACAGCTCGGCGACGCCGTGGGCTTCAGTCACGTCGAGGTGCTGCCCGACCGCCTGCTGGTCTACGCCGAGCAGGCCGATCACGCCCTTGAGGCGATCTACGCCGCAGGCCACAAGCCGATGACCTCCCTGGTACGCCGCTCCTCGCTGGAGGACGTCTTCTTGCGCCTGACCGGGCGGAGCCTCATTGACTGAGACGACGACCGCGCCGGCCAGCGCACCCACCTCCCCGGCGCTCGACAAGGACCTGCTCGCCAGCCGTGCGCGGCGCTACGGCCCGCTCTACCAGGCGGAACGTCAGCTGCGTTCGATGCGCGCCTATGCCTCGGTGATCGTGGCCAGCGCGGTCTTCCAGCCGCTGATGTATGTGCTGGCCATGGGTCTGGGTCTCGGTGTGCTGGTGGGGGCCGGTAACGACTTCTCCGAGTACGGCGCCACCAGCTACCTGATGTACATCGGACCGGCGATCCTGGCCTCCACCGTGGCGCTGAGCGCGGGCGTGGAGTTCACCTTCCCGGTGATGTCCGGTTTCCGGTGGCAGCGGCTCTACTACGGAGCGCAGGCCACCGCACTGCGGCCCGAGCAGATTGCCGGCGGGCACATCCTGGCCGTGTGCTGCCGCTTCGCGCTGCAGGCCGCGGTCTTCCTGGTGGTGCTCACACTTTTCGGTGCGCTGAGCTCGCCCTTGGCCGTGCTGCAGATCTTCACCGCAGCCCTCGGCGGCTTGGCGATCGGCCTGCCAATCATGGCGTACTTCTCCTCTTTGCGTGAGGAGAAGGGGCATGCCGCCCTGGCCCAGCGCTTCGTGGTGATGCCGCTTTTCCTCTTCTCCGGCACCTTCTACCCCCTGGAGAACCTGCCCGCGTTCTTGCAGGTGATCGGCTGGGTCTCCCCGATCTGGCATGCCAATGAGCTCGGTCGCCTGCTCGCCTTCGGCCAGCCCACCCCGGGCTGGCTGATCCTGGTGCACCTGCTCTACCTCGGCGTGCTGGCGCTGGCCGGGGGCCTCGTGGTGCGCCGGATGTTCGCTCGGCGGCTGGGGTACAGCGAGTGGCGCGGGCGCACCCCGGGGTCGCGGGCCGATGCGAGGCGGGCAGCCAAGCAGGATGTGAAGGAGCTGGCGTACTCCGAGGGCGGCGCCTACCAGCGCAGCGAGGGGGTGCCGCCGGCGCGTTTCAGCCGCGGCCCCCTCTCCCACCTGTACTCGGGCAACATCCGCGCCGTCTTCCAGCGCGGCCTGACCGCGATCCGGAACAACCGGGGGGTCATTTTCCTCTCCGGTTTCCTCGAGCCGGTGCTCTTCCTGACCTCCTTCAGCCTCGGCATCTCCCCGATGATCGAGGGGGTGGAGATCGGCGAGCGCGCGGTGAGTTACGCGGCGTTCATCGCCCCGGCCCTGCTGGCGGTCTCGGCCATGAACGGCGCGGTCTTCGACTCCACCTGGAACGTGTTCTTCAAGCTGAAGATCACCAAGCTGTACCAGAACATGATGGCGACCTCCCTGGGGCCGATCGACGTGGCCGCGGGCGAGATCTTCCTGGCGCTCTTCCGTGGCGGCATCTACGCCGCCGGCTTCCTGGTGGTCCTCACCGGCGCCGGTCTGGTGGACCCGCTCCCCGCCGTGCTGATGTGGTGCGCCGCGCTGTTCATCGCCTTCGGTTTCGCCTCGGTGGGCATGGCCCTGACCAGCTTCATGAAACGCTTCCAGCAGATGGACTGGATGACCATGGCGCTCATGCCCATGTTCCTGTTCTCGGCCACGCTGTTCCCGATCGACGTCTACCCCCAAGGGGTGCAGTACGTGATTCAGGCCCTGCCACTGTGGCACGCCGTGGAACTCATGCGGGCCATCGCCTTCTGGGACCTCACCGCCATGACCGCGGTGCACGTGGGCTACTTCCTGGCCCTGATCGCGGTGGGCATGTCGGTCACCACGATCCGCATGCGCGCCCTGTTCCAGCGCTGAGTGGAGTTCGTCGGGGGCTGGCGGATGCTGCCAGCGCTGAGTGGAGCCGCGCCGGGGCTGAATCGACTCAGAGTGAGGAAGTGGTTGCTTTCGGCGACCATTTCCTCACTCTGAATCGTCTCAACCCAGCTGGTGGCGGCAGGTCTCAGCCGGAGGTCTCAGGGCCGGGTTTCAACCGGAGGTCCAGGCCCGAGCTCCGGCCTCCTCAGACCCGCCCTCAGGCCTGCTTGGGCTGCCGGAGGTAGCCGGCCACCTTGGAGTTGAACGCCAGGATCAGCCAGTAGATGGCGCCCGCGACCCACAGCAGGGTCACCACGCTGGACACGATCATGACCGGGGTGGCGAAGGCGGCGCCGAGGCCGGTCACCAGGCTTCCCAGGGTGAAGAGAACTCCCAGGATTCCCAGGACGATGCCGGTGATCCGGGCCCAGTTCTTCTGGGCACGCAGGCCGAAGTAGACGAGCAGGTACAGGCCGATGGAGACGATCAGCAGGATCAGCGCGAAGACCCCGGCGCCCACAGCGATCAGGCTGAGCGCTGTGTCGATATCCGCGGCGCTGGCGCCCGCGGCCTCCATCTCTGTGCGCATGGTGTCTTCGAGCTCGCCGGTGAAGACGGGGATGAGGCCGAGCACGGTGGAGACCAGATCCAGAGCGAAGATCACCAGCGTCATGGTCAGGAGCAGGCCGAACTCCTTCGGCCGCTCGAGCGGACCGCCGTAGCTCCCCGGCTGGTAGCCCTGCGTGCCGAACTTCGAGCCCGGCGCGCTGTGGCCTGGTTGCTGGCCGTAATCCGGCTGCGCGCCGTAGCTGGGCTGGTTCCCCTGCCCGGAACGCTCCGGCGGCGGGTTAGTGGAATCGGGGGTGCTGAACGGGTTGTTGGACACATTGCCTCCTGGATGTGATGAACGCTGAAATCTACTCGTAGCGCAGTGCCTCGATCGGGTCCTTTCGTGCCGCGCGCACGGCGGGGAGCGTTCCGGCGAGGAAGGCAATGACCACGATGAGCCCGAGTGTGCCTGCCAGTGCCGGCACGTTGATGCCGAACAGACTCAGCTCGGCGAAGCCACCCAAGGGGCCGTCCTCGCCGGTGAGCAGGGCATCGGCGATCAGCCCGGTGCCCAGGCCTGCGCCCACTCCGAGAACCGATCCCATCACTCCGATCGCCACGGCTTCGAGGGAGAAGAGTCCGAAGACCCGGCCTGAGGACATGCCGAGGGCCTTCATCAAGCCGATCTCACGGGTGCGCTCCTGGACGGACATCAACAGGGTGTTGACGATGCCGAAGCTCGCTGCCAGCAGGGCGATGAGGGCGAAGCCGGAGAGCACCCAGGTCACCGCATCGATGACCGCCTGGAACATGGAGATCTGGTCCTCGACCGACAGCCCCCACATGTCCTCCTCGAGCAGATCGTCCTTGACCGCCTGCTCGTTCTCGGCGAAGTCATCGACCGTGACCACGGCCATGATGTAGGCGTCCTGGCGTTCCCCCTGGTAGCCGTCGCCGTTGATCGCATAGATCTCCTCGGTCAGCGCCACCGAAGGAACCGGATCGAAACCGGCGCCGGCCAGGTTCCCCGCCGTGACGCCGACGACCTCGGCTTCGAGGGTGGACTGCTCGCCCACCACGTTGCTCACCCCGATGAGCACGGTCTCGCCGATCGCCTCCTCGGGCGTGCTGGCTCCGAAGATCGTGATCCAATCCTCGGGAATCGTCATCTCCATCGCCGTCCGTGCCGGGGCGTCACCGGCCACCATCTCGACGAGGGCGCCGTTCGCGGCCATGTCCATGTTCAGTTCGAAGCGCTCACCCGCGGAGGTCTCCAGGAAGTCCGTCTGCGTCATCAGCACCGGATCGACGTCGAGCACGTGGTCGATCCCGCGGATCGTGTCGAGCTGGTCGTCAGTGAGCACGCCCATGCCCTGACCCATGGGGTTGGTCGCCTCGCCGGCCTGCGGGTCGTATTCCGGCGGACCCTCGCGCTCGGTGGCGTCCACGGAGGTGGCCGGCAGGACGTAGAGCTCGTCGCTCTCCCCGAATCCGGCCACGATGCGGTCCACGGTGGCGTTGATGCCGGCGCCCAGGCCGAAGGTCAGGGTGAGGGTGAAGGCGCCGATGACGATGGCGATGACGGTCAGGGCGGTGCGCAGCTTCGAACGCAGGGTGTTCCCGAAGGCGGTGGCCACCAGTGAGGTGAGTTTCATCGGGCGTTCCTCCGTCCGAACAGGCGACGGCGGGTGGCGGCGGGGGCGCCGCCGCCAGAGGGCCCGCTGCCAGAGGGCCCGCTGCCAGAGGGCCCGCCGCCAGAGGGCCCGGCGACGCCGCGCTCCTCGCGCACGATCAGACCGTCCTGCATGAACAGGCGCCGCTCGCACTTGGCAGCGAGATCCTCATCGTGCGTGACCACCACCAGGGTGATGCCCTGATTGCGGTGCAACCCGAAAAGGATGTCCTCCACGACATCGGAGGTGGCGGTGTCCAGATTGCCGGTGGGTTCGTCGGCGAAGAGCACGCTGGGTTCGTTGATCAGGGCGCGGGCGATGCACGCACGCTGCTTCTGGCCGCCCGAGAGCGTGGTGGCCTTCTTGGTGGCTTTGTCCGCCATCTCCAGCTGCTCCAGCACGGCGAGACCGCGGCGCTGGCGTTCCGAGCGCCCGATCCCGGCGATCTTGAGGGGGAGCGTGACGTTCTCGAGCACGGTCTGGTTGGGATTGAGGAAGAACTGCTGGAAGACGAAACCGAAGGTCTCGTTGCGCAGCTTGGAAATCTTCTTCGCGTCCAGGCCCGACACCGGCCTGCCGTCCATGGCCACCACCCCGTGGGTGGGTTCGTCGAGGAGAGCAAGCAGGTGCATCAACGTCGACTTCCCGGAACCGGATTTGCCGACCACGGCGACGGACTCGCCGTACTGGATCTCGAAGGTCAGGCCTTTGAGAGCCTCGAAGGCGGTGGAGCCCTGGCCGTAGACCTTGACCAGGTTCTCTGTCTCAAGTACAGGTACGGACATGCCCACCATCATCGTGGATGCCGCACCGCGCCGGCCTCCTCCTTCAGGATGAATTTCCTCAGCCTCCAGGCCTGGTGCGCCGCGGCTGAAGGTTCGGCGCCCCCGGCAGTACCGAGGAGCCGATAGCGTCGGAGGATGTCTGTGATCATTCCCGCCCCCGCCCGCTACACGCAGGCCGACGGCGAGCCCTTTGCCCTGACTGGACCGATCCGCCTCGCTGTCCGTGGCCTGCCCGAGCCGGTGCCGACGGCGCTCGCCGACCTCCGTGACGCGCTGAGCGCGGCCGGCGCGCTCGTGCTCGGCGAGCCCCCAGAGGACGGCGAGACCGGGGAGGGTGAGGAGCCACCGGAAGGTCGCGATTCTGGCGCTGACGAGCCCCGGGAGATCTCCCTGGAGCTCACCGGCGGCACGCCCGACGCGCTGCCGTTGAGCGCGCAGTCCGCCGAAGGTGAGGCCTATCGGCTGGTGATCGCGGCTGACCGGATCGCCCTGCATGCTCTCGCTCCCACCGGCCTGGCCTACGGTCTGCGCACGCTCACCGAACTCGTACGTGGCGCGGATGAGGCTGGCCAGAACGGCCTGGCGCCGGCCGAGATCACCGACGCGCCGCGCTACCCCTGGCGCGGTCTGAGCCTGGACGTGGTCCGGCACTTCTTCGACGTCGACGCGGTACGGGAGGTCATCGACCTGCTCGCGTCGGTGAAGATGAACGCGCTGCACCTGCACCTCAGCGATGACCAGGCCTGGCGCCTGGAGCTCGCCTCGCGGCCCCGGCTGACCGAGGTCACCGGTCACGGCCAGGTTGACGACTCCCTGACCGGCGACTCGCCGCACGAGGTCGGGCGCGGCGGCGGGGAGCCCGGCTTCTACAGCCGTGCGGACTGGGAGAGCATCCTGGACCACGCCGCGGCACGCGGCGTCACGATCATCCCGGAGTTCGATGTGCCGGGGCACACCCACGCCGCTCTGGTGGCCTACCCGGAACTCACCGCGGACGGCGAGCAGCTCGAGCCGTACTCCGGCACCAGGGTGGGCTTCTCCCAGATCACGCTGCACCAGCAGGCCGCCGAGCCGTTCCTGCGTGACGTCTTCGATGAGCTCGCCGAGATCACCCCGGGCCCTTACCTGCACGGTGGTGGCGACGAGGCGCAGGTGACCACGAAGGAGGACTACCGCGAGGTGCTGGGCCTGCTCGGCCAGATCGTGCAGGAGTCCGGCAAGGTGCTGGTGGTCTGGCAGGAGGCGGCGCAGGGTGACCTGCCCGAGGACGCCGTGGTCCAGTACTGGTCGCCGGGGGGAGAGGCCACCGACGCCGTCGTCGAAGCCGCGCGCCGCGGGCACGACATCCTCATGTCCCCCGGGGACCGGGTCTACCTGGACATGAAGTACGACGAGGACTTCCCGCTCGGCCTGACCTGGGCCGGCACCGTCGACGTCGCTGCCTCCTATGACTGGGATCCGGGCAATTACCTCGACGGTGTGCCGGCTGACCAGGTGCGCGGCGTCGAAGCTGCGGTGTGGACCGAGACCCTGACCAACTCCGAGGAGCTCTTCCGCATGCTGCTGCCTCGGCTGGCTGCCGCGGCAGAGGTGGCGTGGAGCCCGCAGGAAGTGCGGGAGGAATCCGGCTTCGAGGGCTTCGCCTCCCGGCTGGCCGCGTTGGCCCCGCAGTGGCAGCGACGGGGCTGGGCGTTCCACCGTTCCGCGCAGATCGACTGGAGCTGAACACACCCGGAGATCGGCGCCCACCACCTCTGTTAGCATCGCCTGCATGGGAAACTTCGGTGCACCGAAATCGTCAACTCTGGCAAACCGAAGCCGCCTGGCCGCCTTCCTGAGCGCCGGCGTGCTCCTGGCGGCGTGTGCCTCGCCGTCCGAGGGGCAGGACCCCGGTAGCTCGGGTACTGACGACGCCGACCGCCCGCTGGTGCTGACCACCTTCACAGTGCTGGCTGACATGGCCCAGCAGGTGGCTGGTGAGCACGCGGAGGTGGAGTCGATCACCGGGGTGGGGCAGGAGATCCACGGCTACGAGCCGGCGCCCGATGACCTGCGCCGCGCCGCCGAGGCCGACCTGCTGATCGCCAACGGACTGCACCTGGAGGACTGGCTCGATCAGCTCCTCATCGACGTCGACGCGCCCCGGGTCACTGCCTCCGACGGCGTGGACACGATGGCGATCCAACCGGAGGACGGGTCTGCGCCGGGGGAGGCCATCAATCCGCACGCCTGGATGTCGCCAGCCGAAGGCCAGGTCTACCTCGCGAACATCGCCGCAGCGCTCAGTGACATCGACCCTGACCGTGCCGCTGAGTACCAGGCCAACGCTGCGGCCTACATATCCGAGCTCGAGACCGTCGAGTCAGAGCTACGCGACGCTCTCGAGGACGTGCCGGCCTCCGCCAGGGTGCTGGTGACCTGCGAGGGGGCGTTCTCCTATCTCGCCCGCGACCTGGGGCTGGAGGAGGCCTACCTCTGGCCGGTCAACGCCGAGTACGAAGCCACGCCCCAGCAGGTGCGCGCCGTGATCGAGCGCGTGCGCGCCGATGACATCCCCGCCGTCTTCTGTGAGTCCACCGTCTCGGACTCCGGCATGCAGCAGGTGGTCGCCGAGACTGAGGCCGAGCTCGCCGGGATCCTCTATGTCGATTCGCTCTCGGGCCCGGACGGGCCGGTGCCCGGATACCTCGACATGCTGCAGCACACGGCTGAGACGATCGCAGTGGGGTTGGCCGGCGATGACGACTAACGGCCAGTACCCGCGGGCGCTCGCGGTCTCCGGCCTGACGGTGCGTTACGGAGCGACCACTGCCTTGGATCGGGTGGATCTCGACCTCGCCGCCGGCAGCGTGACTGGGCTGATCGGGATGAACGGCTCGGGGAAGTCCACCTTCTTCAAGGCGCTCATGGGGCTGGTGCGGCCGACGGCCGGGCGGATCGAGATGTTCGGAGGCGCCCCCGAGCGCGCTCGGGCCAGCGGCCAGGTGGCCTATGCGCCGCAGTCCGAAGAGATCGACTGGACCTTCCCGCTCAGCGTGGCCGACGTCGTGGCGATGGGGCGCTATCCGCACTGTGGCCGCTCCCGCCGCCTGCGGGCGCCGGACCGCGTCATCGTGGCCGAATCGATGGAGCGGGTGGGGCTGACCGGGCTGGCCGGCCGGCAGATCGGCGCCCTCTCCGGGGGGCAGCGCAAACGGGCCTTCGTGGCGCGGGCACTGGCCCAGGAGGCGGACCTGATACTGCTCGACGAACCTTTTTCCGGGGTGGACCGCGCCACGCAGCAGGTGCTCAGCAATCTGCTCCGCGAACTGGCCGCAGCCGGCGCCGCAGTGCTGGTGTCCACCCATGACCTCGACGGGCTCCCGGAGCTGTGTGACTCCGCGGCGCTGCTGCAACGACGGCTGGTCGTGCATGCCGCGCCGGAGGAGGTCCTGCGCCCGGAGAACCTTGCCCGCGCCTTCCATACGAGCGAGCTCTCATGAACGAGCTCCTGGCCGCGCTCGCCGAGCCCTGGGCTTACGGCTTCATGCAGCGTGCCTTCGCCGCAGCGATCATCTCGGCGATGGCCTGTGCGCTGCTGTCCTGTTGGCTGGTGCTCATCGGCTGGTCCTTGATGGGCGACGCCGTCTCCCACGCCGTGCTGCCCGGGGTGGTGCTCGCCTATGTGCTGGGCCTGCCCTTCGCGGTGGGGGCGCTGGCTTTCGCGCTCGTGGCGGTGCTGCTCATCGGGGTGGTGCGTGAACGGAGTGTGATCAAGGAGGACGCCGCCATGGGCATCGTGTTCACCGTGCTCTTCGCGCTCGGGCTGGTGTTGCTCTCCGTGATCCCCAGTCAGGTGGACCTCGGTCACATCCTGTTCGGCAATTTGCTCGGAGTCTCCCCGGCCGATCTGTGGCAGGTGGCGCTGTTGGGCGCCCTGGTGCTGGCCGTGGTGCTGGCCAGGCATCGCGAGATCACCCTGGTGAGCTTCGATCCCGTGCAGGCCCGTGCCATCGGGCTGAGCCCGCGGCGGATCAACGCCCTGGTGCTCGTCCTCCTGGCCATCACCGCCGTCACGGGCCTGCAAGCCGTCGGCGTCGTCCTGGTCATCGCGCTGCTGATCATCCCGGGCGCCACGGCGCGTCTGCTCACCGAGCGCCTGAACCGCATGCTTCTGATCGCCCCGGCGGTGGCGGCGGTGTGCGCGGGGGTGGGCATCTACCTCTCCTACTGGCTGAACACCGCCACCGGCCCGATGGTCGTGCTCGCCCAGGGTGCGGTCTTCGCAATGGTGTACCTCGCCACCGCGGTGCTCCGGTCCGGGAAGTCACGCCGGGCGACGGGCGGGCGCGGGGGTCAGCATCGGCCCCTCCCGGTACGGTGAGGCTGTGGTCTCCGAACTCACCTCCTCCAGCCAGGACTACCTGAAGGTGGTGTGGGCTGCCCAGGAGTGGTCCGACGAACCGGTGACCACCACCTTTCTTTCCAAGCGACTCGACCTCCGTCCCTCGACCGTCTCCGAGGCGGTGAAGAAGCTCAGTGGGCAAGGGTTGCTCACGCACGCGCCCTATGGGGCGGTCGAGCTCACCGAGGAAGGCCGCCGCGCGGCGCTGGCAATGGTGCGCCGCCATCGCATCATCGAGACCTTCCTGGTGGTGGAGCTCGGCTACGGCTGGGACGAGGTTCACGACGAGGCCGAGGTGCTGGAGCATGCCGTCTCCGACCGGCTCATCGCTGCGATGGCGGAGCGACTCGGTGACCCCGAGCGCGATCCGCACGGCGATCCCATCCCACGCATCGATGGCTCGGTGCCCACGACGCCGGCTCAGCAGCTGCGCGCTGCAGAGGTGGGATCCCAGGTGCGCGTCGCGCGCTTGTCCGATGCCGATCCTCAGGTGCTGCGCTACTTCGACTCCCTGGGCATCGCGCTCGACACCGAACTCGAGATCCTCGAACGCCGGGACTTCGCCGGCACGCTGACGGTCCGGTTCGCCTCGGCAGAGGCGGGAAAGCCCTTCGAGCTCGGTCTGGCCGCCGCCGAAGCGGTGTGGGTGGTGCCGAGCGGCGGGTAGAGGTGCTGCGGCTGACTAGCCGCGGTGCCGAGATCATGCGCAAGGGGTGTTGCGCAATATTCCTTGCGCATGTTTCCCTGGTGCGATGACCACGGGGCGACGCGTCCCTGGTGATCGAGTCGGGGAGGGCGTCATGCGGGCTGGGAGCGCTGGCTCACGGTGGTGGTCGGGCGACTACGCGCGCTGGCTGGTGGCCGATACGCTCGGCTCGGCGGCCGCTGGCGTACACATGATTGCGACGCCGCTCCTGGCGCTCGCGGTCACCGGCGATCCGGCGCTGGCCGGGGTAGTGGGCGCGGCGACCTCAGCCACCGTGGTGCTGGCGACGCTGCCCTCGGGCATGATCGCGGATCGCTATCCACGGCGGCCGGTCATGGTGTGGGGAGCGCTCGCCACTGCTGCGGCGTACGGCACCGGGGTGGTGCTGTACTCCGCCGGAGTCCTGGGGACGCTCCCGCTCGTCGCGGTCGCAGCAGGAGGCGCGTTGGCCGCCACACTGAGCGCGGGCGCGACCTCGGCAGCGCTGCGCCAGATCGTTCCGGCGGATCGCCTCCCGCAAGCCATGAGCGTGACTCAGGGCCGAGACGCGGCGATCTCGCTTGGTGCCGGACCGGCAGCGGGTGCCCTCTTCGCCCTGCTTCCGATTCTGCCGTGGCTGCTCTCCGCGGTGGCGCAAGTGGGAAAGGGGGCCGCCAGCGCGCTGCTCTCGCAGGCCCTCGATCCTGGTGCGCCGGAAGCTGACCCACCGGGGCGGCTGCAGTGGCTGACTGCCGGTCTGCGCGTGCTCCTGCGGGTGCGCCTCCTCGGCGGTCTCGCTGTGGTGGCAGGCGTGCTGAACTTCGCGGGATCGGGAGTGGTGCTCGCAGTCATCCTCGGCCTCCGGGTGGACGGTCAGTCGCCGCAGGTCGTGGGGCTGACCGGCACGGCGATGGGTGCGGGGGCCCTGCTCGGTGCGGTCATCTCCGGACTCTGTGTCTCGCGGGTCGCCACGGGCCGATTGCTGATCGGCGGGTTCCTGGTGCAGGCACTCGCCCTGGGATCACTGCCTCTCGTGACGGCCCCGGCGTTCACGTTGCTGGGGCTCTTTGTCGCGTTCTGTGCCGTTCCGAGCGTGAACGCTGCCGCCATCGGGTTTGTCATGGCCATCACTCCGACGCGACTGCAGGGGCGTGTGGGCTCGGCCGTGTCCATGCTGAGCCTGGCCACGACGCCGGCGGCGACTCTGCTCGCTGGGTGGGGCGTGGCCGAGTTCGGGATGCGTGCGACCGTGGGTGCGTTCGCAGCGAGCTTCGCGGTGGCGATCCTCCTGGCGATGGCCTCCCGAATCCGTTCGATACCGAAGCCTGAGGCCTGGGAACGTTACGGTGAACGTCACGCTGGCGATCTCCAGGACTGATCGCCGGACCGGATCGTCGAGGAGCGGGGGATTGCCGGGATGAACCATCGAGACGGCGCCGGCCCGGGCACGTCCGGCGGCGGAGCACACGCCCTCAGCTCCGCTGCCCTGAAGGCCCTGTCCCACCCCGTGCGACGTCGTCTCCTTGAACTGCTGGGCGCGGTGGAGGTCGCGCGCGTTTCCACACTCGCGGAACAAGTGGGGTCGGCACCGAACTCGGTGAGCTTTCACCTGCGTGCGTTGGAGAAGGCCGGTCTCGCCCGTCGCGTGCCCGGGCAGGGGGACCGGCGCGAGAGCTACTGGGAGGCCGTCCCTGGTCCGGCCTTCCTGGACCACAGCGGACCCGAGGTGGCGGGATTCCTGCACGTGCAGCACCAGGAGCAGGCCAGGCGGCTGGCTGAGGCCTTCCGCCAGGCCGAGGCTGTGCTCGAGGTTCCGCAGGATGAGCGTGCGGAGGCCCTCAAGGCCGAGTTCCTCGCCACGACCCTGACCCTCACGCACGACGAACTCACCGCACTGTTGGTCGAACTCGGCGAGGTCCTGACGCGCTTCGGGGAACAGGGCCGCAGGAAACCGGAGACAGGCCGGCGCACCTGGGACGTGAGTCTCTTCGCCGTCCGTGACTGGGATGGCACCTCGGCGCACTGAGTGTGCCGGCGGCCGCGCCCATGGCGGCAACGCCCCCGCCCACGGCGGCGACGTACGCGCCCGTAGAGGCAACGGGTTAGGAAACTGACTCTGAGCGCCAGTCTTCCTACCCGGTGAGGCTAGCGCCGCAGAACGCGCCGCCTACAACCGCCCCGTGAAGGTGTCCATCGAGGAGTAGACGCCGAGGCTGCGCGCCAGGGCGTCGAAGGCCGGGGCGGGCAAGAATGCCCGCGCGCCCCGGGCGATGTGCACCAACGATGGTGCGACCGTCTCGGCACGGCCGGCCAGCATCGCCTTCCAGCCGATCTCCACGGCTCGCTCCGGGCTCAGGTGCGGGGTGAGGCCGATGGAGGTGGTCCCGGCGAACATTCCGGTGTCCACGAAGCCAGGGTTGTAGGTCGTCACTGCGATGTGTGTGTGACCGGCCAGCATCAACTCGGTGCGCAGAGTGTCCGACCAGTGCGCCAGGGCAGCCTTCGACCCCGCGTACGCAGCGGCCCGCGGCACCGGCGTCAGCGCCGAAGCCGAAGCGACGTTCAGGATGCGCTTCTGGCGGGGTGCGTCGGCGATCATCGCGGGGAGCAGGCGCCCGCTGATCCGGATCGGTGCCACGGTGTTGACCGAGAGCGTGCGGATCGCCTCGTCGGGGTCCTGCTGCCACGCCATCGTGTTGGAGGAGACCATGCCGGCGTTGTTGATCAGGACATCCGGCGCCCGGCCGGCTTCCAGCAGATCCGCCACGAGGTCGTCAACGGCGAGGAAGTCGGCAAGGTCAGCCACTCCGATCTCCACCTCGACGGCGGGCTCGATGCTTCGCGCCTCGGCCGCGACCGACTCCAGGCTCTCGGCCTCGCGGCCCCACAGCACCAGCCGTGAGGCTCCCTCGGCTGCGGCCTGCAACGCGAACAGGCGGCCCATGCCGCGATTCGCGCCGGTGATCAGAACCTGGGCCCCCCGCACGCTTCGTGCTCGCTGTGCACTCATCCTTCGAGGGTAAAGGGCGAAGCCTCGCGCCGCCCTCCACACGGATTCAGCGTGCCCTTCAGATCCAGCTCGGCAACCACATGCGCCACTGCCAGGCCTCATACGCCATGGGTTCTCCGGTCCAGATCGGCCAGAAGAAGACGGCGGCGGCCACGCTCAGGGCCAGCACAGCCGCCAGGGGGGCATAACGCCAGCGGCCGCTTCCGCCGATCCGCGGCGACTCCCACCCCCGGGTGTGCTCCGGTGGCCCGAGCAGGCCCGTGAGCCAGCCGAGCGTGAAGGTGAGGGCCAAAACCACGTAGGGCACAAAAGCGACGGAATAGAAGTTGAAGACCGTCCGATCCGGGTAAGCGAGCCACGGCACGAACATGGCGGCATACCCGGCCACGATGGCCCAGGCCCGCCAGTCACGGCCCAGAGTGGCGAGGACCACCAGTGGCGGCAGTGCCGCGGCCGCGCACCACCACAGCACCGGGTTGCCGAGATTGACGATCGACTCCACGCACCGTTCAGCGCCACACTCCTGCGCTCTCGGGCCAAGATCGGGCCAGTAGAAGGAGACCGGCCGGTGCTGGACGAGCCACTGCAGGGGGTGGGACATGTAGGTGTGCTCGGAGTCCAGACCGGTATGGAACTCCCAGGTCGATCGGTGGTATTCCCACCAGGAGTTCACGGCGTCCGGCAGCCAGCTCCGCGGGACCTCCTCGCCGGCCTCACGCAGCTCGGCGGCCCACTGGCGGCGGCGCGCGCCCGGGCTGAGGAACCAGGAGGCCCAACCCGCCACATAGGTCAGCGCTGCGGTGGGCACCAGGGCCAGGAAGGCCGGTATCCCACCGCGCCAGACACTGGCGAGTAGCCACCTCGGCTCGCCCAGACTGCGGCGCGCTGAGGCGTCCCAGACGTAAGCCAGCACGCCGAAGACCGCTACCGCATAGATGCCCGACCACTTCACCGCGCAGGCCGCTCCGAGCGCAACTCCGGCGGCGATCAGCCACCATCTGACGCCGGCCCCTGCGGTGGGTGTCTCCCGCTGCACCTCGGCCCCCACGGCACCCTGATCCGCAGGCGCCGCTGCCTGCGCGTGGTGACGAGCCAGTGTGGCGCGGCTGGTCTCGCGATCACGCACCACGCACCACAGACCGAGCAGCACCAGCGTGGACAGGAAGACGTCCAGCAGGCCGGTGCGCGAGAGCGTGAGATGGACCCCGTCGAGTGCGAGCAGCAGCCCGGCGGTGCTCGCCAGGGCGATGGACCCGAAGAGTCGCAGCGCCAGGCGTGCGAGCAGTAGCACCGCCAGTGTGCCCGCCAACGCGGTGCTGAAGCGCCACCCCCATCCGTTGTCGTGGCCGAAGATCCGTAGGCCGACGGCGATCAGCCACTTGCCCAGGGGCGGATGCACCACATTGTCGGCTCGCTGAGTGAGGTCAGAGGTGTTCCCGGCGGAGAAGCGAGCGTCGATGTCAGCTCGGTCGTCGTCCTCTCCGCCCCAGCGCCCCTCGTAGCCCATGCTCAGCAGCGAGTAGGCCTGCTTGACGTAGTAGGTCTCGTCGAAGATCAGGCGGCCCGGATGGTCGAGCCGGACGAAGCGCAGCACACCGGCGAGCACGGCGATCGCGAGCGGGGCGATCCATCCCCACAGGCGCAGGGTTGGGCTGAGCCGCTCGCCGGCCGGGCGCAGCCCGAGCCGTGCGCGCAGCGTGTCCTCACGGGAGAGCGCCGTCTCCGGCAGGGCAGAGGTCACAGCGGCGAGCTTACGAGAGACTGAACCCATGTCCCATGACTCGCAGGGCTTGATCGTTCTGGCCGCCACGCCCATCGGTGACGTCGAGGACGCCCCGCCCCGCTTGCGTCGGTTGTTCCATGAGGCCGACGTCGTCGCCGCGGAGGACACCCGGCGGTTGCGGGCGCTCACCTCACGCATGGGGGTCGAGCTGACCGGACGCGTGCTCTCGTACCAGGAGCACAACGAGGCCCGCAGGGCCCCGGAACTGGTGGAGGAGGCCGCTGGCGGCGCCACGGTGCTGGTGGTCTCCGATGCGGGGATGCCCTCGGTCTCCGATCCGGGCTACCGGCTGGTCGCCGCCGCCGCTGAGGCCGGTGTGCAGGTGACTGTGCTGCCCGGGCCGTCGGCGGTGCTCACCGCGCTGGCGCTCTCCGGCCTGGCTACGGATCGCTTCTGCTTCGAGGGCTTCTTGCCGCGCCGGGCCGGTGAACGGGCTCGGGTACTGGCTGGGCTCGCCGAGGAGCGGCGCACCATGGTGTTCTTCGAGGCCCCGCACCGCCTGGCGGAGTCTCTCGGTGCGATGGCTGAGGCCTTCGACCCGGCCCGCCGGGCAGCGGTGTGCCGGGAGATGACCAAGACCTACGAGGAGGTCCGCAGGGAGGGCCTGGGTGAGCTGGCACGCTGGGCAGCAGAGGGTGTGCGCGGTGAGATCACCATCGTGGTCGCTGGCGCCGAGCCGGAGGCGGCGCGGGTGGAGGATCATGTGGCGGAGCTGCTGGAGCGCGTGGCGCAGGGCGAGCGCCTCAAGGATGCCGCTGCGGTCGTGGCGGCGAGCACCGGGCTGGGCAAGCGCGAGCTGTATCAGGCGGCGCTCGAGGCCAGGGAGTAGACAGAGGTCCTTCTCACGTCACACGCATTTCGCGCGGGCGGCCGGCTCAGGCAGACTGGACAAGAGCGATAATCATTCTCGCTTCAGGTTCTGATGTCGGCTGCTGACGAAGCGGCCACTGCCCGCTGGAGGACGGCGCATGCTGAAGGCCCAGGAGGTGCGGGTCTCTGCCCGGCTCCCAGGTCGGGCACGTACGGCCGTTTTTGCCGCAGCACTCGTCACCGTCGTGCTGCTGACGATCGTGATCTCCTCCTCCCTGGGGCCGGTTCGCACCCCGCCGGGAGCAGTGCTGGCTGCGGCTTTGGATCTCCTCGGCTGGCCGGTGACCTGGCCCGCTCCGCAGGCCGAGACCACGCACACCGCGCTGATCTCGACCGTGCGCCTGCCGCGTGCGCTCCTGGCGGCGCTGACCGGCGGTGCGCTGGCCTGCGCGGGCGCGGTGATGCAGGCGGTCTTCCGGAACCCCCTGGCCGAACCGGGAATCACTGGCGTCTCCTCCGGCGCCGCGGCCGCTGCGGTGCTGCTGCTGGTCACGGGAGTGGCGGCCACCTCGCCCTGGACTCTGCCGCTGGGAGCCTTCTGCGGGGCGCTCGCCGCCGTGACGCTCGTGCAGCTGATCGCCGGAGTGGCCCGGCCGGGCTCGGCGGCCACGCTGTTGCTGGTGGGAGTGGCGCTGAATGCGCTGCTCGGCGCGGTCATCGCCGCGGCCATCGCCAATGCCCCCGATTCTGCGGACGTGCAGCAGGCGATCTTCTGGCTGAACGGTGATCTGACGGCCACGATGTGGAGCGACGTGAGGCTGGCGGCGTTGCCAGTGCTGCTCGGCGTCCCGGTGCTGATGTGCTTCGCGCGCGAGCTCAATCTCATGGTGCTCTCGGAGGAGACCGCAGCAGCGACCGGGGTCTCCACTACGGCGGTGCGCCAGCTGGTGCTTGCCCTCGCAGCGCTGGTCACCGCCGCCACGGTGGCCGTGACCGGCGTGATCGCCTTCGTGGGCCTGGTGGTGCCGCACCTGGTCCGCCTGGTGCTCGGCCCCGATCACCGCCGGCTGCTGCCGGTCTCGGTCGCCGTAGGAGCGGTGTTCCTCTCCGTGGCCGATCTGGTGGCGCGCAGCCTGCTCAGCCCGGTGATCCTGCAGACCGGCGTGGTCACCGCTCTGGTGGGAGCACCGGTGCTGCTGGTCCTGGTGCTGCGGAGCGCGCCACGATGAACCCGGCGAGCCATGCGCGCACGGCAGGGGCCGCCCCGGTGCTCACTGCTGCGGGCCTCCGGGTCGCGCTCGGAGGCGTGCCGATCCTGCACGGCGTGGACCTCGAAGCCCGCGCCGGTGAAGTTCACGGTCTGATCGGGCCGAACGGTGCGGGGAAGTCGACGCTGTTGCGCGCTCTCGCGCACCTGGTGCGGCCCGGCGAGGGGGAGATCCAGCTCGATGGCGAGGTGGGCCTGAGCTCCCTTCGGGCCCGCGAGCGCGCCACTGTGGTGGGCTTCCTGCCCCAGGACACCGGCGTCGATCTGGACTTCACGGCCCGCGCGATCGTGGCCATGGGCCGGTACGCCCACCTGTCGCGGTGGAGTCAGCCCGGCGCTGCGGACGAGCAGATCGTGACGGCGTCCCTGGAGCGCGCCGGGGTGGCACACCTGGCCGAGCGCTCCGTACGAACTCTCTCGGGTGGGCAGCGCCAGCTGGTGATGCTGGCCAAGCAACTCGCCCAGGCCCCGCGTGCCTACCTGCTGGACGAGCCCGTCTCCGCCCTGGACCTCGCTCATCAGCTCGAGATCGTGGCTCTGATGTCCTCGCTCGCCGATGACGGAGCCGCCGTGGTGGCGGTGCTGCACGACATCACCCTCGCCGCGCGCGCCTGCGATCGCCTCACCGTGCTGCAGCACGGCCGGATCTATGCCACCGGCCCCCCGGACGACGTGCTCACCGTGACCATGCTCGCCGAGGTCTACGGCGTGCGCGCCCGGGTCGAGAACGGCCCGGAAGGCCTGACCGTCACTCCCCTCCAGCCCCTCCGACGCCCCTGAACGACCGACGTCTCCGACCGAAAGGCCATCATGAAGCTCAGCTCCCCTCTCCGTTCATCCTTCGGCGCAGCCGCATGCGCCGCCGCCGCGCTGGCGCTGGGAGCGTGCGGTACGACCGGCGACGCCACCGGCGAACCTCCCGCGGCGGAGGTGGATGGCGCTGAGGAGCCCGGAGAAAACGCCGCCGATCATCAGAGCGAGGGGGGAGCGGACGAGAGCGGGCAGTGGCCGCGCACCGTGACGATCTACGGCGACGAGCTCGAGCTGGAGTCCGAGCCACGGCGCATCCTGTCGATGTCGGTGGAGACCTCCGACATCGCGCTCGAGCTGGCCGGCCCCGACCGCATGGCGGCCATCGCGCCGGGTAGCGCGGAAGCGGGGCAGGGCAACGCCAGTGAGCTCGGCGCCCAGGTGGAGGAGACCCTCCCGGCCGGCGTCACTCCCGAGCCGGAGCAGCTGCTCTCCTGGAGCCCGGATCTCGTGCTGATGACCGGGCGCCACGACAACGAACTCGACGCCGCCGAGGTCTTGCGTTCGGCAGGAGTGCCTACGGTGGTCTTCGACAGTGCGGACTTCTCCGACCCCGCCGCCACTGCGGACATGGTGCGGATCTTCGGGGAACTGCTCGGGGCCGAGGAGGAGGCGCGGGACCGCGCCGAAGCCCTGGAACAACAGATCGCCGCCGTCGAGGAGAGCATCGCCGATGCCCAGCAGGGGCCCCGTGCCATGGGGTTGATGGCCCGGGGGCCCCAGCTCATGGCTGTCGGCCAGGGAATGACCTTGTCCACGCTCATCGAGCAGGCTGGAGGAGAGTCCGTGGCCGCCGAAATGTCTTGGCGTGGCGGGGTGAACCTTGATCCGGAAGTGCTCATCGCTGCGGACCCGGAGGTGATCATCATCGAGGACTTCCGCGGCGCGGGACGGGGACCGTTCGAGGAGATCCTGAACTCCGCCGCGGTCTCCGAGGTTCCGGCGATCGCCGAGGGGCGGGTCTACACCGTCTCGGATCTGCTGGTCTCCGGCTCGGCCGGCCTCGCTATCGGCGACGGGCTCGAGGAGGTTGCCCGTATTCTCCATCCAGAGCAGTTCTGAGCAGAGTCGGAGGAGCATGCGCGAGGTCCTAGGTGACATGCCCCGAAGGGCATGGCTCGGCGTCGCGCTCTCCTGGCTGCGCACCCTGTCACTGGCGGTGGTCTTCCTCGCCGTGGGCGCGGCCGTCGACGTGGTCGGTCTCGGCTACCGGCAGGGCAGTCTCGGCCTGAGCACCCCCCTGCTGGCGGCCGAGGTGGCCGCAGCGCTGGCGGTGGCATGCACCGCGTGGGCCGCGGCCGAACCGCCGCGACTGCAGGGCGCCGAGGAGCAGTCCTGGCGCGCTCGCGGGATCCGCAGCGCACTCTCCCGCGACGCGGCACCCGGCCGGGCGACCGGCGGTGAGGTCTACCAGCTCACCCGTGCCGTGGAGGCCGTGGCCGCCTACCGCGCCGAGTTCATCGGACCGTCGCTGGCCGCCTTCACGGCGCCGACCCTGGTGCTGGTGGTCGTGGCGATCGCTGTTGACCCACTGATCGCCGGCCTCCTGACGGCGCTGGTGGTGCTCGTGCCAGTGGTCTCCGGCTTCTTCATCCGGCTCTTCCGCGCACGCAATGCCCGCTACCGGCGGCTGTCCGCCCAGGCGTCGGCTCGCTTCGCCGAGATGCTGCGCACCCTCGGTTCCCTCGTGCTGATGGGCGCCAGCGACCGCGGCCGCGCCGTCGTCGCCCAGGCAGCGGCCGACCTGCGCCAGGAAGCAGTGGCCCTGCTGCGCCGCTCGCAGCTTGTCATCCTCGTCAACGATGCCCTGTTCTCCCTGGTGATGGTCACCGCCGCGGCGGTGCTCGCGCTGTGGCGCCTCGACGCCGGTGCCCTCAGTGGGGGCGCAGCCCTGTCCGTGGTGCTGCTGGCCACTTTGCTGAACGAGCCCATCGACAAGCTCGGCCGTTCCTTCTACATCGGCCTCGGTGGGCGTGCTCAGCAGTCCGGGCTGCAGCGCCTGGTGGCCGGCGCCCCCGCCCGGATACCGGTGCCGGCCCGGCCGGCAGACACCGCCGACCTCACGGTGCGTGGATTGGCCGTGACGCGCGGCGGTTCCACGGTGTTGCGCGACGTCGACCTGCACCTTCCCGCCGGGTCGGTGCTCGCCGTCGTCGGGCCCTCGGGGGCCGGGAAGTCGAGCTTCGCCGCCGCGATGGCCGGGCTGCTGCCGGCCGAGGGAGAGATCGAGCTGGACGGCGCCCCGGCCGGCCGGGCGGAGCTGCAGGCCGCCTCCGTACTGGTCGCCCAGAGCCCCTTCCTCGTCAGCGGCACCATCGCGGAGAACCTGCGGCTGGCGAAGCCTGAGGCCACCACCGACGAGCTCTGGGACGCGCTGCGCCTGGCGCGTCTCGAGGCCGAGGTCGCCGCGATGCCCAGCGGGCTGGACACCGCGGTGGGGGAGTCCGGCAGCGCGCTCTCCGGTGGGCAGGTGCGCCGCGTGGCGATCGCCCGCGCCGTACTCTCGGGTGCGCCGCTGCTGGTGCTGGACGAGCCCACGGCCGATCTGGACCGGCACACGGAGAACCTGGTCACCGAGATGCTGCAGGAGCTGGCCGGCCAGCGCACCCTCATCCTCATCGCCCACCGCCTGGCCACGACGGCCTGGGCCGATCAAGTGCTGGTCCTGGAGGAGGGCCGCGCGGTGGCACTGGGCACCCCGCAGGAGCTCACCGAGGGCGAGGGCTACTACGCCGTGGCCACCGACGGGGAGGGGGAGTGGTGATCGCTCATCTCCTGC
Organism: Bogoriella caseilytica; assembly: GCF_003752405.1. Lineage (NCBI taxonomy): Bacteria > Bacillati > Actinomycetota > Actinomycetes > Allobogoriellales > Allobogoriellaceae > Allobogoriella > Allobogoriella caseilytica. Next base: position 674,497 of record NZ_RKHK01000001.1, on the reverse strand, counting down.
GCCTGGCCCGCGCCGCCGCCGGCCTGCTCCTCGCCTCCACCGCAGCGCGGACCCTCTCCCTGCTGTGCGGCGCCGCCTTGCTGGCGGTGCCCGCCTGGGCGGTCGGTGCGCGCATCGACGTCGTCGCTGAGCCGGATGGCTTGCCAGGACTGGGTGGACCGGTCCCCGGGCTGGGCCTGGTGGTGGCGCTGATGGTCACGCTCGCCGCAGTGAAGGCCGTATCGCGCTACGGCGAGCAGATTCTCGGACATGTCGCGGCCTTCCGGCTGCTCGAGGCCCTGCGTGTGCGACTCTACGACCGGCTCGTGCCGCTGGCGCCGGCGATCAACGAACAGGGCTCAGGCCGCCTGCTCGCTGCCGCTACGCGCGATGTCGACCGGGTGGAGGTCTTCTTCGCGCACACCCTCGCCCCGATCGTCACCGCCGTACTGCTGCCCCTCGTGGCCGTCGGCGTGGCTGCCGTGGTGGCCGGCCCAGCGCCGGCGATCGTCCTGGCCATGGCCTACCTGCTCGGGGCCCTGCTGCTGATCGTGGTGGGCCGCAGCTCGGCGGGTGCCCGGGAGCGACGTCTGGTGGGCTTGCGCGGCCGGATGACCCAGGAGATCAGCGACAACGTCCGGGGACTGGGGGAACTGACCACCCTTGGTGCTGGTGAACAGCGTGCCGCCCGGATCGACCGTCTCGGCACCCAGATCGCCGAGGCACGCGCGGCGCAGGCCAGGCCGCTCGCGGTGCGCGCCGGGGTGCAGGCAGGATGGCAGCTCGCCGCGATCCTCCTGTTGCTCGCTGTGGGTTTGCCCTTGGTCAACGACCTCGAGATCTCCATGGCCGCACTGCTGGTGGCGGTGGCCCTTGTTCCGGGCATCGCCCCGGCGCTCGCCTCGGTGGAGGCCTTCGCCATCTCCCTGCCGGCGGCCCTGGCCAGTGCGCGCAACCTCCGCGACCTCGAGGAGCAGGAACCCGCGGTCGCTGATCCGGCAGACTCAGAACATCTCGGCGCGGTGCGCGGCGACGTGCACTTCGAACGCCTCCGCTTCCGCTATCCCGGGCCCGGTGGGACTGGCCGGGTCGGTCAGCCCGCTGGAGCCGGTGGGTCCGGTAGGCCCGCGGGAGCAGGGCCCGGCCACGGATCGGCGAGCAAGGCGGCGGGCGACGGCCAGACGGGCCGGGCGGTGCTGCGGGGTCTCGATCTCGACGTCGAGACCGGCTCCGTGGTGGCCGTGGTCGGCGCCTCAGGGTCGGGCAAGTCCACTCTCGCGCGACTGCTCGCCCGGGTCTGGGATGTCGAGGGCGGAGCGGTCTGGCTCGACGGTATCGACATCCGGCGCGTTCCGTTGGCGGAGCTGCGCCAGGCGGTGACCGTGGTGGATCAACGAGCGGTGCTGCTCGCCGGGACCCTGCGGGAGAACCTCCTCCTGGTCCGCCCGGGGGCAGAGGATTCCGAGCTGGTGGCGGCCTGCGAGACGGCCTGCCTGGATCTCGCCTCATTCCCGGAGGGCCTCGACACCGTGCTGGGTGAGGAGGGGGAGCGGCTCTCCGGCGGTCAGGCCCAGCGTCTGGCGCTCGCGCGCGGGTATCTGCGCGGTGCACCGGTGCTCGTGCTCGACGAGGTCACCTCCTACCAGGACCCGCTCACTCAGCGCGAGATGTTGCGCCGACTGGTCGAGTTCCGTGCCGGTCGAAGCGCCGATGGCGGACCGACGCCGCTGAGTGCGCCGCGCACGGTCATCCTCATCGCCCACCGCGGTGCCGTGCTGCAGTACGTCGACCGGGTGCACGTGCTCGAGGAGGGCCGAGTGGTCGAAGCCGGCGCTCCCGCGGAACTCGGGGCACGGGAAGGCGCCTTCGCGCGACTCATGGGGCGGTGAGCGAGGCGCCTGCCTAGTGGCCCTCGTGCTCCGCGATGCAGAAGAGGTTGCCCTCGGGATCGGCGAGGGTGCTCCACCGCACGCCCGGGTACTCGTCGAGGACCTCCCAGCGGAAGGTGGCGCCGAGGTCCACGGCGCGGGACGCCTCCGCCGTCCTGGAGCCGTCCGGTACGAAGAGGTCGGGGTGGGAGATCTGGCGCTCCGGGCGCGGCCCGGTCAGCGGCTGGATGAGGAGGCCCGGCTCGCCCGGGCGGTTGCCAGGCAGGAAGGCCGCGCCGTCCCCGACCTGCGCCTCGCGGTGCAGCAACGCACCCCAGAAACCGGCCAGTGCGGGCGGGTCGGCCGCCTCCATGGCGATGGTGCCGATACTGATACGCGGTGCTGCATCCTCGACCATGCCCTCACGGTAGAGCACGGCGCTGACGCCTCACTGGGCTCTGAGCCTGACCTACATCGCCGACCCTCTGTGCGGTCGGGCGACGATGTCCCGGTCGATGCTCCCACACCTGCATTGCGGCAGGGTGCCCTGTCCTGTCCCCGCCCTTACTCCGGCTCCGGCCCCAGGTCGGAGATGGCTTGCTCGACGCCGGCGGCGGTCATCTCGTCGCGGGCCTGGGCGCCGAGCTCCTGGCTGACCGGGACCGTCAGGTCGCTCAGCACCCGCGTGGGCCAGCCGAGCCGGTGCGCGTCCAGGGCGGTGTCCTTCACGCAGTGCGACTCCACGAGCCCGACCACGTCGACGGCCGTGATTCCGGCCTCGCGCAGGATCGCCTCGAGTGAGCGGCCCTGCTCATCGGTGCCCTCAAAGCCCGAGTAGGCGGCGTCGTACTGGCCCTTCTTCACCTGCGCGTCGAAGCTCAAGCCGCCCAGCGCCGGATGCAGCTCGGCTTCCTCACTGCCGGCCACGCCGTGCGGGGGCCAGGAGTCGACGAAGTCCGGCTCCTCGGAGAAGTGCGCCCCCGGGTCGATATGCCAGTCCTGGGTGGTGACCACCAGGTCATAGAGCTCACGTCGCTCCGCCACATAACGCCCGACGCGCACGGCGACGTCGTTCGCGCCGGGCGAGGGGAGAGCGCCTCCCTCACAGAAGGTGGGCTGGACGTCGACGACGATCAGGGCGCGGCCGGTGCGGGGCGGCTCTGCGCCGGGCTGCTCGTCCGGGCCGGGCTGGCCGATGGTGTCCGTGGTGCTCATCAGAACCTCCTGAAGTGGTCGATGCTCCGCACATTCTCCCGCACGATCTGGCCCCGGCGCCCGTCGCGCCACCTAACCGCGAGCGCGCCAGTCACTGGCGCCTAGAAACCGCCGTGGAGCCCACGCGGGTAACTGGCGCGCTCGGCGAACCCTCAGCCGGCCAGCGCGCGCCGGACCCACTCGACGTCGGCTGCCTGGTCCTCGGCCTCGCCCGGGGTCTCCACCACCACGGGAGCTGCGGCTTCGCGGATCACGGTCGCCAGGTCCTCCGGGTCGATGGTGCCGGCGCCGAGGTTGGCGTGCCGGTCCGCACCGGAGTCGAAGGTGTCCCGTGAGTCATTGGCGTGCACGAGATCGATCCGGCCGGTGATGGCGCGGATGCGATCGGCGAGCCCGGGCAGTTCCTCGCCGCCGGCGAAGGCGTGGCAGGTGTCCAGGCAGAACCCGACCTCGCTGCCGCCGTCGGCGGACCGGACCGCCTCCCAGAGCCGCTCGATCTTCTCCACCCCGCGGGCCATGGCCTGGCTACCGCCGGCGGTGTTCTCGATGAGGATCGGCACCTCGCCCTCGAGCTGGTCCACGGCCTTGCGCCAGTTGTCGAAGCCGGCCTCGATCGGATCATCCTTGGGCACGTGCCCGCCGTGCACGATCACCCCGGCCGCGCCGATCTCGGCGGCGATGTCCACCTGCTGCTGCAGCATGCGCCGGCTGGGTACCCGCACGCGGTTGTTCGTGGTCGCCACATTGATCAGGTACGGGGCATGGATGTAGAGCCGCACCCCCGCTTCCTCGGCGGCAGCCTTGAGCGCCGCCGCGCCGCCCGGAGTGGTGACCTGCGGCTTCTTCCAGCTCTTGGGATCACCCACGAAGATCTGGGCGGCGTCAGCGCCGCGCTGGAGGGCTTCGGCGATCGGGTCCTCGGAGCTGCGCACGTGCGCGCCCACTGGGATGGGGATGGTCATGGACCGAGCCTAACCGGGCCCCCGATTAGGCTGGCGTCCATGACGCGCATCCTCTCTGCTCTGGCCTGGCCATATGCCAACGGGCCACGCCACATCGGCCACGTGGCCGGCTTCGGTGTGCCCGCGGACGTCTTCTCCCGCTACATGCGCATGTCTGGGCACGAGGTGCTCATGGTGTCGGGCACGGACGAGCACGGCACCCCGATCCTGGTGGCCGCCGATGCGGCAGGCGTGACGCCCCGCGAACTCGCCGATGAGAACAATCGGTTGATCGTCGAAGACCTCGCCGCACTCGGCTTGAGCTACGACCTCTTCACCCGCACCACCACCCGCAACCACCACGCGGTGGTCCAGGACATGTTCCGTACGGTGCAGGAGAACGGTTACCTGGTGGAGCAGACCACCCTGGGCGCGGTCAGTCCGTCCACCGGGCGCACCCTGCCGGACCGTTACATCGAGGGCACCTGCCCCATCTGCAAGACCCCCGGTGCGCGGGGCGATCAGTGCGATGCCTGCGGGAACCAGCTCGACCCCACAGATCTGATCGAGCCGCGCTCGAAGATCAACGGGGAGACGCCGAAGTTCGTGGAAACCACCCACTGGTTCCTCGACCTGCCCGCCCTGGCCGAGGAGCTCGGCTCATGGCTCGATGAACGCGAGGCCACCGGGAGCTGGCGGCCGAACGTCATCCGTTTCTCCAAGCACATCCTGGACGAGATCCGGCCCCGCGCCATCACGCGCGACATCGACTGGGGTATCCCGGTGCCCGGCTGGGAGGATCAGCCCACCAAGCGGCTCTACGTGTGGTTCGACGCCGTGATCGGCTACCTCTCCGCGTCCATCGAGTGGGCCCGGCGCTCCGGGGATCCCGAGGCCTGGCGCAGGTGGTGGAACGTACCCGCGGACCCGGCCGAGGAGCGGGCGCTCTCGTACTACTTCATGGGCAAGGACAACATCGTTTTCCACTCCCAGATCTGGCCGGCCGAGCTGCTCGCGCAGAACGGTGAAGGTTCCCGCGGTGGCGAGGCTGGCCCCTTGGGCCACCTGACGCTGCCCACCGAGGTGGTCTCGAGCGAGTTCCTCACCATGGAGGGCAAGAAGTTCTCCTCTTCGCGTGGCGTCGTCATCTACGTGCGCGATGTGCTGGCCCGCTATCAGGTGGACGCCCTGCGGTACTTCATCTGCGCCGCCGGCCCGGAGAATCAGGACGCCGACTTCACCTGGGCGGAGTTCGTGCGCCGTACCAACGGTGAGCTGGTGGCCGGGTGGGGCAACCTGGTCAACCGCACAGCCTCGATGATCGCGAAGAACTTCGGCGAGATCCCGGCTGCCGGTGAGCTCGAGCCCATCGACAGCGAGCTGCTCGAGGCCGTCCGGCGCGGCTTCGCCGACGTCGGGGCGCTGATCTCCCGTCACCGGCTACGTGCCGCCATCGGTGAGCTGATGCGCCTGGTGGGGGAGGCCAATACCTACGTCACCCGCACCGAGCCCTTCCGGCTGAAGTCCGAGGAGCAGCGCCCGCGCCTGGGCACGATCTTGCACGTGCTCGCGCAGGCGGTCAGCGACCTCAACCTCATGATGGCTCCCTTCCTGCCGCACTCCGCCAACACCGTGGACGCCGTGCTCGGCGGGACCGGCCAGGTGGCGCCGCTGCCGCGGATCGAGGAGGCTGAGGATCTCGACGGCGGCCCCGGCTACCCGATCATCACCGGCGAGTACCACCACGGCGAGGGCGCTTTCCCGCGCTGGGAGTCTGCCCCGGTTCCGGTGGGCCGGGCCGTGGCCAAGCCGAAGCCGGTCTTCACCAAGCTCGACGAGTCCATCGTGGAAAAGGAACTCGCACGCCTGGGGGTGGATCCGCAGGTCGCGGCCGCCGAGGCTGCCGATATCGACGGGCCCGGCGCCGAGGCCAGCGGGGGAGAGGCCTGAGTGGGCGGGGGGAAGTCCAAGAAGAAGGGCTGGCCCGACCTCCCTGAGCCGCTGCCGGCTCCGGTCACCGACAATCACACCCACCTGCCGCTGATCGACGAGAGCGGCCGGCCGCTCGACGAGGACGACGTCGCCCTGCCCCCGGGGGAAGCGCCGTTGAGCACCGCGCAGCAGATCGACCTGGCGCGCTCGGTGGGTGTCACCCGGCTGCTCTCGGTGGGCTGCGACGTGCCCTCGTTGCGCGGCACAGTGGCCCTCGCCCGCGCGCACCCCGAGATCGCGGCGGCGGTGGCCATCCATCCCAATGAGGCACCCCTGCACGCCGGGGTGCGGGAGATGGCGCCCGACGGCCTGGACCCGGCGCAACGCGCGCATCACGAGGTTCCTCTGGAACAAGCCATCGCGCAGGTGGCCGAGCTGGCCCGGGATCCCCGGGTGGTGGCGGTGGGTGAGACCGGCCTGGACTACTTCCGCACCGGCGAGCGCGGGCGGGTCCACCAGATCGACGCCTTCCGCCAGCACATCGCCCTGGCCAAGGAGTTGGGCAAGCCCCTGCAGATTCACGACCGCGACGCACACCACGACGTCGTGGAGATCCTGCTGGCCGACGGTGCCCCCGAGCGCACGGTGTTTCACTGCTACTCCGGCGACGCCGAGATGGCGACGATCCTCGCCGAGCAGGGCTGGTACGCCTCGATCGCCGGGCCGGTGACCTTCGGGAAGAACGAGGCCGGCCGTGAAGCCCTGCGGGCCCTGCCCCGGGACCTCGTGCTGGTGGAGACCGATGCGCCGTACCTCACCCCGGCCCCCTATCGGGGCCGGCCGAATGCCTCCTACGTGATGCCGCTGACGGTGCGGGCGATCGCGGAGCAATGGGCGATGGCGGAGGGGGAACAGGCCGGCGGGAGCGGGCCGGGCATCGCAGAAACGTGCCGGATTCTGGCAGCGAACACCGAGGCCGTGTACGGCACCTGGTGAGCCGCGGGGTGCCTGGCCGCGCGTCTGCCGGCGCTCGGCCCCGCATTCCGCACACGGGAAGAACTGGACGGCGCTCTGCTGAGCGTCGAGCATGGGGCCATGGCTGTCATCGAGAACTCGAAACTCGCGATCGTCGGGGCGGGCGCCGTCGGTACCTCCCTGGCCTACGCGGCGCTTCTGCGTGGAACGGCGCGGGAGGTGTCGCTGTACGACATCAACCGCGAGAAGGTGAATGCGGAGATCCTCGACCTCGCCCATGGCACCGCTTTCACGGGAGCTTCGCGCATCCGCGGCGGGAGTGACCTTGATGTGGTGAACGGCGCGAACGTCGTGGTGATCACCGCCGGTGCGAAGCAGCACCCCGGGCAGTCGCGTCTCGATCTCGCAGGCGACAATGTGGAGATTCTGCGCAACCTCATGCCGGCGCTCGTCGAACGGGCCCCCGAGGCGGTCTTCATGCTCGTGACGAACCCGTGCGACGTGCTGACCGTCGCAGCGCAGCGCTTCGGCGAATTGCCGCCGAACCGTGTCCTCTCGTCGGGCACGGTGCTCGACACCTCGCGCCTGCGCTGGCTGATCGCGGAACGCGCCGGGGTGGCGACCTCCAGCGTCCACGCCATGATCGTCGGAGAGCACGGCGACTCCGAGTTCGCGCTCTGGTCGCAGGCGCGTATCGGCCCCATCCCGATCGGTGAGTGGCCGGTTGCGGACGGCGTGCCGTTCGCGCGGCCCGAGCTCGATCGCATCGCCGACGACGTCGTCCATGCCGCGTACCGGGTCATCGCGGGCAAGGGGGCGACGAACTATGCGATCGGCGTCTCCGGCGCACGCATCGTAGAAGCCATCCTGCGCGACGAGCACGCCATCCTGCCGGTGAGCTCGATCCTCGACGGCTACCGCGGCGTGTCGGGTGTGGCGCTCTCGGTGCCGACGGTCGTTGACTCCTCCGGCGTCTCGGAGGTGCTTGAGGTGCCGTTCGACGAGGAAGAATCGGAGCGATTCCGCGCGTCGGCCGTGGTCGTGCGGCGCACGATCGAGTCGCTCGGGCTGGACTGAGTCGAACCGATCGGCGGCGCCCTGTGGCGGACAGCACGGGCCCCATTCCCTCTGGGGGTTCCCATGAAGGTCACGAATCGGTTACGGTCGGCGGGTTCGGTCTTCCCTCCAGACAGGACTTGATACCTCCGTGGAACCTTTCACTACGCCCGGCTCCTCCACCGGGCAGGCCCCAGGCGAGCTGCCCTCGCGCCGTGCGCGGCGGCAGAGCGAGCGTGAGGCCCCCCGTCGCCGCGGCCTCGCGGCCCTCGGGCTCCCCACCGCCGCAGTGACCTTCCTGCGTGCCGGAGTGGCGGGTGCGGCCGTGCTCAGCGTGGGCGCCGTGACGCTCGCTCAGTCCGACGTGACCTCCGACGTTCTCGGCGCACCGGCCGGGATCGCCTCGACCTCGCTGGCGAGCCTGGACCACGTGCGCACCTCGGGTGCCGAGCAGCGCGGAGAGAGCTTCCGCACCGCGCTGGAGGCGCCGGAAGTACAGTCCGGCGGCCAGTTCACCGTGGAGGTCGACGGCGAGAGCATCGAGATCGACACTGAGGTGGAGACCCTCGCTGAGGCGCTCCTCGAAGCCGGCATCGTGGTGGCCCAGCACGACGTCGTGACCGCATCCATGCGCGGATCGGTTCCCCAGGGTGCGGTGGTGCAGATTCACCGCAGCGCCTCGGACCTGGAGTTCGAGGAAGAGACCATCTCGTGCGACGCCGTCGAAGAAGAGGACCCCGACCTGCCGCGCGGTGAGACCCGCGTGGAGACCGAGGGGCGCGACGGCACCATCACCACCACGTACCGGGTGCGCGAGACCGGCGACGAGCGCTCCCGTGAGCAGCTCTCGGCCGTCACCCAGGACTGTGTCCCCGAGGTGACCCGGGTGGGCACCCAGGCGCCCGCGCCCGTGGTGGCCCAATCCTCACCGGAGACCTCCTCCTCGCTGGAGGCTCCCGCTGGTTCCAGTTCGGCTCCCGCCACGGCCGGGGAGGATGCTGCCACTGACGCCGGTGAGGCTCCCGCCAGCCAGCCCAGCGCTCCGGCCGCGACCGTGCCGTCGAACCTCTCCGGAAACCGCGCCCTCGGCGCCCAACTGGCCGCGAACCGCGGCTGGACCGGTGAGCAGTGGACGTGCCTGGAACGTCTGTGGACCCGGGAGTCCGGCTGGAACCATCAGGCCGCCAACCCGATCAGCTCGGCTCGCGGCATACCGCAGGCCATGATGTCCGTGCACTTCCCCGACTGGCCCCATGGCCCGAACGCGCAGAACTACTTGAACAACCCCGGGGTTCAGATCGAATGGGGTCTGAACTACATCGCCGGGCGATACGGCTCACCCTGTGGCGCCTGGGGAGTCTTCCAGCGCCAAGGGCACTACTGAGCTCACCGAGAGGCCAGCCTCCCCGCTGGCCACTCCGCCTGGGCCGCACCGAGTCCGTGACTCGGCCGGCGCCGTCCTACGGGCGTGCCGCGAGCCCGTGACCCCCTGAGGAAAGACAGCTATGAACCAGCCTGAGAACACCCCTGCCACCGAGGCCGCAGCACCGGCCACCCCCCACAAGCGACGCCGGTGGATGCTGTGGACCGCAGCAGCCCTGGTGCCAGTCTTCGGCGTCTCCGGTGCGGTGGCCGCCCAAGCGCACAAGACCGTGGAGATCGACGTCGACGGCGAGATCACCGAGGTGAGCACCTGGAGTGGTTCGGTGACCAGCCTGCTCGAGAAGGAGGGTATCGAGCTTGGCCCGCACGACGAGATCACCCCCGCGCTCGGTTCCTCGCTGAGCAGCGGCGACGCGGTGGTGGTGCGTTACGCACAGCAGCACCCCGTGATCCTCGAGGGTGAGGAGGAGCAGGTCTGGACGACTGCCTCGAGCATCACTGATCTGCTGAACGAACTCTCGCGTGCCGGCCACGAGCCGGTCGTCCCGGTGACGCTCACCGAGGACGGCGACCTCGAGACCGAGGTCGACCTGCCGCTGGTCGACGGCGGCGGAGCGGTGGTCATCGCGGCCGACGGCGAGCGTGACCGCCACGAGCTCGAGGACGAGGCGGAGGTCGTCGATGCCCTGGAGGTCGCTGAGATCGAACTCGGTGAGCACGACGAGCTGGAGCTGACCGCCGAGGCCGATGCCGCGGCCGGCGCCGCGATCCTGGCCATCACCCGCGTCGAGCACGGCCAGGAGACCGAGACCGAGGAGATCGAGTTCGAGGTGGTCCGCCAGGCCGACTCCTCCCTCTACGAAGGCACCGAGCGGGTCACCGTCGACGGTCAGGTCGGCGAGCGGACCCGCACCTTCGAGACGGTGACGGTCGACGGTGAGGAGGTCGAGCGGGAGCTCGTCTCCGAAGAGGTCACCACCGAGCCCGTTGACCGCGTGATCACCTACGGCACCGCGGAGCGTCCGGCACCTGAGCCCGAGCCGGCTCCTGCCCCTGCGCCCGCCCCCCAGCCGGCCTCCTCGCCCTCCAGTGGCAGCTCCTCGGGTGGTGACTCCGGTGGCTCCGCCCCGGCCGGGGTCTGGGCCCAGCTCGCGCAGTGCGAATCCGGGGGGAACCCGAGCACCAACACCGGCAACGGCTACTACGGCATGTATCAGTTCGCCCTGCCCACCTGGCAGTCCGTCGGCGGCACCGGACTGCCGAGCGAGGCCTCCGCGGCAGAACAGACCCAGCGCGCCCAGATCCTGCAACAGCGCGCCGGCTGGGGCCAATGGCCCGCCTGCGCGCGCAGCCTCGGCCTGCTCTGACGGTGGGGTGAGCTGGGCCCGCGCGTTCGGCCACCTCGATGACTTCGTTGCCGATCTCGCCCCTATCAGGGCAGATTCGGCAACGAAGTCGTCCCGGCCGGTCTAGCCGAGGATCTCGGTCACTTCCAGCCAGCGTTCTTCCAACTCGGCTTCCTCCTCGTCCAGGGCTCGCAGCTCGGCGGTGAGTTCGGCGAGACCGGTGTAGTCGCCCTGGTCGTGGGCGGCCATCCGGTCGTGCACCTTCTTCCTCCGTGCGGCGAACTTGCCGAGCTTGCGCTCAATGCCGGCGAGCTCCTTCCGAGCCGCGTGCAGCTCGGCGCCGCTGGGCGCCTCGGGATCCTCCCCGGAACCGGCCCCGGCAGATCCTCCGGCAGGCTCCCCAGCACCGGTGGGCCCCGTCCCGATCGCACCCTGCGCGGCGCGCAGCCCGAGGTACTCGTCCACCCCGCCGGGCAGGTGCCGCAGCCGGCCATCCAGCACCGCGTACTGCTGATCCGTGACGCGCTCAAGCAGGTACCGGTCGTGCGAGACCACGATGAGTGTGCCCGGCCAGGAGTCGAGCAGATCCTCCATGGCGGCGAGCATGTCGGTGTCGAGGTCGTTCGTGGGCTCGTCCAGGATCAGCACGTTCGGCTCGTCCAGGAGCACCATCAGCAGCTGCAGCCGCCGGCGCTGGCCGCCGGAGAGGTCGGAGACCCGGGTGGAGAGCTGATCACGGGCGAAGCCCAGCCGCTCCAGCAACTGCGCCGGGGTGAGCTCCTTGCCGTCGATCTCGAAGCTCGCCTTGGAGCGGGCCAGCACCTCGCGCACCCGGTCACCGGCGATCTCCGCGAGCTGGGAGAACTGCTGGTCCAGCACCGCCAGTCGCACGGTCTTGCCCCGTTTGACCCGGCCGGAGCTCGGCGTCAGTGTTCCGGAGATGACATTGAGCAGGGTGGACTTCCCAGCACCGTTCGCCCCGAGGAGGCCGGTGCGTTCGCCCGGCGCCAGGCGCCAGGTGATGTCGCGAATGACCGTGTGATCTCCGTAGCCGGCCGAGACCTCGAGCAGGTCCACGACGTCCTTGCCCAGGCGTGCCACCGCCGTGGAGGTGAGCTGGACGGTGTCGCGCGGGGGCGGCACGTCCTGGATGAGTTGGGTCGCCGCGTCGATACGGAACTTGGGCTTGCTGGTCCGGGCCGGTGCGCCGCGGCGCAACCACGCCAGCTCCTTCTTCATCAGGTTCTGCCGCTTGGCCTCGGCGGTAGCGGCTTGGCGGTCGCGCTCCACCCGCTGCAGGACGTAGGCGGCGTATCCGCCCTCGAAGGGCTCCACCAGGCCGTCGTGCACCTCCCAGGTGGCGGTGCACACCTCGTCGAGGAACCAACGGTCGTGCGTGACCACCAGCACCGCACCGGAACCGCGCGTCCACCGGCGCTTGAGGTGGCCGGCCAGCCAGGCGATGCCCTCGACGTCCAGATGGTTGGTGGGCTCATCGAGGATGACGATGTCCCACTCGCCGACCAGCACCTGGGCCAGTGCGACGCGCCGGCGCTGTCCTCCGGACAGGGCCGAGACGGGGGAATGCCAATCGAGGTCGGAGACCAGGCCGGCCAAGATGTCGCGCACGCGCGGATCGGCGGCCCATTCGTACTCCGGACGGTCGCCCACGATCGCCTGCGCCACGCTGGCTGCTGGATCGAGACCATCGGACTGGTGCAGCATGCCCAGGCGCACTCCGCCACGGCGGGTCACCCGGCCGGCGTCGGGCTCGGACGTGCCGGCGAGGAGGCGCAGCAGGGTGGACTTGCCGTCGCCATTGCGGCCGACCACGCCGATCCGGTCGCCCTCGTCGACGCCGAGCGTGACGGATTCGAGGAGGACCCGGTCCGGGAGTGCGAGGTGCAGGCCTTCGGCCCCGAGGAGATGTGCCACCTGACGAGGGTAGGGAATCCGAGCCGCCGCTGGGGACCGGGTCCAGGGCGATCCGGCGGCGCGTGAGCCCACACGGCCCTCGCGCGGCGGCGCGGGGGATCAGATGCCGATGCCGTGGAAGAAGTCGATCCGCCGGTGGGGCTCCTCGGGGGCCAGCTCGATACGGATCACGGGGCCACCCGCGGTGGGCGGGAGCTCCTCGGGCAGCACCACCTCAAGCGCGTCGTCGGTGACGGTCCAGATGAGCTCGCCGCGGAACCCCAGCACCCGGACATCGGTGATGGGCCGCTCCAGCAATCCACTGCTGCGGCCGAAACTGCGCACGCGCAGGCGGTCGGCATGCACGGGAGTGAGCGCGATCGCGTAGACGTAGTCGTGCCCCACCTCGGTCATGGCCGTGAATCGGTAGTCCCCGACGCCGTAGCTGGCCGCCGCACCATCGGAGTGCGGGCCGGCCGGTGTGCGCGTAGGCCCCTCGGCGTGGATCCGCCACGGGCTGGAGCCGTAGATGCTCTCGCCATTGACGGCCAGCCAATCGCCGATCGCCTCCAGGAGGCCGGCCTCCTCCTCCGCGATCGTGCCATCGGCCTTGGGCCCGATGTTCAGCAGGAAGTTCCCGTTCTTGGACACCGCATCGGCGAGCTCGGCAAGGAGATCAGCGGCGCTCTTGTAGTCGTGGTCCGGCACCCAGCACCAGGAACTGCGTGAGACCGAGGTGTCGTTCTGCCAGATCTCCGGTGAGGTGGTGGCCAGCGAACCGCGCTCGAGGTCGGGAACGACGCTGCCCGGCCGGAACGCCTCCCACTTGGCGTTGATGACCACCTCGCGCCCCCATTGCGCGGCGCGGTTGTAGTAGTAGGCGGCCAGGCGCCGCAGGTAGGGCTCGAAGGACGGTTCTTCGATGCCGGTGTCGAAGTACAGCAGCTGAGGCCGGTAGGTGTCGATGATCTCCACCGTGCGCAGCAGCCAGTCCTCGAGGAAGCGTTCGGTCGGCGTGACTTCCTTGCGCAGGGCCGGGCCGTAGAGATCGAGGAAGTCCGGGTCGCGCACATCGGAGTCGAAGGCGAGACCGGGGTTCATGTAGAACCAGTGCTCGGCCCGGTGTGAGGAGGCCCCGCTAACGAGCCAGGCCTCATCGAGGGCGGTCAGGAGTTCGCCGAACACATCGCGCCTCGGCCCGATGTTCCCGGTGTGCCAGCGGGAACGGGCAGTCTCGTACATGGCGAAGCCATCGTGGTGTTCGGCCACCGGCACCACGTACTGCGCACCGGCTCGCCGGAAGAGCCCCGCCCACTGTGCGGGGTCGAAGTGTTCCATCGTCAGATGCGGGAGGAAGTCCTTGTAGCCGAAAGACCGGTGCGGGCCGTAGGTGGTCCGATGGTGCTCGAAGGCCGCTGTGCCCTGCTGGTACATCGTGCGCGGGTACCACTCGTTCCCGAAGGCGGGCACGGAGATAGCGCCCCAGTGGATGAAGATCCCGAAGCGCGCATCCCGGTACCACTGCGGTGGCTGGTACCGGGTCAGTGAGTCCCACGTGGCGTCATACGGGCCGCGGGCGATCACCTCATCGACGGCGTGGAGCGCAGCGGAGTTATCTGAGACGTCGACGGCCGGTGGGAGTCCTGCCGGGTCCAGCGGGCTCAGTGACATGGTGTCCTTCCGATTCGTGGTGCCAAGGATGGCGGGACCTCCGGTTCATCGTCCACCGAAGGCTCCGGCGCCGATCGCGGCGACCAGCTGTCGCTGTGCCACGATGACCAGGACGATGACGGGGATCAGCGTGAGCACGCAGGCCGCCATCAGCAGCTCCCACTGGGTGCCGGTCTGTGTGGTGAAACCGGCCAGCCCCAAGGGCAGGGTCCACTTGTCCATCGAGTTCAGGATGATGAGCGGCCACAGGAAGCTGTTCCAGCTACCGAGGAAGGTGAAGACAGCCAGGACCGCGAGGGCCGGTCGCACCAGCGGCACGATGATCGTGGTCAGGATCCGCGGAGTCGAAGCCCCGTCGATCCTGGCTGCGTCCTCGATCTCGCCGGGGATCTGCAGCATGAACTGACGCAGCAGGAAGGCGCCGAAAGCGCCGAAGAGCGAGGGCAGGATCAGCGCCGTCCAGGTATCCAACAGGTTGACTGCATTGAAGCCGAGGAACAGGGGAACGACAGCGATCTCCATCGGCAGCGTGAGGGTGAGCACGAAGAGCACGAAGAGACCATGACGGCCCCGGAACCGCAGCCGTGAGAAGGCGTAGGCGGTGCAGGTCGCAATGGCGAGGGTGAGCACGGTGGTGACCGCCGCGACTCCCACACTGTTCGCCAAGAGCCGGCCGAATCCGATCTCGGTCCACGCAGCGGCGAAGTTCGACCACAAGATTTCTGATCCGAAGGGCCGTAGTCCGCTGGAGAACACCTCGTTGCCGGGCTTGAGTGCCGTCAGGAAAGTCCAGATGATCGGCATCATGAAGATCAGCGCCACCAGCCAGGCGAGAGCGCTACTGAGGATCCACCCGCGCCGGGAGCGGCGCCGGCCGGGATGTGGCGCGGCTCGAGTACCGCGAGATTCGTCGGCTGGCGGCAGAGGTCCGGAGCCGGTGGTCGGGAGCATGGAAGCGTTAGCCGTCATAGTGCACCCACTTCTTCTGGCCCCAGACCTGGATGAGGGTCACGGTGGCGATGATCAGGAAGAGAGCTGCGCTGATCGCCGAGGCGTAGCCCAACTGGTTGTAAGAGAAGGCGGTCCGGTACAGGTACAGCATGATCGTGGTGGTGCTGTCGCCCGGGCCGCCGCCGGTGATGATGTAGGACTGCGCGAAGGTCTGCCACGCGCCGATCACCGTCATGACGGTGGCGAAGAAGAGCGCTGGGCTGGTCAGCGGGATTGTGATCGACCAGAGCCGGCGCAGCGCACCGGCCCCGTCGATGCGCGAGGCGGAGATGACATCGGGGTTCACCGAGTCCAGTCCGGCGCCGATGATGATCATGTTGTAACCGAAGGTCTGCCAGACCGAGACGAGGATGATCGCTGCCAGCGCCCACCGGCCCTCGCTCAGCCACGGGATGGCGCCCAGGCCCACGGCATCGAGCACGGAGTTGAACAGGCCATCTCGCTGCAGCAGCATCCGGAAGACCGCAGCGTTGGCCACCATCGGTGAGAGCGCCGGGATCAGGAAGATCACCCGGAGCCAGGACCGGCCCGCGAGCCGGGTGCGCAGCCACAGCGCCATCGCCGTCGAGAGCGCGATGTTCAGTGGAACGAAGATCAGCACGAACAGGGTGGTCACCACCACGCTGTTCAGGAACTGCCGATCGCCGACCATCCGGGAGAAGTTGTCCAGGCCGACCGGTGTCAGTCCGCCGAGCAGGGTGGCGTCGAAGAAGCCCAGGACGAGGGAGGCGACCATCGGGGTCACGACGAAGACCACGAGGCCCACGAGCCCTGGCAGCACGAAGATCCATCCCCACCCCTGCCAGCCGGTGGACCCGCGCAGCGCCCTCCGGTGCCCCGGGCCCGCAGTCGTGCGCGAGCCCAGGGCTGCTCCGGTGGTCATGATTGATCGTCGTCTGCGGCGATCAACTGGAGGACGTCCTCGACCGAGCTCCTCCCCGCATACGCCTCGACGATGTACTGGCTGAATCCGGTGTTCAACTCATTGATGTTGTGCGGGATCTCTGAGGCCACGCCGTTGGTGGTGACCTCGCGAACCACCTCGACGATCTCCTCGGCCTCGTCAGCGCCCCACGCCTCGAGCGCGGCCTCCCGCGAGGGGACGTTGCCGCGCGTGCGGCCGACCTCCTCTTGAGCCTCGAGGCTGGTCATCGCAGCGATGGCGTTCATCGCGGCCTCCTGGTCGCTGCAGTTCTGTGTCACCGCGAAGCCGGTTCCCGCGATCGCGCCCCGCGCCACACCGTCATCACTGGGGATGGAGGTGATGCCGAGGTTCTCCTCACCGATCTGGTCCTGCTGGTGCTGCAGGTCCCAGGTGCCGTTCATCATCATCGCGGCCTGACCGTTGCTGAAGGCATCGATGTGGGGGAAAGTGCCACCGGCATCCGCTTCGAGCGGCCGGGCCACCTCGTGCTCAGTGGCCAGATCGATCTTGAACTGGATGCGCTCGATCAAGTTCTCGTCGGTGAGGTCACCGACGCCGTCCTGGACCCAGTCTGCTTCGCCATTGGCGGCCATCCAGTAGGTGGGGTGGAAGAGGCCAGGGCCGATGGCATAGCCGTACTGGCCATCGCCCGTCAGAGCCTCGGCAGCCTCGAGGAACTCCTCGGTCGTCCAGCCCAGGGTCGGTTCAGGCACGCCGGCCTCCTCGAACATCCCGCGGTTGTAGAAGATCAGATTTGGCTCGGCGCCGTAGGGGATCGCGTAGACCTCACCATCGACGCTCAGCTGCTCGAGCATCGCCTCGTTGTACTCGTTCAGGTCCAGCCCCACATCAGCGGCAAGATCCTCGAGAGGCTCCAGACCTTCGATGTACGGGCTGACCTGACCGTTCTGCAAGGTCACGATGCACGGCGCATTGGACCCCTGGAGCACCGTGGGCAGTGCGGTGTAGTAGTTCCCGATCGCCGGGCCGGAGAAGCTCACGTCGACGGATGAGTCCGCCTGATTGCCCGCCTCGACGTAAGCACCCCACTGTTCGCGGTCGGCGTCGCCGCCGACCCAGGTGTGCATGATGACGGTCTCACCGTCCATGCCGGAGCCGGCGGATCCTCCGTTGCATGCGGTGAGCGCCGCGAGGCTGATGGCAGCGGCAGTGGCCACGTGCGCGGTGCATTTCCGTGGACGCCGCTGGTCGGATGCTGAGTCCATAACTCCTCCTTGAGTCGTGGCGCCGTAGAGCTGGACGCCGTGGGCGAAACGTTACGCTCTACTGCTCCGAGACGCTAGAGTAGGCGGCGGGGGTAGTCAACATGTCGTGGACCATTTCGGCGTCACGCGGGCATGGGTGCCGGGTGACAGGGAGATCATGGCCAGCTACAAGGACATTCAGCGAGAGACCGGATTGTCGCTGGCGACCATCTCGAAATACTTCAACGGCAAGACCGTGCTCGAACGGAACCGGACGGCGATCGAACTGGCCGCGCAGACGCTCGACTACCGGCCGAACGACATCGCACGGAGCTTGAGGAGGCGGAGGTCCAGCACCGTGGGAGTGCTGCTCCCAGCCCTGAACAACGACTTCCACCTCACCATCGTGGCGAGCGTGGAAGAGACCCTGCGGGCTGCGGGCTACAGCGTGATCGTGGCGACGAGTGTGGAGTCCGACGGACGTGCCGTGGAGCTCATGCTGCGGCGGATGGTCGAGGGCATCATCACCGTGCCGACTCCCTCCGATGTGGCGGCGCTTCGCGACGTGCGTGGCCGGCTGCCCATCGTCGTCGTGGACTGGGAGGCGCCCGAGCTGCATACCGATGGGGTCTTCCTCGACAACGTGGCGGCCGGCCGCATGGCTGGGCGGCATCTGCTCGATCATGGGCACACGAGGATTGCTCTGCTGGGCGGAGAGCGCTCGGTCTCGACCATGCGTCAGCGCCGGCAGGGCTTCCTGTCGGCCCTGAGCGAGGTGGGAGTGTGCCTACCGGAGGAGTTCGACGGTGCTGAACCGCTGGTCGTCTCTGCCGGACGAGAGGCCATGGCGCGCATGCTGGGGGCACCCACGCGGCCCACGGCGGTCTTCTGCGCCAATTACGAGTTGACCGTGGGCGCGGTCATCGCGATCAATGAGTCCGGGTTGCGCATCGGGAGGGAGATCTCCCTGGTCGGTTTCGACGGAGTCGACCTCGCCAAGGTCACGGTGCCCCCGATGACCCTCATCGCGCAGCCGACCGCGGCCATCGGCCGAGGTGCTGCCGAGATCCTCCTCCAGCGATTGGCGGCCGAGCCGTCTGACGAGGCGGCGCCGCAACTGACACGGCTGGCCCCGCAGTTCGTTGCGGGCGGATCCGTGCTGCGGCTGGACGACCCCTGAGTCAGCGCATGCCGATGGTGATCACCACGTTGCCGTAGGGTCGGGTGTCACCGGTCTGAATCACCACCCCGACCTCGCGAGATTTCGCCAGGTCGTAGAACGCGAATCGTCCGAGGTGGTCGACCGGCACCCCGGCGCCGAGGAGGCCCCGGAGCTCGGCTTGCACCGGCGCCGGGTCCCGTGCCTCCATCATGACCGCACTCTCCGGGTTCACGGCGCTGAGGATGGGGCGGAGCACTGCTGTGGTGGTGAGCAAGTCCGGTGCGAGGTTCAGATGGATCAACCGGGCTTGCGGGGAGGTCATGGCGAGCGAGGGAAAATTGCCGTCGGCGATGAGAATCCGGTCGCCGTGGCCCGCGCTCGCCAAGGCCGCGATGAGCGGGGGGTGGGTCAGGTCGTACTTCAGCATGGGCGCTTCCGGGCTTCTTGAGCAGACGCCGAGCGCGGTGAGGCATGTTCGAGGATCGAGCCGTAGCCGTTCCACCCGGGAATGGTCCCGTCGACGTCCCAGAGGTCGAGCCAAGAGGTGGCGCCCGGCCAGAGGAAGACCTGGCCCTTGATCAACCGGCTGTTGCGATCGGTGGATCGCAGGGCCTCAAGCTCCGCCGGGGTCAGAGGGTCGGTCAGCACCGCTGCCAGATTGGCCTCGAGCTGGCGGGGCTTCACGGAGAAGGGGATCGGGATCTGCCCGCGCGCAACCGCCCACTTCAGGCAGATCAGCGCCGGGTGGACCTGGTGGTCCTGCGCGATGCGAGCTACGACCGGATCGTCGATGTCGACGACGTCCTCGGAACTTCGGTCTCGCGCGGGTCGCGAGGGGGAGCCGAGGGGCGAGTAACCGATGGGTTGGATCCCGTGGTCCAGGCAGAATCGGAAGAGCTCGGGCTGCTGGAAAGAGGGATGGAGCTCCATCTCATTGAGTTCGGGCCGGATCTTGGCGTCACGCAGCACGAGTTCCAGCTTCGGGATCGTCATGTTCGAGGTGCCGAGATGCCGGATGAGGCCCTGGTCGACCAAGGCCTCCAGGGCGGACCACAAGTCCATGAACCGCTCATGCTCGTAGGGGCGCGCTTGCGGATCGCGGTCGTCACCGTCCGCGCCGGGTGGGTGGTGGTTCGGGAACGGCCAGTGCGGGAAGACGGCATCGAGGTGGTCCACACGGAGATCGCGCAGCGACCTCTCCACGGAGGCGACGGCGTCCGCCGGCCGGTGGGCGTCGTTCCACACCTTCGACATCACGAAGAAGTCCTCGCGTGGCGCGACCTGGTCGAAGGCCGCTTCCAGCACGGCGCCGATCTCTGCCTCATTGCCGTAGACGGCGGCGCAATCGATGAGTCGGTAGCCAGCCTCGATGGCTCCCGCCGTGGCTGCGGAGACCTCTGCCGATCCGTAGCGGTCCGAGCCGAAGGTCCCCAGTCCGATGATCGGGATGTGAGCCCCCGAGGCGAGTTGGCGGCTGGGGTGCTGAACGGCTGTCCCTGAGGTCATGCGTTCCCCCTTCACAGAATGAAACGTTTCGCTTAACGTAGGAGGCGAAGGTGACCACGTCAAGCGGGTGGGCCGGTAGGACGCCGCCGCTTCGCCCCTCAGCCCGAAGGAGTGCTGACATGCCGGAATGGATCTCTGTCGACGGTGCGCGTCTGGTGAACCAATCAGGGGAGACGGTGGTGCTGACAGGCTTCGGCCTGGGCGGCTGGCTGAACATGGAGAACTTCATTACCGGCTATCCCTCGACGGAGACCTTGCAGCGTCAGGCGTTACGGTCCGCACTCGGGGAGGAGGGGTACACCCGCTTCTTCGACACCTTCGAGAAGGGGTTCTTCAGCGACGCCGACGCTGCGTACCTGAGCTCGCTCGGGTGCAACTCGGTCCGGCTGCCCGTGAACTACCGGCACCTCGAGGACGACATGGCGCCTTTCGAGATCAAAGAAAAAGGGCTGCGACTGCTCGATGAGGCGGTCTCGGTATGCCGGCGCAACAATCTCTGGGTCATTCTGGACCTCCACGCCCTTCCTGGAGCCCAGAACCAACACTGGCACTCCGATAACCCCACGCACTGGGACACGTTCTGGGATCACCGGCACTTCCAGGATCGGGTGGTCCACCTCTGGGAAGTCCTCGCCGATCGTTACAAGGATGAGCCAACGGTGGCTGGCTACAACCCGATGAACGAACCGGCCGACCGCACCGGAGAGCGTCTGGCCCCCTACTACGCTCGCCTCGAAAAGGCCATCCGCGCGGTCGACCCGCGGCATGTGCTCTTCCTGGACGGTAATACCTACTCGACGGATTTCTCGATGTTCGACGAGCCGATGGCCAACACCGTCTACACCGCCCACGACTACGCCCGTCCGGGCATGATCCCCGAAGCCCGGTACCCCGGCGAGACCGAGGGGCGCTGGTTCGACTCCGAGGCTCTGCGCGGGGTGTTCGACCGACGCACTGAGTTCCAGCGGCGCACGGGAACACCGATCTGGGTGGGGGAGTTCGGTCCGCAGTACACCGGTGTGCCCGATATCGATGCCGAGCGACTGGCGCTCCTGGAAGACCAGCTGCAGGTGTACCGGGAGGCGGGCGCGAGCTGGAGTCTGTGGACCTACAAGGATCTCGGATTGCAGGGCGTCCAGGTCGCCTCACCGCAAAGCCGGTACGTGCAGCGCATCGCCCCGATGCTCCAGGCAAAAGCGCGGCTGGGTGTGGACCAGTGGGGCAGCTCCGATGCAGGCGTGCGTCACCTCATGGAACCTCTCACGGAACTGTTCGCCGCCGAGTTCCCGCACTTCGATCCCTACCCGTGGGGTCCCGAGCGCTGGTTGGATCAGGTCTTCCGCTCCATCCTGCTCGCCGAGCCGCTGCTGGCGGAATTCGAGGAGCTCTTCCGAGGGATGTCGCCCCAGGACGCCGCGGAACACGCCGCGAGCTGGGAGTTCGCCAGCACCCAGGAACGCACCGCTCTGGCCGATCTGCTGCGTGAGCACCACGGCGTCGGCGTGCGAGCCGCCGGGTCCTGATCGGGGCGCGGAGCGAGAGTGAGCCCCACTACACTCTCCGTAGAGCCGCTGCACCGAGGAGCCCCGTGAGAACTCAGGTCACCCCGTCCGGTGCGCCGTCAATGTCTGACGTCGCGGCCAGAGCCGGAGTCTCACACCAGACTGTCTCGCGCGTGCTCAACAACCCTGAGTTGGTGCGCCCGGAAACTCGGGCTCGGGTGGAGAAGGCGATCGCCGCGCTGGGCTATCGGCGCAACATGTCCGCACGCGCCCTGCGCACCCGGCGGACCGGCCTGATCGGCGTGGTCAGCCCCGGCGATGCGCTCTTCGGTCCCACGCGGGTGACGATCGCCATCGAGGAGGCCGCCCGCGAAGCGGGCTATGCCACGGTGCTCACCGTGGTCAGGGGTTCCGATGCGGCGACCGCTGAACAGGTCATGAGCTTCTTCCTCGGTCACCACGTGGAGGGCATCATCGTGATCGCCCCGATCGCGGAGATGGCCCGTACCGCCCAGCGCATGGTGGGTCAGCTTCCCATGGTGCTCGTCGGCGCTGGACCGGAGCCCGGCGTGGCCGTGCAGTCGGTCCGGGTGGACCAGCGCCAGGGAGCGCGCGAGGCCGCCCGGCACCTGATCGATCTGGGTCACCGGCGCATGGTGCACCTGGCCGGTCCCGCGGAGTGGTTCGATGCGCGCGAACGCGGAGCCGGTTGGCGCGAGGAGCTCCTGGCTGCGGGCCTGGAGCCACGACTGGTCGACGTCGCTGGCTGGGGAGCGGCGGACGGGCATGCCGCCACGCAGCGCCTACTGGCTGAGGCGGAGCCACCCACGGCGATCTTCGCGGCCAACGACTACGTGGCATTGGGCGCTGTGCGGGCCTGCCAGGAAGCCGGTTGGACGGTGCCGGGCGAGGTGTCGGTGGCGGGGTTCGACGACGTCGATGCGGCCGGATTCTTCGGACCGGCGCTGACCACTGTGCGCCAGCCCTTCACCGAGCTGGGTGATCAGGCGATCCGGGCGCTGTTGCAGGCGTTCGGTGAGTTGCCGGGCGCCTCGGTGACCGTGGCGCCCTCACTGGTGCTGCGATCCTCGACCAGCTCGCCCGCCGCTTGAACTGCATAGGTGTGATCGTTAACATCAACGATGGAAGCGCCGGGTCACCGCCCGGCTCGCCAGGCGAAGGAGCCAAGAGCATGTCTCCGCAGGAACAGAGCGCAGCGGCCATCCGCGAGGGCCGCACCGCCATCGGGATCGAGCTGGGATCCACCCGCATCAAGGCCTGCCTGATCGACGAGGACCACCAGGTGCTCGCCACTGGCGGAAGCGAGTGGGAGAACAGCTACCTCGACAAGGTGTGGACCTACTCCCTCGACGAGGTCTGGTCAGGCGTGCAGGCCGCTTGTGCCGCACTGCTCGGCGATGCCGAGGAGCGTCACGGGGTGCGGCCCACGACGGCCGGGGCGCTCGGCGTCTCAGCGATGATGCACGGCTACCTCGCCTTCGACGCTGCCGGTGACCAGCTGGTGCCCTTCCGCACGTGGCGCAACACCAGCACCGGCGCGGCGGCCGAGCAGCTCACCGAGCTCTTCGGCCAGAACATCCCGCTGCGCTGGTCGATTGCGCACCTGTACCAGGCCGTCCTGGACGGCGAGGCGCATGTGCCGCAGGTTGATTTCCTCACCACGCTCGCGGGCTACGTGCACTGGCGCCTCACGGGGGAGAAGGTCCTCGGTGTCGGTGACGCCTCAGGCATGTTTCCCATCCAGGATGGCGCCTACCACGCGGACATGCTCGCCGACTTCGACACGCTCGCGGCCCAGGCTGCGACTCGCCCGACCCGGCCGCTGGCCGAGCTTCTCCCGCGCGTTCTCGACGCCGGCGCCGAAGCCGGCTCACTGACCGCCGAAGGTGCGGCCGCACTGGACCCGACCGGCACGCTGCAGCCCGGCATCCCGCTGTGCCCGCCCGAGGGCGACGCCGGTACCGGCATGGTGGCCACCAACTCGGTGGCCCCGCGCACCGGCAACGTCAGCGCCGGCACCTCGATCTTCGCCATGGTGGTGCTCGAAGGCCCCCTGAAGCGGGTGCATCACGAGATCGATCTCGTCACCACCCCAGCCGGTGATCCGGTGGCCATGGTGCACTGCAACAACGGCGCCAGCGAACTCGGTGCCTGGGCTGAGCTTCTCGGCCAGTTCGCTGCGGCGCTCGGCAGCCCGGCCGAGCCGGGCGAAGTCTACGCCGCCCTGCTCGGCGCAGCGCTCGAAGGTGATGCCGATGGCGGCGGCCTGCTCGCCTACAACTACCTCGCCGGAGAGCCGATCACCGGGGTGAACGAGGGGCGTCCGATGGTGGTGCGCACCCCGGGAAGCCGGCTGAGCCTGGCCAACTTCGCCCGCACCCAGGTCTACGGCATCTTCGGCACCCTCTCCCTGGGTATGCGGGTGCTGGATGCCGAGGGCGTCCGACTCGAGGCGATGTTTGCCCATGGCGGGCTCTTCCGCACCGCTGGAGTCGCGCAGCGCCTGCTCGCCGCCGCGCTGGGCGCGCCGGTGGCCGTGGGCGACACGGCCGCCGAGGGGGGCGCGTGGGGCATGGCCGTGCTGGCCGCCTACCGGCGTCATGGCGAGGGGTCGTCCCTGAGCGAGTACCTGAGCGAGCGCGTTTTCGCCGAAGCCGCGCTCCAGGTCGTCGAGCCCGACGCCGAGGACGTGGCCGGCTACTCCACGTGGCTCGAGACCTACGCCGCCGGCGTGGACATCCAGCGCACCGCCGTGGAGACCCTGCGCTGAGCGCAGCAGGAACTGGAGGAACGATGCTCACACTCACCGACCTGCCCGAGGCGCTGCGCCAGCATGTGGCAGCCACCCGCGAGCGCGTCGCCGCACTGCATGCCGAGCTGCCACGCAACGAACTGGTGGTCTGGACCGCGGGCAACGTCTCCGAACGGGTTCCGGGCACCGAGGAGGCCGGCCTGCCCGGTCTGTTCGTCATCAAGCCGTCCGGGGTCTCGTACGACGATCTGGCCGCCGAGGTGATGGTGGTCTGCACCCTGGACGGCGAGAAGATCGACGACGGCACCCCGGCCCGGCTGCAGCCGTCCTCGGACACCGCGGCGCACGCCTACGTCTACCGGCACATGGAGCACGTCGGCGGTGTGGTCCACACTCACTCCACCTACGCCACCGCCTGGGCTGCGCGCCATGAAGCGATCCCGTGCGTGCTGACGATGATGGCGGATGAGTTCGGCGGGGACATCCCCGTCGGCCCCTTCGCCCTCATCGGCGACGACTCCATCGGCCGCGGCATCGTGGACACCCTGCGCGAGTCGCGCTCGCCGGCGGTGCTCATGGCTCAACACGGCCCCTTCACCATCGGCAAGGACGCCCGCGCCGCGGTCAAGGCCGCGGTGATGTGCGAGGAGGTGGCACGCACGGTGCACGTGGCGCGTCAGCTCGGCGAGGTGCAGCGCATCGAACAGGCCCATATTGATTCCCTCTACGCCCGCTACCAGAACGTCTACGGCCAGGGCGGCAAGCAGCCTGAGCAGCAGCAGGATCCCCACCACGGCGAGGAGGCCGGTTCATGACCATGCAGGACCCGTACGCAGGCAAGACGATCTGGTTCCTCACCGGCTCCCAGCACCTCTACGGCGAGGAGACGCTGCGCCAGGTCGCGGAACAGTCCCAGCAGGTGGCTCGCACCCTCGCCGACGGCGCCGAGATACCAGCCGAGGTGGTCTGGAAACCGGTGCTCACCGACCGTGATGCGATCCGCCGCGCGGCCCTGGAGGCCAACGCCGACGAGAACTGCCTGGGCGTGATCGTCTGGATGCACACCTTCTCCCCGGCCAAGATGTGGATCCTCGGGCTGGAAGCGCTGGACAAGCCGCTGCTGCACTTCCACACCCAGGCCAATGTCGCTCTGCCGTGGGCGGAGATCGACATGGACTTCATGAACCTCAACCAGGCTGCGCACGGCGACCGCGAGTTCGGTTACATCGCCACCCGCACCGGGCAGCGCCGCAAGAACGTGGTCGGCCACGCCAGTGACCCGCGCGTGCGCAGCAAGGTGGGCGCCTGGGTGCGCGCTGCCGCCGGCCGGGATGCCCTGACGAACCTCAAGCTGGCCCGTTTCGGCGACAACATGCGCAACGTGGCCGTCACCGAGGGGGACAAGACCGAGGCGGAGATCCGTCTGGGCGTCTCGGTCAACACCTGGGGCGTGAACGACCTCGCCGAGCGGGTTGCGGCAGTCAGCGACGCCGAGATCGACCAGCTACTGGCCGAGTACGACGAGACCTACGACGTGGTGCCCGAGCTGCGTGCAGGCGGCGACCGCCGCGACTCCCTGGCCTACAGCGCGCGCCTCGAAGCCGGTCTGCGCTCCTTCCTGGAGGAGGGCGGCTTCGAGGCCTTCACCACCAATTTCGAGGACCTCGGCGCCCTGCGCCAGCTCCCCGGCATGTCCGTGCAGCGCCTGATGGCCCAGGGCTACGGCTTCGGCGCCGAGGGCGACTGGAAGACCGCGCTGCTGGTGCGGGCCGCGAAGGTCATGGGCCACGGCCTGCCGGGCGGTGCGTCCCTCATGGAGGACTACACCTACGAGATGACGCCGGGCCAGGAGAAGATCCTCGGCGCGCACATGCTGGAGATCTGCCCCTCCCTGACCACCAGCACCCCGAAGGTGGAGATCCATCCGCTGGGCATCGGAGGCCGCGAGGACCCGGTCCGTCTCGTCTTCGACGCCGATCCGGGCGAAGGCGTGGTGGTGGCCATGTCCGACCTGCGGGAGCGCTTCCGGCTGACGGCCAACGTGGTCGACCTGGTGCCGCCGGACGCGCCGCTGCCGAACCTGCCGGTGGCGCGCGCGGTGTGGGAGCCTCGCCCGGGCTTCGCCACCTCGGCCGAGTGCTGGCTGACCGCAGGAGCGGCCCACCACACGGTACTGAGCACCGCGGCCGGCCTGGAAGCCTTCGCCGATCTCGCTGAGATGACCGAGGTGGAGTTGGCGGTTATCGACGAGGGCACCACCACCCGCGGTTTTGCCCAGGAACTGCGGTGGAATGCCGCGTACCATCGCTTGGCACAGGGGCTCTGAGGCCCCCGCTCTACGGAGACTCCGCGCGAGGGAAGAGGTCTGATGCCCATCTACCGGAAGGTCACCGACCTCCCCTTCGCCCGCGAGGACGTCACCGCATGGCTGGCTCGCCCCGGAGCCCTCACGCGGCTCTTCCCGCCCTTCGCCGGGAGGGTGGTCGCTGAACCGGACGGCATCGACGTCGGCGCCCAGGCACGCCTGAAGGTCTTCCCGCCCGGGCGCTTCGGCCTGGGCGTGACTTCGGCTTACGGCCTGGCGCGCACGCTCCTGCCACTGCCCGTTCCGGGGTTCCTCGCCCCCGAGGTGGCGTGGCTGGCGCGCCACAGCGCCTACGAGCCCGGCGAGGTCATGGCCGATGAGGCGGTCTCTGGGCCCTTCTCCTTCTGGCTGCACTCCCGGGAGTTCACCGACGCCACCGAGGATGCCGGTGGTGCGGCGGACCCAGCGAGTGGGCCCGCCTCCCGGATGGTCGACCATGTGGAGTACGAACTCCCGCGGCTGGCTCGCCCCGCGGAGCCACAGCTCGAGTCGGTGATGACTGCGGAGTTCGTGCGCCAGTTCGGCTTCCGGGAGCGCCAGCTCCTCGGCGATCTCACCTTCCACCGTGCGCACGGCCGGCTGCCCAGCCAGCTCCGGGCTGAGGGAGGCGGCGACCAGAGAACGCCGACCGTGGCCGTCACGGGGGCTTCAGGCATGATCGGTACTCAGGTGTGTGCCCTGCTCGGCGG